>CACWQW010000060.1 GCA_902763085.1 Dongibacter bovis
AGCTTGAAGGATGTCAGAAAAGTTGATGAATCTTGTACAACGATTCGTTTTTTATGCCTGATTTTTTTAGTTTGTGTCCAATTTTTGTTGACAAGTGCATAGTGGGTTATTACACTTCCTGCAGGAAGTGCCTCCCCCGAACCCCCGTCCTCTTTCAACAACCCAACATCTGAAACAGGAGGATTTTTGCCTATGGCGAGAGGCGACGGTATTGACCGTACCAACGCAAGAAATATGAGGCTGACCGAAACCAAGATCGGTAACACCCAGCAGCACAACGAGCGTGAGAAGGATTCCTATGTCAATCAGGACATTGTACTGGAGCGGACGCCGCTCAATGTCCATTTCAAAACCCCGTCTGCCGGGTATCGGGAGATGTTTGCTCAAATGGAGGCCGACGGCGTGATCTCCACCCGTGGCATCAAGGAGGATGCCTTTCGATACGGTGAGTTGGTCTTTGATGTAAACTCCGCTTACTTCTACAATCACGGCGGGTATGACTTCGCAAAACAATTTTACACCGAAGCCTATAAAGCCGCAATCAAAATCGTGGGCGGAGAGCAGTATATTTTGTCGGCGGTCATGCACGCTGACGAGCGCAACCGGGCCATGTCCGAGGCGCTGGGGGAGGACGTGTACCACTACCACCTCCATGTGGTTTATATCCCGGTAGTGGAGAAGGAGATACGCTGGACAAAGCGGTGCAAGGACAAGTCCCTGGTGGGCAAGGTCAAGGAAACGATCATGCAGGTGAGCATGAGCAAGAAGTGGGCGTCCAAGCCCATTCTGGACGAAACTACCGGGGAGCCGTTACGCACAGCTAAGGGCAAACCCGTTCTACGAAAGTCGTACAGTGTCCTGCAAGATGATTTCTTTGAGCATATGCGCTCCGCTGGCTATGACGATGTAGAGCGTGGGGAACGTGGTAGTTCCGAAGAACATTTGACTGTTACGCAGTTCAAGACGGAGCGTGAGCAGGAACGGCTTGCACAGCTTCAAGAGGTGTCGGCGCTGGCCCAGGTTGAGGCCGACAAAAAGAATAAGGAGGCAGCATCAGCTGAGAAGAAAGCGGCCCAGGCCAGGGCTAAGCTGGACGATGTAGCGCCCTTGCTCAAGGGCATGGAGAAACTGGCGGCGGACTTCTCCGACGACCCGGAGCGGACGCTGCCGGAGGCGGGGCCGCTGGAATCGGCCAAGTCCTACCGGGAGAAAAAGGCCAAGCCCCTTTGGGAGAAGATCGTCAAGGTGCTGCGCTCCGTCTACCGGGCCTACTTCGACCTCAAGAGCAAGTTTGAGCGGTTGCAGAGCGCCTATGATCGTGAGGTCAGTAAGAACGGCTCCCTGTCAGCCAGGATTTATGAGGTTTGTGCCGAGAGGGACGGCTTGAAAGGGCAAGTCAGGGACTATGAGCGGGTCAGACGGGCCATTGGCCCGGAACAGGCGGACAGGATACTGGAGGCAGCTTACCAGCAGGAACAGGTCGAAAAGGAGCAGAAATGGGGTGCAAGGTCAAAAATAAGGGTAGGCGCACGATAATCACAAAAAATGGAGGTAATTTCATGGAAAAGTACATCTTTGACGAGGGCAACGGTCTGTGGTATGAGTTGCAGAGGGACTAACAATATTCGGGCGTGTGCGGCGGAAATCGTGGACACAGAAATTATTTGCGCATGAGGCCCCAAATCGGAGGGTGTCCCGGTGAATGCCCTCCTGATTTATTTGGGACAGCGGGTAAAAACTTCTTGCATTTTAGAGTGTGCTATGCTATACTGCTGTCATCCTGATTTGAGGAGTCTATTCAACATGCGGCAAGGTATTCTTAAATAAAATTTGATAATGGGCACAAAAATAATTGCCCCTGAATGCGTTTCTATGTATCCGAAGTCATGATCCCCAGCGGTAAAAGTATTTGCCGCTGGGGATTTTTGCGCCCTTTTGGGCCTTGTATGGAGGATAGACATGAACATTATCAATATCGGGATTCTTGCCCATGTAGATGCGGGCAAGACGACACTGACAGAAAGCCTGCTGTATGCCAGCGGAACCATTTCAGAGCCGGGGAGCGTCGAAAAAGGGACAACGAGAACGGACACTATGTTTTTGGAGCGGCAGCGTGGAATTACCATTCAAACGGCAGTCACTTCTTTCCAGTGGCACAGTTGTAAAGTCAATATTGTGGATACTCCCGGCCACATGGATTTCTTGGCAGAGGTATACCGCTCTCTGGCTGTTTTGGACGGGGCCATCTTGGTGCTCTCCGCTAAAGATGGCGTGCAGGCCCAGACCCGTGTTCTGTTCCATGCCCTACGGAAATTGAACATCCCCACCATTATCTTTATCAACAAGATCGACCAGGTTGGCATTGATTTGGAGAGCGTATATCAGTCTGTTCGGGATAAGCTCTCCGCTGATATTATCATCAAGCAGACAGTGTCGCTGTCCTCGAAAATAACTCTGACAGAAAACACTAGTGCAGAGGTGTGGGATTCGGTCATCGAAAATAACGATGAGTTATTGGCAAAGTATATCGCAGGAGAATCAATCAGTCAGAAAGAACTTGCGCAAGAAGAACAGCGGCGAGTTCAAGACGCCTCCCTGCTCCCGGTCTATCATGGTAGCGCCAAAAACGGCCTTGGCATTCAACAGTTGATGGATGCGGTGATAGGGCTGTTCCAATCGACCAAGGAACAGGGGAGCGCCGCCCTGTGCGGTAGAGTTTTTAAGGTGGAGTATACAGATTGCGGCCAGAGGCTTGTCTATCTGCGGCTATACAGCGGAACGCTGCGTCTGCGGGATACGGTGGCCCTAGCCGGGAGAGAAAAGCTGAAAATCACAGAGATGCGTATTCCATCCAAAGGGGAGATTGTTCGGACAGATACCGCCCATAAGGGCGAAATTGTCATCCTTCCCAGCGACAGCTTGAGATTAAACGATATATTGGGGGACAAAACCCAACTTCCTCGTGAAATGTGGAGTGATGTTCCCTTCCCTATGCTGCGGACGACGATTACGCCAAAAACGGCAGAGCAAAGAGACCGGTTGCTGGACGCTCTTACGCAAATTGCGGATACTGACCCGCTTTTGCACTACGAGGTGGATTCCACCACCCATGAGATCATTCTTTCTTTTTTGGGTCGGATGCAGTTGGAGGTTGTTTCCGCTTTGCTGACGGAAAAATACAAGATTGAAACAGCAGTGAAGGAACCCACCGTCATTTATTTAGAGCGGCCGCTCAAAGTGGCCAGTCACACCATCCATATCGAGGTGCCGCCTAACCCGTTTTGGGCATCTATCGGACTGTCTGTTACACCGCTCCCGCTTGGCTCCGGTGTAAAATACGAGAGCCGGGTTTCCCTGGGATACCTGAACCAGAGTTTTCAAAACGCTGTCATGGATGGTATCCGTTACGGTTTGGGGCAAGGCTTGTGTGGCTGGAACGTAACGGACTGTAAGATTTGCTTTGAATACGGACTTTACTATAGCCCGGTCAGTACGCCGGCGGACTTCCGCTCATTGGCCCCGATTGTATTGGAACAGGCATTGAAGAAATCTGGGACGCAGTTGCTGGAACCTTATCTCTCCTTCACCCTCTATGCGCCCCAGGAATACCTTTCCAGGGCTTATCATGATGCGCCGAAATACTGTGCCACCATCGAAACGGCCCAGATAAAAAAGGATGAAGTTGTCTTTACTGGCGAGATTCCCGCCCGTTGCATACAGGCATACCGTACTGATTTGGCCTTTTACACCAACGGGCGGAGTGTGTGCCTGACGGAACTGAAAGGGTATCAGGCCACTGTCGGCGAGCCAATCATCCAGCCCCGTCGTCCAAACAGCCGTTTGGATAAGGTGCGCCATATGTTCAGTAAGATTCCTTGATACGCCACAGCAAGGATGGTTATTGCATTTCCCTGCCTTTCGTGGTAAAATGTAGTTGTAAACCACCAGAGAAAACAACAACCCTGCTACCCCCCGTTATCACCACCGATAACAATTTGATAACAGCCCATCGTATAGGGCTGGATAATATGGACACATCAAATAATCAAAAAAATGAGGTATCAAATTTATGAAGCAAAATCCGTTAAATATGATGCCCAACAACGAGGCGGGGATTTTTCTATGCCCGCGGGCTGCGATCTGCGTTGCTCAGCCGTGTGAGGCAGGATTTCTTTGCATAAGGAGCGGTGTCCCCCTTGTCATGTCGATAAAGATAGATTATGATGAGAATCGATAGAAGCTATCTCCGGACGAAAACGCGGGAGGAATCCTACGAACCGGAGGGCGACGAGAGATCGAAGAAGGACTGGATGAGATAGGAGAAGGGCAAGCCATTGATGACACTGGATGAATTGCAGCCGGGGCAGGCTGCGGAGATCGAGCTTGTGCAGGGGACGGGGGCGCTGCGCCATCATCTGCTCGATATGGGGCTCACACCGCGCGCGGTCGTGGCGCTCGTGAAGCGCGCGCCGATGGGGGACCCCGTGCAGGTGAAGGTGCGCGGCTATGAGCTGACGCTGCGCCTCGACGAGGCGCGGCTGCTCGTCGTGAAGGAGGTCCGCGCGGCAGCGCCGCAGGCGGAGGTGCCGCGCGCGCCACGGCGCTCGATCCCGCACCCGGGGCGCGGGGAGTTCGACCGCGCGCCCTCGTACCACCACCACGACAAGGCGACGGAAATCCCCGCGGGGGCGCCGCTCTCGTTCGCGCTCGTCGGCAACCAGAACTGCGGCAAGACGACGCTCTTCAACCAGCTTACGGGCGCGAACCAGCATGTGGGGAATTTCCCCGGCGTGACGGTCGACCGCAAGGACGGGCAGATGCGCTCGCATCCCGAGGCGCGCGTGACGGACCTGCCGGGCATCTACTCGCTCTCGCCGTACTCGAACGAGGAGATCGTCACGCGCGATTTCCTCCTGCACACGCATCCCGATGGCATCATCAACATCGTCGATGCGACGAACCTCGAGCGCAATCTCTACCTGACTATGCAGCTCATGGAGCTCGGCATCCCGATGGTGCTCGCGCTCAACATGATGGATGAGATGCGCGGCAACGGCGGCTCCGTGCACATCAACGAGCTCGAGGAGACGCTCGGCATCCCCGTCGTGCCGATCTCGGCGGCGAAGAACGAGGGCATCGATGAGCTCGTCGAGCACGCGCTGCACGTCGCGCGCAACCACGAGCAGCCGACGCGCATCGACTTCTGCGCGGACAGCGCGGACCCCGCCGACCCTGTGGCGGCGGTGCACCGCGGCATCCACGCGATGGCGCACCTCATCGAGCCGCTCGCTAAGAGGGCGGGCCTCCCTGTGCGCTTCGCAGCGACGAAGCTCATCGAGCACGATCCGCTCATCGAGCGGAAGCTCGCGATCCCGCCCGAGCAGAAACGCATCTACGACCAGATCACCGATGTGATGGAGCAGGAGTCGGGACTCGACGCGGAGGCGGCGCTCGCGAACATGCGATTCGCGTTCCTCACAAACCTCTGCCGCCTGACCGTCGTGCGCCCGCATGAGAGCAAGGAGCACCGCCGCAGCTTGCAGATGGACCGCCTGCTCACGGGAAAGTATACGGCAATCCCGATTTTCCTCGCCATCATGGCGTTCATCTTCGTCATGACGTTCAACGGCATCGGTGCATGGCTCACCTCGCTGATGGAAGCGCTCGTCGGTGGCGCAATCAGCGGCGTGGATGCGGGGCTCACTGCGGCGGATGTCAATCCCGTCATGCACGCGCTCCTCGTCGACGGCGTGCTGCAGGGCGTCGGTACGGTCATCAGTTTCCTGCCGACGATCGTGACGCTGTATTTCTTCCTCTCCATCCTCGAGGACACGGGCTACATGGCGCGCGTCGCGTTCGTCATGGATCGGCTGCTGCGGCGCATCGGGCTCTCAGGGCGCAGCATCGTGCCGCTGCTCGTCGGCTTCGGCTGCTCAGTGCCCGCCATCATGGCGACGCGCACGCTCTCAAGCGATCGCGACCGCAAGATGACGATCCTGCTCACGCCGTTTATGAGCTGCAGTGCGAAACTGCCCATCTACACGCTCATCATCGGCGCCTTTTTCCCGCCGCATCTGCAGGCGCTCGTGATGATCGGGCTCTACCTTTTCGGCATCTGCTGCGGTATCCTCTACGCGCTCGTGCTCGATCGCACGAAGTTCCGCGGGGAGCCCGTGCCGTTCGTCATGGAGCTGCCGAACTACCGCATCCCGCTCGCGAAGAGCGTCGTGCGCCTCGTCTGGGAAAAGGCGAAGGGCTTCGTCGTCAAGGCGTTCACGATCATCTTCCTCGCGTCCATCATCATCTGGTTCCTGCAGATGTTCGACGCGCATCTCAATCCTGCGGCGGCGCCGGACGAAAGCCTGCTCGCCGCCATCGGCCGCCTCGTGGCGCCGATCTTCGCACCGCTCGGCTTCGGCGACTGGCGCGTCGCGACGGCGATTCTCACGGGCTTCACGGCGAAGGAGACGCTCGTCTCGACGCTCTCCGTGCTCGTTGGCGAGGATATCGCCGGGCTCCAGGCGCTCTTCACGCCGTTCACGGCGCTCGTCTTCCTCGTCTTCGTCTTGCTCTATACGCCCTGTGTCGCGGCAATCGCGACGGTGAGGCGCGAGTCGGGCGGGAGGAATGCGCTCTACACCGTGGTCACGCAG
Organism: Dongibacter bovis; assembly: GCA_902763085.1. GTDB lineage: Bacteria > Bacillota > Negativicutes > Selenomonadales > Selenomonadaceae > Selenomonas_C. The sequence continues at coordinate 6,654 of CACWQW010000060.1, forward strand.
TGCGTGATCGCCTGGTGCGTGGCGTTCCTCGTCCACGCCTTGGGGACTGCGCTCGGGCTGCATTGAGTGGAGGGGCGGGCGGCGCCCGCCTGTACTTGACGAGCCTCAAAGGATAACAAGAGAAGCCCCGTTCCGGTACGTGATGACCGGAGCGGGGCTCCTTTTCGTATGTGCTGTGGGCAGCGTCAGAGCCGCATCTTGAAATCCTCATAGCCGAACGTGCGCACGGTCTCCGTGCTACCGTCTTCGTGGGCGGTGAGGATCGAGGGCAGCGGCATGCCGTTGAAGGTGTTGTTCTTGACCATCGTGTAGATCGCCATGTCCGCGAAGACGACGCGGCTGCCGACCGCGAGCGGCGCGTCGAAGGAATAGGTACCGATGGTGTCGCCCGCGAGGCAGGTCGGGGCGGCGAGGGTGTAGGTATACGCCTTTTCCCCCGGTTCGCCGCCGCCGAGGACGGGCGGGCGGTACGGCATCTCGAGGACGTCTGGCATGTGGCAGGCGGCGGAGGTGTCGAGGATGGCGATGCCGTTTTCCTCCTGGAGGTCGAGCACGGTCGCGACGAGGTAGCCGGCATCGAGCGCGACGGCCTCGCCGGGTTCAAGGTAGACGGTGACATCGTACGCATCCTGCAGGTGGCGGATGATGCGCTTGAGGAGCGGGATGTCGTAGCCATCCTTCGTGATGTGGTGACCGCCGCCGAGGTTCAGCCATTTCACCCTGGGCAGGAGGTCCGAGAAACGCTCCTCGACCGCTTTGACGGTCACGGCGAGCGCGTCGGCGCCCTGCTCGCAGAGCGTGTGGAAATGGAGTCCGTCGAGTCCCGCGAGTGCCGCGGCGCCCCCCGCGGCATCGATGGCGGCGCGGCGCGTGCCGAGCCGCGAGCCGGGCGCGCAGGGGTCGTAGATCGCGTGCTCCTGCGTCGAGCATTCCGGATTGATGCGCAGCCCGCAGGAGACGCCGGCGGCGCGTGCTGCGGCGCCGAAGCGCCGCCACTGGCTGAGGGAGTTGAAGACCATGTGGTCGGTGATCTTGACGAGCTCCTCCATGTCTTCCGCACGGTAGGCGGGGGAGAAGACGTGGTTCTCCTTGCCCATCTCCTCGTGGCCGAGGCGCGCCTCGTAGAGGCCGCTCGCGGTGGTGCCGGAAAGGTACGCGCCGATGAGCGGGTAGAGGGCGTACATTGAGAAGCATTTCTGCGCGAGCAGCACGTGCGCGCCCGTCGTCTCCTCGATGTCATGCAGGACGGCGAGGTTCTCCTTGAGCTTCGCGAGGTCGATGACGTAGGAAGGTGTCGGGACGCGCTCGATCCAAGGGAATGACGCGCGCGCCATCAGTCGACAAGCTCCGGATGGAAGCTCTCCTGCCATGGCAGGCCCCACTTGTTGAGTGCGTTCATGAACGGATCGGGATCGAACTCTTCGATGTTCTTGACGCCGGGGCCCTTCCACGTACCGTTCATGATGAGCATGGCGCCGATCATCGCGGGTACGCCCGTCGTGTAGGAGACGGCCTGCGAGCCGACTTCCTTGTAGCATTCCTGGTGGTCGCAGACGTTGTAGAGGTAGTAGGTCTTGTCCTTGCCATCTTTCTTGCCGCGGAAGATGCAGCCGATGTTCGTCTTGCCCTTCGTGCGCGGGCCGAGGCTCGCGGGATCGGGCAGGACGGCCTTGAGGAACTGCAGCGGCACGATCTTCTTCCCCTCGAAGTCGATGGGCTCGATGGAGGTCATGCCGACATCCTCGAGGCAGCGCAGGTGCGTGAGGTAGCTCTCGCCGAACGTCATGAAGAAGCGGATGCGCTTGATGCCCGGGATATTGAGACCGAGGCTCTCGAGTTCCTCGTGGTGCAGCAGGTACATGTCCTTCGGGCCGATCTCCGGGAAGTTGTAGACGCGCTTGATCTCCATCGGTTTCGTCTCGACCCAGTGGCCCTCCTCCCAGTAGCTGCCGTTTGCGGAGACCTCGCGGATGTTGATCTCCGGGTTGAAGTTCGTCGCGAAGGGGTAGCCGTGGTCGCCGGCGTTGCAGTCGAGGATGTCGATGTAGTTGATCTCATCGAACTGATGCTTGAGCGCGTAGGCGGAGAAGACGCCCGTGACACCCGGGTCGAAGCCGGAGCCGAGCAGCGCCGTGAGCCCCGCCTTCTCGAAGCGCTCGCGGTACGCCCACTGCCATTTGTATTCGAACTTCGCCGTGTCCTCCGGCTCGTAGTTCGCCGTGTCGACGTAGTTCGCGCCGGCGGCGAGGCAGGCGTCCATGATGTGCAGGTCCTGATACGGCAGCGCGAGGTTCAGCACGACGTCCGGCGCGAAGCTCTTGATGAGTTGCGTGAGCGCGGGCACGTCGTCGGCGTCGATCTGCGCCGTGTGGATCTTCGTCGCAGTTGTCGGCGCGAGCTTCTCCTTGAGCGCGTCGCATTTCGACTTCGTGCGCGAGGCGATCATGATTTCAGAGAATGCCGCGCTGTTCTGGCAGCATTTGTGGATGGCGACGCTCGCGACGCCGCCGCAGCCGATGATGAGGGCTTTTCCCATGGTGATTCCTCCTTTGGATGGACAGTTACTTCTGGATGTAAGGACGCTCAAGCGCGAGGAGCATCTCGCGCAGGAGCTTGAGCGCTGTCGCGGTCGAGATGCCGCTCGGGTCGAGCGGCGGTGAGAGTTCGACGAGGTCGCAGGCAATGACGTGCGTGCGCGCGATGACGCGCAGCGCTGCGCTGAGTAGTGCAGCGAACGTCACGCCGCCCGCCTCCGGCGTTCCCGTGCCGGGAAAGCAGGAGGGATCGAGGACGTCGAGGTCGATCGTGAGGTAGACGGGGCGCGCGGAGGCGGCAAGGCCATCGAGCACCTCATCGAGGCCCTGGAAGCCGAAGCGATGGAGGTCCGTATGGCCCTCAGCCGCCCAGCGCCACTCCGCACGCTCGCCGCTCCGGATGCCGAACTGATGGATGCGCCCGTCGCCGAGGATGTCCCAGATGCGCCGCAGCACGGTCGCATGGGAGAGGCGAGCGTCTAAGTACTCGTCGCGCAGGTCGGTGTGCGCGTCGAAGTGGATGACGGCGAGGTCTTGGTATTTTTCCTGCGCCGCGCGCAGTGCGGGCAGCGTCACGAGGTGTTCGCCGCCGAGGAGGAAGGGGAGGCGGTCCTCTTGGAGGATCGCGTGCGCCCGTGCCTCGATGTCAGCGAGTGCCTTTTCCGTGTTGCCGAACGAGAGCTCGAGGTCGCCGCCGTCGAAGACCGCCGCATCCTCGAGGTCGAGGTCCTGATAGGGGCTGTACGTCTCGAGCCCGTAGGACTCCGCGCGCATCGTGCGGCTCGCGAAGCGCGTGCCGGGGCGGTAGCTCGTCGTCGAGTCGAAGGGCGCGCCGAAGAGCACGATGCGGCTCTCCTCGAAGGGTCCCTCGCAGCCAAGAAAGGTTTCTACATTACGGTTCCACATCGCGCAGCATCTCCTCTACATAGTTGGGCAGGGCAAAGGCGCCTGCGTGCAGCTGGGTATTGTAGTAGCGTGTCTTGAGGCCGAGCGCGTTCCACTGGGTAAAATGCGCGTCCTTGACGGGATGGCGCTTTTTCGATGCAAAGCCGAAGAGCCAGTGTCCCGAGGGATAGGTCGGGATGTGCGCCTGATAGACGCGGCTGATCGGGAACGAGGAAACGATGCGCTTGTGGGCGCGCTGCATGGCGTAGGCGTCCTGTGTGTAGAAGGGGCTCTCGTGCTGATTGACCATGATGCCGTCTTCGCGCAGCGCCTTGTAGCAGCTGCCATAGAACTCCTTGGTGAAAAGTCCCTCGCCGGGGCCGAAGGGGTCGGTGGAGTCGACGATGATGAGGTCGTAGGCGTCCTTGGCATGGCGCACGAATTTCAGCCCGTCCTCGTAGTGGATGGCGACGCGCGCGTCGCTGAGGCCGCCCGTCGTCTGCGGCAGGTATTTGCGGCAGACCTCGACGACGAGCTCGTCGATCTCGACGAGGTCGATATGGCGGATGCCGGGATAGCGCACGAGCTCGCGCACGGTACCGCCGTCGCCGCCACCGATGACGAGTACGTTGCGTACGTCCGGGTTGACGCAGAGCGGCACGTGGGTGATCATCTCGTGGTAGATGAACTCGTCTTTTTCCGTGAGCATCATGTAGCCGTCGAGCGTGAGGAAGCGGCCGAATTCCTTGGAGTCGAAGATATCGATGCGCTGGAATTCACTGCGGCCCGCGTAGAGCTGACGGTCGACCTTGATGGAGAATTTGACGTTCGGCGTGTGGAGCTCGCTGAACCAGAGTTCCATGGAATCCCTCCTTCGTTGTGGATGTCTGTCGGCAAAGGCTTTGTTTGCTGCGCAAGAGCCCTTTATTTCATGACGTTGAGCGTCGCGAGGCTCATGTCCTCCGTGCCCGTCATCTGGCAGCCCTTCTTCTTCGCGTAGCGGATGTAGGTGAGGATCTCGTCCGTGATGCGCTCGCCGGGGGCGAGGATGGGGATGCCGGGCGGGTAGCACATGACGAATTCGCTCGAGACGCGGCCGCTTGTCTCGGCGATGGGCAGCGGTTCCTTTTCCGCGTAGAACGCCTCCTGCGGTCCGCAGACGACCTCGGGGTCGATGTACTCCGCCTTGAGCATCTTCGCCTGCGGCTTGCTGTAGTTGCGGCGAATCTCCGCGAGCGCGGCGACGAGGCGTTCGATGTCCTTCGGCCGGTCGCCGACGGAGACGTAAGCGAGCAGGTTCGCGATGTCGCCGAACTCCGTCTGGATGTCGTACTCGTCGCGCAGGAGGTCATAGACCTCGATGCCCGCGAGGCCGATGGGCCGCGTGAAGATGGAGAGCTTCGTCGTGTCGAAGTCGTAGATGGCGCCGCCGTCGATGAGCTCGCGCCCGTAGGCGTAGTAGCCGCCGATCGCGTTGATCTCGTCGCGCGCGTAGGCGACGAGGCCGAGGACTTTCGAGAAGATCTCCTCGCCGTGCAGGGCGAGGTTCCTCCGGCTGATGTCGAGGCTCGACATGAGGAGGTAGGAGCCGCTCGTCGTCTGCGTGATGTTGATGATCTGGTGGACGTAGCCCGCGTGGACGCCTGGCCCGCAGAGGAGCAGGGAGCTCTGCGTGAGCGAGCCGCCGGACTTGTGCATGCTGATCGCCGCCATGTCGGCACCCGCGTCCATTGCGGAGATGGGCAGGTCCTTGTGGAAGTAGAAGTGCGTGCCGTGCGCCTCGTCGGCGAGCACGAGCATGCCGTGCGCGTGCGCGAGCTTCACGATGGCGCGCAGGTCGGAGCAGATGCCGTAGTACGTCGGGTTGTTGACGAGCACGGCCTTCGCGTCGGGGTGGCGGCGGATGGCGTTCTCGATCTCGCTGACTTTCATGCCGAGCGAGATGCCGAGCGTCTCATCCATCTGCGGGTTGATGTAGACGGGGATGGCGCCGCAGAGGATGAGCGCGTTGATCGCGCTGCGGTGGACGTTGCGCGGCATGATGATCTTGTCGCCGCGATGCACCGCCGTGAGCACCATCGCCTGTACGGCAGACGTCGTGCCGCCGACCATGAAGAAGGCGTGCGCAGCGTGGAACGCCTCGGCGGCGAGCGCTTCGGCGTCGCGGATGACGGAGACGGGGTGGCAGAGGTTGTCGAGCATCTTCATCGAGTTGACGTCGACGTCGAGGCATTTGCTGCCGAGGAAGTCGCGCAGCTC
>CACWQW010000061.1 GCA_902763085.1 Dongibacter bovis
CGAGGTCCTGGGCGTCAGCAAGGATGCCTCGGACGCAGAGATCAAGAAAGCATACAAGAAACTGGCCCGCAAATATCATCCGGACCTCAACCGCGGCCACGAGAAGGAAGCCGAGGAGAAATTCAAGGAGGTCAACGCCGCCTACGAGATCCTCAAGGATCCGAAGAAGCGCGCCCAGTACGACCAGTTCGGCGCGGGTGCCTTCGACGGCACGGGCGGATTCCAGGGCGGCGGTGGCTTCGGCGGCTTCGGCCAGGGCGGTTTCGGCGGCTTTGGCGGCGGCGCTGATGGCGGCTTCGGCGATATCTTCGACATGTTCTTCGGCGGCGGCCAGCGCGGCGGACGCGCGAGCGGTCCGGTGGCAGAGCGCGGCGCCGACCTGCGTTACGACCTCGAGATCTCCTTTGAGGAGGCGGCGTTCGGCAAGCAGGTCGAGCTCACCATCCCGCGCACGGCGGAGTGCTCCGAGTGTCACGGCACGGGCGCGGCGCCCGGCACGAGCCAGGAGACCTGCCCCGACTGCCACGGCACGGGCATGCGCCAGACCGTGCACAACACGCCCTTTGGCCGCATGATGAACCAGACGACGTGCAGCCGCTGCGGCGGCACGGGCAAGATCGTCAAGACCCCCTGCCCGCATTGCCACGGCACCGGCCGGACGCGCGAGACGCACACGGTCAAGGTCACGATCCCGAAGGGCGTCGACCAGGGCACGCGCCTGCGCGTCGCCGGTCACGGCGAGGCGGGCACGCACGGCGGCGGCTACGGCGACCTCTATGTCTACATCTTCATCAAGCCGCATAAATTCTTCAAGCGGCAGGGCACGGACGTCATCGTCGAGGTGCCGGTCTCGTTCGTCGAGGCGGCGCTCGGCGGCACCGTGCAGGTGCCGACGCTCGACGGCCCCGTCGACATGAAAGTCCCCGCCGGCACGCAGAGCGGCAAGATCCTGCGCCTCAAGGGGCGCGGCATCCCGCACCTGCGCGGCACGGGCCGCGGCGACGAACACGTCGTCGTCAAGGTCCTCACACCGCAGAACCTCAGCGCCCGCCAGAAAGAACTCCTGCGCGAGTTCGGCGAGCTCAGCGGCGACCGCGTCAACCCGGAGAAAAAGAGCTTCCTCGACAACAGAGACCTTTTTGCTGCGCTCAGGAAAGCTCCTCGCCGTTGGTGGCGATGGCTTTCTGATAATATTTCGCCAGTCGCCTTCGAACTGTTGGCGGCGAGGTAGCGCCCCGTGGAGATTCCTTGGGAAATCCCATCGGTGCATCGTATTTTTCTTACATCAGAGAAGATCCGTTTAGGAACCGCTGATTAAATGAGGTGCTCCGGATTTACGCGGATGCGCTATATCTCCCTAGGAGACAAACCGGAGGCGTAGCGGCAAAACGCTCCATCGCGTTTTGTACTGAGGATTGTCGAGGGCGGGAGGACAACGCAGACGCGTGAAGACGGAGTGCCGAATGAATCAGTGGTTCCTTTAATTCCTGTGATCCGAATGGAAAATATTTTATGCTGAACCCGGAGGGCAGGATGATCCATATCACGTCTCCACGCAAATCCGGAGCACCTCAATATTGCGGCAGTTATCTCGACGATATCGGTTTCCCTAGTTCTCTTGCTACCTGGAACGCCGACTCCATTCGCTCGATGGAACTTCTAGGAATCCTGTATTTACGTGCAAGATCCAGCCAATTCTGCTGGATGATTGTGGCCATCATAGTGATTGTCTCTGAGGCTTTTTGGGGAGAAATCTGATAGAACTCGGCTGTGTCTAGCGCCAGCTGTATGTCGAGGGCACTATCTTCTTCTGTGATGCCGAGGGAGAGATATTCTCCCATGGGATTCGGATTGACATCGTAAAGTGGAGACAAATGCCAGCCATCTCTGTAGAGGAGGAAGGCATGGTTGCGCAGGTGGTCATCGGTGTTGGCGATGAGGATGTTGAAGACCATGCGGCACCAGAGCTCCGATAAATCTTCCTGCGGGCGGGCGCTGTTGGCGGATATCCAGTCGGCAATGTCTAGATAGGAGGCATTGTGTGCGTTATCTGTCTGATCGAGCATCGTCATTGCGGAGACCATGTGGATTCGTTTTCCCTGTTGTCGGTCAAATCGCCGGACGAGGAACGTCGTTCCTTCTTCTGTGAGACGAAGCGCTTTTGCTTCGGGCACATGAAGATGGCAGTGTATCGCAAGGTCATGCGCCACCATCTCCCATGCTCCAGTATCTTCCTCATCGTGATGTGATGGGAATTTGGCAATCCATAGATTCCCTTTTTCATCTTTCACTGTCGCCTTGGGATGGGCACCGCCGAGTGAGGAGCCGGGCGCGAGCAGCAAAGAGAGCCACTTTGCCTCGCCATGATCGTCTTTCTCGAAGTGGAGGGAGGCGTCCTGCAACTTGCGAAGTTCGGCCCAGGGCGGGGCCGCGAGGGCAGCGTCATCAGCAAGAAAGGGGCCTTTTGTGTCCAGTCGGAATCGCAATGCCCCCATACGGCCTTCATCGTGTACGCCGAGGAGGAAATCGCTCTCCAGAAGCTTAGCTGGACGGCGGCCTGCCTGTCTCGCACGTATTCCTTCCCTCCGGCTCATGAGGAGGCGCCCCCAGCGATCCGGACAGGCATCGGAAAACACGCCGAAGAGACGGTCGCCGGCGTACTGTCTGCCGTACATACCCGCAAAGAGGCGTGGATCCAGGATGGGAAATGGAACCTCTTGTTCCAGGCATTCGTTTGACCATTCAAACGAATAGATTTCTCGTCCGCGTTCATTCTGCACGTACAGGTTTCCTAGATAGCGGCAGCCGTGAAAGATATCATCCAGATAGCAATAAATGATCTTATTCCGCGTCATGTTGCTCACTCCCCCTTGCGTTTAGAGGCGCGACGACGTACAAGGCTTGCGTCCTGCATGACCCGCCCTGGCGTGTCTTCCCGGCAGATGCGCAGGAGTTCCTTGTCCATGCCCTCGATTGCATGGAGTGCCTTGGCGTAAGCGCCCATAGAGACAGAGGGGCTCCCTTTTTCGATCTGCCAGATGGTCGTACGGCCGAGTCCGGAGCGCTCGGCAATCAGACTAGCCGGGATATTCCGGCGTAGGCGTGCCAGTTTGATCTGCTCGCCCATTTGTTGCAGGATGCGACGGATACTCGGCGATAGGACGATTCGTTTTCCCATGAAATATCCCTCCATAAAGTTTGTAATTGCAAATATTATAGCATTTAAAGTTTATAAATACAAATATTATGATTTGTTTTCAGCGACTGCCATAAAGGAAGGTCTTTCGGCAATCTTTCTGCCGAAAGACCTTTTCCATATCCGCGTAAAACGACATTCAGGTCCTGCGGCGGGTAAGGGAGAACCTTGGGAGGGCTCGTCCGCTTGGCAGTACCTGAATGTCGTTAGGGAAGTGATCGTATGATGTCCGGATGCCTCCGGACAAGTTAGGGGGTGCCTGGAAGCGGTGTGTTTGGGAGCGCGCGAGCGTTCCCTTGCCCTCGTTGTCCTTGTCGACGTAGATGAAGCCGTAGCGTTTCTCCATCTCGCCGGTGCCGGCGGAGACGAGGTCGATGGGGCCCGGGGAGCAGTAGCCGATGAGGTCGACGCCGTCTTCATCGACGGCTTTCTTCATCTGCTCGATATGGGCGCGCAGGTAGGCGATGCGCGTGTCGTCCTGCACCATGCCGTTTTCGTCTGGCATCCCATGCAGACCGATGCCGTTCTCGACGATCATCAGGGGCACTTCGTAGCGCTCTTGGAGGACGTTCAGGGTATAGCGGAGGCCGACGGGGTCGATGGGCCAGCCCCAGTCGGAGACTTCGAGATACGGGTTCTAACATCGGCCACAGAGACCCTTTGCCGCCCTACTGCCAGCCGCCTTCGAGCTGGTGGGCGGCGACGGCGCCGCCCCATAAGAACTTTTTGGGGAATCCCATAGGTGAGCCTCCTTTGCTTGTGTAGTTGGGAAGACATGCGGAGAATTTCTTCTTAGTATAGTAAACGTTGCTTGATTGATTACGTCTGATGAGGAAGCAGGAGGTTGTTTTTGAGGGCAAAAGGTGGTCTCCCTTGTTGCACAGACTTCATCGCTTGACGCACGAATTTTCGTAAGCTACGATTTAGTAAATCACAGCTTACAACATCGCATCATGCAGTCGCATCAATGGAGGAGGTTGTCAGGGCGTGGGGTATCTTGGTCATTATGATACGAAGACGAAGAAGCAGCAGAGGCTTAAGGAGCATCTGGAACATGTCGCGGGGCTTGCGGCCAGGTTCGCGGCGGTATTCGGTGCGGAGGAGCTCGGCGCGCTTGCGGGGCGCTATCATGATCTCGGCAAGTATTCGGTGCAGTTCCAAGCCTATCTGCGCGGCGAGCGGAGCTCCGGCGGGGATCATTCGACGGGAGGCGCGCAGGTGCTCTTTCGCAGGAAGTCCCCGCTATTGCTTCTGGTGGCCTGGGCCATCGCCGGACATCATGGCGGTTTGCCGGATTTCGGTGGGGATTTTGATGACGCAGGGAGTGCGACGTTTTGCAGCCGCATGCGGAAGGAACTGCCTGACTTTTCCGCCTGGAAGGCGGAGGAGGAAGCGCCTGTGCCGCCGGATGCCGTGCCTTCTTTTCTGCAGCCGCTGGATATTTATCGAATGCAGTTTTTTACGCGGATGCTTTTTTCCTGTCTCGTCGACGCCGATTTCCTCGATACGGAGGCGTTCTATCAGTCCTGCCTGCCGGAGGCGGAGCGGACGGCAGGGGAGAGGCTGCGCCGCGGTTTTGATTCGCTGCCGGTGCTGAAGCAGCGGTTCGATGCGGTGGTCGAGGCACGGTTCTTCGATGAGCGCGGCGAGCGCTATGGAGAGCCGATCAATGCGCACCGGCGCGAGATCCTGCGCGCCTGCCTGCAGGAGGGGGAGGCGGGAGAGGAGCGCCTCTACCGCATGACCGTGCCGACGGGCGGCGGCAAGACGCTGGCTTCCCTTGGCTTTGCCCTGCACCGGGCCGCCCGGGCGGGCAGCGGGGTGCGGCGCATCATCTACGTCATCCCGTATACGAGCATCATCGAGCAGAATGCGCAGGTGTTCCAGAACATCCTCGGCACGCAGAATGTGGTCGTTCATTATGCGAATGCCGCGTATGATGATACGCAGGAGGCGGGGCGGCGGCAGCGTCTGGCAGCAGAGAACTGGGATGCGCCGCTCATCGTGACAACGAATGTGCAGTTCTTCTCCTCGCTCTATGCGAGCCGCACCTCAGCGTGCCGGAAGCTGCATAATATCGCGCACAGCCTCATCATCTTCGATGAGGCGCAGATGATTCCCTTGGACTTTCTCAAGCCGTGCTTGGAGGCCGTGCGGACGCTGCTCGCGCAGTATGGCTGCACGGCGGTTCTCTGCACGGCTACGCAGCCGGCGCTGAGGCCGTTCCTCGGCTTGGAGATGAAAGAACTTTGCCCGCGCATCGAGGAGCAGTTCGCTTTCTTCTCACGCGTGACCTTTGATGTGCGCCAGGAGCGGTGCGCGCCGGATGCCTTGGCCGAGGAGATCGCGTGCAAGCCGCAGGCGCTGGTCGTCGTGAACAGCAAGCGGATGGCGCGCCAGCTCTATGAGGCGGTGCCGGAGCGGGAGGGCGTGTTCCATCTCTCGACGAATCTCTGCGCCGCGCATCGCACGCGCGTGCTTACGGAGATCCGCAGACGCCTGCGGCAGGGGGAGCACTGCCGCGTGATTTCGACGAGCCTCATCGAGGCGGGCGTCGATGTTGACTTCCCACTGGTCTATCGCGAGCTTGCGGGCCTCGACAGCATCCTCCAGGCGGCGGGACGCTGCAACCGCGAGGGAAAACGACCGAGAGAGAACAGTATCGTGACCGTTTTCCGTCTGGAAGGGAGCAAGATGCCGCCCCAGCTGCGGCGGCAGGGAGAGGTCGCGGAAAGCATCTTCGGGCGCTACGCGGCACGCCTCTCCCATCCGGAGGCAGTCGAGGCGTATTTTCGGGAGCTCTATGACCTCTCGGGGGAGGCGGCGTTGGACAAGGAAGCAATCCTCAAGTGTTGCCGACAGATGATGCCCCAGCTGAAGACCATCGACCGGAAATTTCAGCTGATCGACGATGACTCTGCGCAAGTCTTGATTCCTTTCGACGAGGAGGCGGAGGCGCTCTTGGCGCAGCTTCGGACGGAGCAGGGCGCGCAAAGCCGCACCTTGCTGCGCCGCGCGGGTGTCTATACCGTGGGTGTGCGGCAGGGTCCTTTCCAGCGCCTACTGGACGCGGGGGCGGTCGCTCCGCTCTGGGAAAGCAGCACCGCGCTCTATGTTCTCACGGATCTGAGCCTGTACGATGAGGCGGCGCTGGGGCTGCGGGCGGATGTCTCCACTGGCCAGGCCGTCGTCTTTTGAAAATAGAATATCTTCCGTGTTATGACTGACAGCCGAAAAGGGCAGGGAACTCCATCCCTGCCCTTTTCGTTTGCGAAAAAAATATAAGTATTTCTATCCACGTATCATGTGCCTCATGATACGACAAAAAAATTATAACAAGAGGGAATGAGAATTGACAAGGAGAAATAATAAGAGTAAGATAAGGCTTGTAGGGATCGTATTGAATAAAATATAAGTGAAGAGAGGAGAGGTTCTATGGGATATGGTGTCAAAGTAGATGTGCGCGGCGATTTTGCGTTGTTCACGCGTCCGGAGCTCAAGGCGGAGCGTGTCAGCTATGATCTGATCACGCCGTCAGCCGCGCGCGGCGTCCTGGAGGCCGTTTTCTGGCATCCCGGCCTGAAGTGGATCGTCGATGAGATCCGCGTCCTGAGTCCCATCAAGTTCACGACGGTGCGGCGCAATGAGGTGAGCTCGAAGGTGAAGGCCCGTGTCATGTGGCAGGCGATGGCGAACGGGGAGCGGCCGCCCTATCTCGCGACGCCGAAGGACATCATGCAGCGGGCCTCGCTCTTGCTTACCGATGTCCACTACGTCATCACAGCGCATTTCGAGATGACGCCGCAGGCATCAGCGGGTGATAATCCGGGGAAGTTCTCGGAGATGTTCCGCCGGCGCCTGGCGAAGGGGCAGAACTACCATCAGCCGTATCTCGGCTGCCGGGAGTTCCCTGCACAGCTGCGCCCCTGCGAGAACGAGGTATCGCTGCCGATTCCTGAGGAGTTGCGGGGGGAGAAGGATCTGGGCTTCATGCTCTACGATATGGATTACTCCGACAAAACGCGGATTCGTCCGCAGTTTTTCCGCGCGGTGCTTCGGGATGGTGTTCTGGATCTGCGGGGAGTGGAGGTGTACGAATGATTCTTCAGGCACTCGCAAAACATTATCAAATGATGGCGGAAGCAGGTGAGGCGCCGCGGCGGGGCTGGTGTCCTGTGGGCGTCTCGTTCGCGCTGGAGATCGCGGCGGATGGGGCGCTCCGGCGAGTCTATGACCTGCGGGAGGAACAACGTAGTGGCAAGAAGACCGCCGTGCGCCCGCGCCGCATGATCGTTCCAGATCATCCGACGCGGGCAGGACAGAAGCCGCCGGCCTATTTCCTCTGCGATACGTCCACCTATTTCCTCGGGCTGGCAGAGGACGAGGAGAATCCAGCGAAAGCGGAGAAGAAGAGGCAGGATGCATTGCAGCGCTTCGCCTCTGCCAAAGAGCTGCATGAGAAGATGCTCGGGGATCTCGATGCCCCCGCGGCGCAGGCCGTCGTAGCGTTTTTCCGGCAATGGCAGCCGGAGCAGGCGAAGATGCACCCGGTGCTCGCGGAGTTCCTTCCGGATATGGCTGCGGGCGGAAACGTCGTCTTTCGGTTCCAAGGACGCTTTGTGCAGGAGGATGCGGCGATCGCGGCGCGGTGGGAACGCGCCTTGACCGCGCAGGAGGACGATGCGCAGGGCATCTGCCTGGTGACGGGGAAAGAAGGATCCATCGCGCGGCTGCACCCCAAGATCAAGGGCGTTCCCGGCGCGCAGGTGTCTGGCGCTAATCTCGTTTCCTTCAACACGGAGTCCAGCAATTCCTATGGCCATGCACAGGGCGCGAATGCGCCTGTATCTGAGGACGCATCCTTCGCCTATGGCATGGCGCTCAATGCGCTATTGGCAGACAGCGACCACAGGCAGATCCTCGGCGATACGGCAGTCGTCTACTGGGCCGAGCAGGAGAACGAAGCGGTGCAGGATCTCACGAGCATCTTGATGGGCGGCGTGGGCGGCAAGAACATCATGACAGAGGCGTCGCTCCAGGCCCTTTTTCAAAATCTTGTCAAGGGTCGGCCCATCCGTTTCGAGTCAGCGGAGATTCCGTATGAGAATCCCTTCTACATCCTGGGACTCTCGCCGAATGCAGCGCGGCTCTCGGTGCGCTTCTTCCTGCGGAGCTCCTTCGGTGACTTCCTCCAGCATGTGAAAGCACATCGTGAGCGGGCGGCAATCACGATGCCGCCGCGCAAACCATGGACATCCCCGCCGCTCTGGGCATGGCTGCAGGCGACGGTCTCCCCGAACGCCTCCAACAAGAGCCCGTTGCCCATTCTGGCGGGGAGCACGACGGTTGCTATCCTGAAGGACACGCTGTATCCAGCCAGCCTCTACGCGCAGGTGCTGCTGCGCATCCACGCGGAGGTTGATGCCACAGAGGCGAAGCCGCCGCATTACAAAATTACAGGAGAACGCGCCTCAATCATCAAGGCGTATCTTATAAAGAACAAGAAGAGAGGAGAACTGCGTATGAAGCTCAATGAAGAAATCACCGATCCAGCGTATGTCCTTGGACGGATCTTCTCCCTGCGTGAGGGCATCCAAAGGGCGGTGAATCCTAACCTGAATGCGACCATCAAAGACCGCTATTTCGATGTGGCGAGCACGACGCCGGCGAGGGTATTCCCCATTCTCGAGCACTTGACGAACCATCATCTCAAAAAAATGGCTGGAGAGAACCAGAGGCTGAAAACGTATTATGAAAAGCAGATGACGAGGTTGATGGGGATGCTCGATGCCTCGAAGGGCATCCCGAAGCTCCTGAACGCGGAGGAGCAGGGCATGTTTATTCTCGGGTACTATCAGCAGACGCAAGCGCGTTATGAGAAGAAGCCGGACAAGGAAGCACAGCCGGCAGACACGATGAGCGAGGAGGAATAAAAATGGCAGATTCCATTCAGAACCGCTACGATTTCGAGATTATTTTTGATGTGGAGAACGGCAATCCCAATGGCGATCCGGACGCTGGCAACATGCCCCGCATCGACCAGGAGACAGGGCTTGGTTTGGTGACAGATGTCTGCCTCAAGCGCAAGATCCGCAACTATGTCGAGGCCGCAAAGGAGGATGCGCCGGGCTACCGCATCTATGTCAAGGATCATGTTCCCCTGGAACGCAGCAACCGCGAAGCCTATCAGTACCTCGGCGTAGATGAGAAGAAAATCAAGGAAGCGAAGAAAAAGGACGCGGAGATCGATCTCAAGATCCGCGATTTCATGTGCGAGAATTTCTATGATATTCGCGCGTTCGGCGCTGTCATGACCACCTTCGTGAACGCGAAGCTCAACTGCGGCCAGGTGCGCGGCCCAGTGCAGCTCGACTTCGCGCGTAGCGTCGAGCCCATCCTCGCCCAGGAAATCGGCATCTCCCGCGTGACCGTTTCTTCGGAGAAAGAGCAGGAGGACGGCAAGCACATGATGCTTGGCCACAAGTTCATCGTCCCCTACGGCCTTTATATCGCCCACGGCTACATCTCTGCCAATCTTGCGCGCAAGGTGACGGGATTCTCGGAAGAGGATCTGGCGCTCCTCTGGCAGGCCATCATCAACATGTTTGAGAATGACCACTCAGCGACACGCGGCAGCATGGCTGTGCGCAAGCTCATCGTGTTCAAGCACGAGAGCGAGCTCGGCAACGCGCCTGCGTATCAGCTCTTCGACCGCATCAAGGTGGAGAAGAACGTGGAAGAAAAGCCAGCGCGCGCCTATCGTGACTATACCGTGACCGTTGACGATGCAGATCTTCCGGCAGGCGTCACCTGCATCCAGATGGTCTGAGGGAGCAGATGGAATATCCTGAGGATGCATACCTCATGATCTCAGGCATCCAGCATTTTGCTTTCTGTCGCCGTCAATGGGCCTTGATCCACATCGAGCAGGCTTGGGAAGAGAACCTGCGTACGGCAGGGGGCAGGATCCTGCATGAGAAATGCCATGACGAACATCAGAAAGAAAAACGAGGAGGCCTCCTCATCAGCAGAGGGCTGCGCGTATTCTCTCGCATGATGGGCGTAGCGGGTGTCTGCGATGTCGTCGAATTCCATGAGGCGGAGGAAGGCACTGTCCTCCATAAGCATCCGGGATTCTGGACGCCGTATCCCGTCGAGTATAAGCACGGCGAAGGAAGGTCACTGGATGCCGACGGACTCCAACTCTGTGCGCAGGCCATGTGTCTGGAAGAGATGTATTGTACGGAAGTGCCAAAGGGCGCAGTGTTCTATGCGGCGACGCATCGGCGGGAAGAGGTGCTGCTCTCTGCGGGACTGCGCGAACGCGTGCGGCAGATGTTCGCGGAAATGCATCATGATATGCAGCAGGGCCACACGCCGCGCGTCAAACCGAGCAAGGCATGCCAAGCCTGCTCGCTGAAGCCGGTCTGCCTGCCGCGGCTCATGAAGCACCACGATGTTGCGGCCTACTACGACGCCTATCTGGGAAGGAGGGAATGAGATGCGCCGCCTGCTGAATACGCTTTTCGTCATGACGGAGGACGCGTACCTCGCGCTCGAAAATGAAAATGTTGTTGTGAAACAGGGGGATGCCATCCTGGGCCGCGTGCCGCTCCTTACGCTCGAAAGCATCATCGATTTCAGCTGGCGCGGTGCGAGCCCCGCCCTGCTGGGCGCCTGCGCGGAACGATCCATAGGATTTTCCTTCCTCACGCCGCAGGGAAAGTTCCTAGCGCGCGTCTGCGGAGAAAATCCGGGCAATGTGCTCCTGCGGCAGCAGCAATACCGTATCGCCGATGAGGCAGCAGCGAGCCTGGTATTTGCGAGAAATTTCATCGCAGCCAAGATATATAATGCCAGGACGGTGTTGGAGCGCGCAAAGCGCGATCATGCCGACAGCATCGACACCGAAGCTCTAGGGACAATCAGCGCCGCCATGGCATCCTCGATGCGGCTCGCGAGAAAAGCGGAAAACGCAGATGATCTGCGTGGTTTAGAAGGCGATGCGGCGCATCAATATTTCACGATGCTGGGCCAGCTCATCCTACAGCAGAGAAACGCATTCCCCTTTACCGGCCGCACGAAACGTCCTCCCATCGGACGCGTAAATGCCATGCTCTCCTTCGGCTATACCCTGCTGGCCCATGACTGCGCGGCATCGCTCGAGAGCGTCGGACTGGACGCATACGTCGGTTTCCTGCACACACCACGTCCCGGGCGGCAGTCGCTGGCGCTCGATCTCATGGAAGAACTGCGCGCTGTTTTTGTGGATCGTCTGGTGATCACGCTGATCAATAACCGTGTCGTCAGGGGGACAGACTTTGAAGAAAAGGAAAATGGCGGCACCTACCTGAAAAAAGCAGGGAGGCAGAAATTCATCACTGCCTGGCAGGAAAAGAAAAGGGAGCCCATCACGCATCCCTTCCTGGAAGAAAAAATCCCATGGGGGTTGGTGCCCTATGTGCAATCGCTCCTGCTCGCTCGCACAGTGCGCGGTGATGTGGAGGAATACCCGTCGTTCCTTTGGAAATGAAGAAAGAGATTTCTAGACGAGCAGCGGCTGTATGGATGATGAAGAAGTCTCAGCAAGCCGATGCGGAGCAGAAAACTGTGCAGAGATGGCAGTTGTACTCGTAGCAAACTCAACACACAAACGTCCGCTTCGTGAACATTGTGCGCTCGCCCATACAGTAAATCAGGTGGTAGTGATATGTTGATATTGGTTACATATGATGTCAATACGACGACGGCAGAAGGGAAAAAACGTCTTAGGCAAGTAGCAAAGATCTGCGTGCGTCACGGACAAAGAGTGCAGAATTCTGTTTTCGAATGCAGCCTCGACACAGCACAGTTCGCGGAATTCCGGCATAAGCTCGAAAAGGCCATCGATGTAGAAAAAGACAGTCTGCGGTTCTATCATCTCGGGAAGAATTATAAGGGAAAGATAGAACATATCGGTGCAAAGACCACCTATGATCCGGAAGCGCCGATGATTCTTTAGAGGCGTGCGAAGTGCTATCACACAGAAATGCAGAGGAGAGATATTGCTGAAGAAATGAGATGTCAGAAGTGGGAAAAGAGGAGGTTCGCGAAAAAGGTGGATGAAAGCTAGAAAAATGAAGGGGTGAAAGTATGGCTGTCGCTCCTCGTATGAGGGGCGTGGATTGAAATTGAGAGTCGCTCCTCGTATGAGGGGCGTGGATTGAAATTTTTTTCGATGCAGGGGCGCTGTCCGGCTTGGCCGTCGCTCCTCGTATGAGGGGCGTGGATTGAAATACCGTAGTCGGTGATATCCCCCAGAGCTCAGCGGGTCGCTCCTCGTATGAGGGGCGTGGATTGAAATACGAGTGTGCTCTCATCGACAACCAGATATACGGTCGCTCCTCGTATGAGGGGCGTGGATTGAAATCATGTGTCCGAGAAGTGGCTGCGCACGGGTGCAGGTCGCTCCTCGTATGAGGGGCGTGGATTGAAATATGTATTTGAAGATGACGAGACGCCCATACATTGTCGCTCCTCGTATGAGGGGCGTGGATTGAAATTTGACGGCGGCGCGCGTCTGCTCTTTGATGACGTGTCGCTCCTCGTATGAGGGGCGTGGATTGAAATATGTTTTTTGCCACCTCGATGCGTACTTATCGAGTCGCTCCTCGTATGAGGGGCGTGGATTGAAATTTCTATGAGCAGCTTATCCGTCTCAGCCTTTATGTCGCTCCTCGTATGAGGGGCGTGGATTGAAATAAGGGCATGAGCATCAAGTGGGATGAAATCAAGCGTCGCTCCTCGTATGAGGGGCGTGGATTGAAATGCGGATGAGAGTGCTTGCGCGTCCGCCGATGTGGACGTCGCTCCTCGTATGAGGGGCGTGGATTGAAATGTATATGTACTTTTTCTTCCTATATATATAGAAGGTCGCTCCTCGTATGAGGGGCGTGGATTGAAATAAGGGTACTGGTAGCAAGTGGGAGGAAGTCAAAGTCGCTCCTCGTATGAGGGGCGTGGATTGAAATATCGAGATTTTCTTTTGCAACGAAATCTTCTCTTCGTCGCTCCTCGTATGAGGGGCGTGGATTGAAATCGGAGAAAGAAGTGCATGTGTGCACCAATATTGTCAAGTCGCTCCTCGTATGAGGGGCGTGGATTGAAATAATTATTATTATACCCACTATATTGACCAGATACAAGTCGCTCCTCGTATGAGGGGCGTGGATTGAAATTCTATCCATATCATTATACAATCTTGCTATAGCGTCGCTCCTCGTATGAGGGGCGTGGATTGAAATTTTAGCTTCTTAAGATTATATTTTTTAACCATAGTCGCTCCTCGTATGAGGGGCGTGGATTGAAATACTACTGTTCTTTGGAGCTGATCCAGATCCATAGTCGCTCCTCGTATGAGGGGCGTGGATTGAAATCTGGGTTGGCATAGTATCATAATACTCTATTGTGGTCGCTCCTCGTATGAGGGGCGTGGATTGAAATTGGAATCGCGTCATGGGGCTGTTTTCGACGCCGACGTCGCTCCTCGTATGAGGGGCGTGGATTGAAATGCTTGCAGCCGAACCCAAGTAGAAACGGCCATTGTCGCTCCTCGTATGAGGGGCGTGGATTGAAATCGCCTCGAGGTACATGCAAAGGCGCTTGTTTTGTGTCGCTCCTCGTATGAGGGGCGTGGATTGAAATACCTCCTCCCGCTTATCAAAAAATCAGCTTTTCTCGTCGCTCCTCGTATGAGGGGCGTGGATTGAAATCTTGCTCGGCTTCTCGACGAAGAGCGCGATGTCGTCGCTCCTCGTATGAGGGGCGTGGATTGAAATAATCCATTTACATGATACAACACGTGGGGAAGGCGTCGCTCCTCGTATGAGGGGCGTGGATTGAAATACGCAAAGCCGGTGAGCGAGTTCCTCGGGCCGGGGCGTCGCTCCTCGTATGAGGGGCGTGGATTGAAATCATGGATGCCACGCGGCTGTGTAGTGGCAGCGCGGTCGCTCCTCGTATGAGGGGCGTGGATTGAAATCTCGTCATAACGACGAGGCGCGCTGGATCGATGGTGTCGCTCCTCGTATGAGGGGCGTGGATTGAAATTGCAAGTGACGGCGGCCAAAGGCGAAGCCGTCAGCGTCGCTCCTCGTATGAGGGGCGTGGATTGAAATGCCATGCGTCGCGTGTTTGTCTCTCCGTCTATGACAGGTCGCTCCTCGTATGAGGGGCGTGGATTGAAATTGACTACAGCATCCAGAACACCGTGAGCTTCGAGAGTCGCTCCTCGTATGAGGGGCGTGGATTGAAATGGTAATCCGAAGCTCACGCGCCTCTCGTTCGCCTGGTCGCTCCTCGTATGAGGGGCGTGGATTGAAATTTTGCTCAATCCTGTATAAGCGTTGCACTCAAAGAGTCGCTCCTCGTATGAGGGGCGTGGATTGAAATTACTTCGGGGGCTACGAAGCGAGTGCTGACGGGTCGCTCCTCGTATGAGGGGCGTGGATTGAAATCGGCTCGCCCAGAAAGTCCAGGAGAAGTATGACGTCGCTCCTCGTATGAGGGGCGTGGATTGAAATCACAAAGTGGATCGCAACGGCCGCAACGAATTCGGTCGCTCCTCGTATGAGGGGCGTGGATTGAAATTTCGTAGCATCTTGCGCTGCCTGCAATGATTTGGTCGCTCCTCGTATGAGGGGCGTGGATTGAAATAACTATATCAGCAACATGATCCGTCTGCGCTCTGGTCGCTCCTCGTATGAGGGGCGTGGATTGAAATAACGAATACGACGGCTACGGGAACGAGCAATCCGCGGGTCGCTCCTCGTATGAGGGGCGTGGATTGAAATAAGCGAGCACCATACGGTACGCGAGGATAGGTGGTCGCTCCTCGTATGAGGGGCGTGGATTGAAATCTGACTACTTGCATTATCCCCGCCACCACCTGCGGTCGCTCCTCGTATGAGGGGCGTGGATTGAAATACCATTTGGCATTGTCACCCCCAATGTATACGTCGTCGCTCCTCGTATGAGGGGCGTGGATTGAAATATCGTAGAGCTTGCAGTATGGGACATGATACGTATGTCGCTCCTCGTATGAGGGGCGTGGATTGAAATCCAACGCAGCACGACGCAAGAAAGCCTTGCGGCTTGTCGCTCCTCGTATGAGGGGCGTGGATTGAAATGCCGTATGTATCTAGGATGCGTTGATTTATATCAAGTCGCTCCTCGTATGAGGGGCGTGGATTGAAATCTCGAGAGCGCCGAGCTACGCGTCAAGATGCGGTCGCTCCTCGTATGAGGGGCGTGGATGGTAAAAAGTCAAAATTGAATTCCCTTTTCTAATCAGCGCTTCCTTGATTTTCGATGAGCTCTTGCTGGTGCGTATTGACGGCGAAGTAGGGTCTGTGCTAAGGCGATGGCCTTCTTACGCAGATCTTTGTTCATGGCGATGAGGTAGCAGGCGTAGCGGGAGAGATGGAGGTCATCCACCTCTCGGTATCTCTTGCTGTAGGATGATTTCATCGCGGTAGCGGCAGATGGTGCGGGCACAGTGGTATAGCACGATGCCCCTGGGTAGAGAGTTGTTTGCTCTTCTGCCCAGGGGCATCGTGCTGTTTTATGTGTGTGGTCTTGTGCATGGGGACAGGCGTCTATTCCTCGTGTTTTGCATATTCCTCCGCCCGCTGCGTTCGTCCAAGGGTGCTGTGCTGGTAGCTGTAGCCGAAGTAGACGAGGCAGCCGATGGCGCACCAGACGACGAAGCGGATCCAGGTCTCGTAGGGGAGGTGGGCCATGAGGTAGCCGCAGGCGAGGATGGCGAGCGGGGCGATGATCCAGACGGCGGGGCAGCGGAAGGTGCGGTGGACGTCAGGCTTCGTCACGCGCAGCACGAGGACGCCGAGCGAGGCGACGGTGAACGCGGAGAGCGTGCCGATGTTCGCCATCTCCGCGATGAGCCCGATGGGGGCGAGCCCGGCGATGATGGAGACGAAGACGGCGCCCGCGACGGTCACGATGTAGGGCGTGTGGTAGCGCTTGTGGATCTTGCAGACGTTCGCGGGGACCATGCCGTCGCGGCTCATCGCGAAGAAGATGCGCGCCTGCCGACGAGCGCCGAGCCGAGGCGGTAGCCGATGTAGCGTAGCGCGAAGGCGACGGGCTCGGGATTGTTGAGCTCCGTGTAGGGGACGACGCCCGTGAGCACGGCGGCGACGACGACGTAGAGCGCCGTGCATACAAAGAGCGAGCCGATGATGCCGATCGGGAGGTCGCGCGCGGGATTCTTGCACTCCTCGGCGCTCGTCGCGACGGCGTCGAAGCCGATGTAGGCGAAAAAGACGATGGCGGCGCCGCCGAAGACGCCGGAGACGCCGAACGGCAGGAACGGATGCCAGTTCGCAGGATCGACGTGCGGCGCGGCGAGCAGCAGGAAGAGGAAGACGGCCGCGAGCTTGACGAAGACGAGGATGCGGTTGAGCTTCGCGCTCTCCTGCGTGCCGCGGATGAGGAAGAACGAGAGCAGGAGTGTGATGAAGATGGCGGGCACGTTGATGACGCCGCCGTCTGCGGGCACGTGCGTGAGCGCGTGCGGCAGGTCGATGCCCGCAGAGAGCAGGAGCCCCGTTACGTAGCCGGACCAGCCTGAGGCGACGGCACTCGCCGTGACTGTGTACTCGAGGATGAGGTTCCAGCCCAC
This sequence comes from Dongibacter bovis, assembly GCA_902763085.1. Lineage (GTDB taxonomy): Bacteria > Bacillota > Negativicutes > Selenomonadales > Selenomonadaceae > Selenomonas_C. The sequence continues at coordinate 16,878 of CACWQW010000061.1, forward strand.
GATGAACGCGATGAACTCACCGAGCGACGCGTACGTGTACGTGTAGGCGCTGCCGGAGGCCGGCACGATGGAGGAAAACTCCGCGTAGGCGAGGCCCGCGAGCGCGCAGGCAAGTCCGGAGAGGATGAAGGAGAGCGTGACGGCGGGGCCCGCGTACTTCGCCGCGGCGACGCCCGTGAGCACGAAGATGCCCGTGCCGATGACGCAGCCGATGCCGAGCAGGATGAGGTCGATGGCGCCGAGCGACTTCACCATGCCGGACGTCTTCGCCGCCGCCTGGAGCTGTTCGATGCTCTTGGTGCGGAATAGGTTCATGAGATGACTTCCTTTCAATGTTACACATAAAATCCATTATAATGGACGAATCTGGCGGCGTCAATGAAGCGCCCGCCGCCCTTTTTCCCCGTGAAAGCGTTTTCAAAACATGAAAACAAAGCGCGCCCGCGCCGGCCAGACGAAGTACCAGCTCTTCGCGAAGACAGGGGACGCGGCGCCCACGGCGGACATTCACGACACGAAGTGGAACGAGTGGCACACCGTCACGATCCCGGACATCGAGGTCAAGGACGGCACCTGTACGGTCGGCGTCACGATGGACGCGGCGCCGGGCACATGGGGCAGCCTCGACGAATTCGAGTTCTATCGTCAGAAATGATGTAATCGGAAAAAATAAAGCAGAAACCGTTTACAAGTTTTGATTGACAGGCGGGCTATCCCGCGATACAATACAAATAAGAACGAAATAAAGAGAAGCAATTTCCAATGCGCGGAGTTGCTTTTCTTTCAGGAAACTTCGGAAAACGTTTACAGAGTGGACAGGAGGATGCAGCATGGAGAAGGAATTCCTATCTGAGATGGCAAAGGTATTCGAGGAGAAGTTCGGGGCGCCCGCAGAGCGCCGCTACTTCTCGCCGGGGCGCGTGAATCTCATCGGCGAGCATACGGACTACAACGGCGGGCACGTGTTCCCGTGCGCGATCTCGCTCGGCACGTACGCACTCGTGCGCGACCGTGAGGACCAGGTGTCGCGTGTCTTCTCGATGAACCTCGCCGACAAGGGTGTCATCGAGTTCCCGATGAGCGGGCTCGCCTACGACGCGGCGAAGGACTGGGCGAACTACTTCATGGGCGTCGTCGATGTCTTCGAGAAGGCGGGACACAAGGCAGCGCACGGCTTCGACATCGTCATCGACGGCACGCTGCCGGGCGGCGCGGGTCTTTCCTCCTCGGCCTCGCTCGAGGTGCTCATGTCGGTGATCCTCAATGAGGCGTTCTCGTTCGGCCTGCCGATGCTCGAGATGGTGAAGCTCTCGCAGAAGGCGGAGAACCAGTTCGTCGGCGTCAACTGCGGCATCATGGACCAGTTCGCAGTCGGCATGGGCAAGGCGGACTGCGCGATGTTGCTCGACTGCAATACGCTCGCCTACCGCTACAGCAAGATCGCGCTCAAGGACGCGAGCATCGTGATCACGAACACGAACAAGCCGCACAGCCTCGCCTCCTCGGCGTACAACGTGCGCCGCGCGCAATGCGAGCACGCCCTGAACGAGCTGCGCGAGGTGCGCCCGGACCTTGCGGCGCTCGGCGAGCTCTCGAACGAGGCGTTCGAGAAGATCGCCGGCCACATCAGCGAGCAGCTCGAGCGCCAGCGCGCGCACCATGCGGTCTTTGAGAACAACCGCACGCTCGAGGCCGTCGCGGCGCTCGAGCAGAACGACGTGGAGAAATTCGGCAAGCTCATGAACGCGTCGCACTACTCCCTGCGCGATGACTACGACGTGACGGGCAAGGAGCTCGACACGCTCGCGGAGATCGCTTGGGGCATCGACGGCGTCATCGGCTCGCGCATGACGGGCGCGGGCTTCGGGGGCAGCACGGTGAGCCTCGTGAAGAACGACGCGATCGAGACGTTCAAGGAGACGGTCGCGCGCGAGTACACCGCGCGCATCGGCTACGCGCCGAGCTTCTACGTCGCGAGCATCGCCGAGGGCACGCATCGCCTCGACTGAGCGCGCCCTGCCGCCGCCCTGTGGCGGGCGGCGGCAACACTTGGGAGCTCCTTGAGGGAGAAAGGAATTTTTACAGAAAGTTTTCTAGCTGTTTCGTAGTAAACGTGATAAAATAGAAAACGGATAGAAAGGATGAGGTCACTATGTCGATTCTCGTTTGTGGTGGTGCCGGTTACATCGGTTCCCATGCCGTCCATCAGCTCGTCGCCAAGGGGGAGGATGTCGTCATCGTCGACAACCTCCAGACGGGGCATCGCAGCGCGGTGAATCCCGCGGCGAAGTTCTATGAGGGCGATATCCGCGACGCGGCGGTCCTCGACAAGATCTTCACGGAGAATGAGATCGAGGCGGTCATCCATTTCGCGGCGAACTCCCTCGTCGGCGAGAGCATGGAAAAGCCGCTGAAGTATTTCAACAACAACGTCTACGGCATGCAGGTGCTCCTCGAGGCGATGGTCCGCCATCACGTCGACAAGATCGTCTTCTCCTCGACGGCGGCTGTCTACGGCGAGCCGAAGCGCGTTCCCATCATGGAGGACGACGAGACGAACCCGACGAACACCTACGGCGAGACGAAGCGCACGATGGAGAAGATGATGAAATGGGTGAGCCGCGCCGACGGCGTGCGCTACGTGTCGCTGCGCTACTTCAACGCGGCGGGTGCGCTCGACGACGGCTCCATCGGCGAGGACCATCATCCGGAGACGCATCTCATCCCGCTCATCCTCCAGGTGCCGCTTGGGAGGCGCGACCACATCACGGTCTTCGGCGACGACTATCCGACGCCGGACGGCACGTGCCTGCGCGACTACATCCACGTCATCGACCTCGCGGACGCGCACGTCCTCGCGCTCGAGTACCTGAGGAAGGGCGGCGAGAGCAACATCTTCAACCTCGGCAACGGCCGCGGCTTCTCGGTCAAGGAGATGATCGAGGCGGCGAAGAAGGCGACGGGCAAGGAGATCAAGGTCGAGATGGGCGCGCGCCGCGCCGGCGACCCCGCCCAGCTCATCGCCTCGAGCGAGAAGGCGCGCAAGGTCCTCGGCTGGCAGCCGCGCTACACGGACGTCGAGCAGGTCATCGGCACGGCGTGGACGTGGCACCGGAAGCATCCGGACGGCTACGGCGACTGAGAGCTCTACAGGAAAATACGGGAGGTGCGGCGATGCCGCACCTTTCTGACGTTCTCTTACGGGCAGGTGCAGCGTCTGCCCGCTTCAGCGGAAAGGAATGGGTGAAGGATGTCCATCAATCATGAAATCAATCGTCTGATCCATTTTGCGGTACAGAAGAATCTCATGAAGGAGGAGGACCGCTACTACGCAGCGAACCGCCTGCTCGACGTCCTCAAGGCACCGGAGTTCGTGCCGGAGGACGACATCGAGGAGGCGCTGCCGACGGCGGCGCCCATCCTCAAGGAGATGCTCGACTACGCGGCGGGCAAGGGCCTCTTCGAGGACACGGCAGAGCAGCGCGACCTCTTCGACACGCGCCTCATGGACTGCGTGATGCCGCGCCCGTCTGAGGTCGTGCGCCGCTTCCAGAACGACTACGGCCGCAGCCCGAAGGCCGCGACGGATGAGTTCTACAAGCTCTCCATCGCCTCGAACTACATCCGCAAGGACCGCATCGACAAGAACATCGTCTGGAAGACGCCGACGGAGTACGGCGACCTCGACATCACGATCAACCTCTCGAAGCCGGAGAAGGACCCACGCGACATCGCGCGCGCGAAGAGCCTGCCCGCGAGCACGTACCCCAAATGCCTGCTCTGCCGCGAGAACGAGGGCTATGCGGGACGTCCGGGCTACCCGGCGCGCGAGACGCACCGCCTGATCCCCATTCGCCTCTCCGGCCATCGCTGGTTCCTCCAGTATTCCCCGTACACGTACTACAATGAGCACTGCATCGTGCTGAACCGCCGCCACATCCCGATGAAGGTCAGCCGTCGGAGCTTCGAGAACCTGCTCGACTTCGTGACGATCCTGCCGCACTACTTCCTCGGCTCGAACGCGGACCTGCCGATCGTCGGCGGCTCCATCCTCTCGCACGATCACTATCAGGGCGGCCGCTACACGTTCGCGATGGAGAAGGCGCCGGTCGAGAAGACCTATACGGTGCCGGGCTTCCCGGACATCCGCGTCGGCCGCGTGAAATGGCCGATGTCCGCGATCCGCCTCGCGGGCGCCTACGACGACCGCGACCAGCTCGTCGATCTCGCGACGCGCATCCTCGATCTCTGGCGCACGTACAGCGACGAGTCTGTAGGCATCCTCGCGGAGACGGACGGCACGCCGCACAACACGGTGACGCCGATCGCCCGCCGCAAGGGCCACGGCTATGAGCTCGACCTCGTGCTGCGCAACAACCGCACGACGGACGAGTATCCGCTCGGCATCTTCCACCCGCATGCCGAGGTGCATCACATCAAGAAGGAAAATATCGGCCTCATCGAGGTCATGGGCCTCGCCGTGCTGCCCGCGCGCCTCAAGCGCGAGATGGCGGCGCTCAAGGCGGAGTGGCTCAAGGGCACGGAGGACATCAGCGGCATCGATGGGCTGGAGAGCCACGCCGCCTGGTACAAGGAGATCCGCGCGAAACACCCGGAGGCGGGCGCGGACAGCATCGACAAAGTCCTCCAGTATGAGATCGGCAAGGTCTTCGAGACCGTCCTCACGCACGCGGGCGTCTTCAAGCGCACGCCGGAAGGCATGGCGGCGTTCGACCGCTTCATGCAGGTCGTGACGAGCGCCAAGGCGTAAAAGAGAGAACAAGGAAGGCAGACTGCCGCCAAAAGGGCAGGAGCAGGGAGGGGGCCGCCGCAGGCGTGCGGCGCCCCCTCTCGGCGTTTCCACGAGAAAGGAAGACGAGAATTGGAACAGAAACGCAAAGCAACCATCGTGGATGTGGCAAAGCTCGCGGGGGTGTCCGTCGCGACGGTCTCCCGCGTTGTCAACGCCAATTATCCCGTCAAAGAGGAGACGCGCACGCGCGTGCAGGAGGCGATCAAGGAGCTCGATTACGTGCCGAACGTCCAGGCGCGTGAGCTCAACATGCGCCGCTCTTCGACGATCGGCGTCGTCGTGCCGGGGCTCTACAACATGTTCTTCGCGCAGGTCATCGACGGCATCGAGGACTACCTGCGGCAGGATGCCTACTCCCTGCTCCTCAACTGCGCGAAGAACGACGCGAAGCAGGAAATGCGCTGCATCACGGCGCTCGTCTCGCGCAACGTCAGCGGCATCATCGTCATCAGCCCGAACACCGCGAATATCAAGGAATCGTTCTACACGCAGCTCGTGCGCCGCACGCCGCTCGTCTTCATCAACGCCTACCACTACATCCCCGACGTCTCCTACGTCGGCAACGACGAGGCGCTCGGCACTCAGGAGGCGCTGCGCCACCTCATGCAGCTCGGTCACCGGCGCATCCTCTTCGTGCGCGGCATGAACTCCGACTCCTACCAGATCAAGGAGGACACGTTCCGCGTCGTCATGCGCGGCCGTGGCATCCAGCCGGAGCCCTACATCGTCAACATCGGCGAGGGCAACAGCGCTGAGACCGTCGACGCCACGCAGCAGACGCTCATGGGCGTGCTGCCGCAGACGGATGCGACGGCGGTCTTCTGCTGCAACGACCTCATGGGCGTCGGCGCGCTCAACGCCTGCAAGGCGCTCGACCTGCGCGTGCCGGACGACATCTCCGTCATGGGCTTCGATAACATCGCGCTCGCGCGCTACGTCTCGCCGAAGCTCACGACGATGGATCAGAACATGTTCCGCCTCGGCAGCAACGCGGCGCAGCTCCTCATCGAGAAGATCGAAAGCGGCCAGAGCAAGCGCATTACCCTCGACAACGTGCTCGTGAAGCGCGAGTCGACGGGCCGCGCGCCCGTGCGTCTCGGCGAGTGACGAGGTGATGATATGAGGGAAAAGAAACTCTGCCTGCTCGCGACGGGCGGCACCATCGCCTGCGTGCAGGGCGCGGACGGGCTGCGCCCCGCGCTCTCAGGAGAAGCGCTTCTGCAGGCGGTGCCGGAGCTCGCGGCGTATGGTGACATCAAAGTATCGGAGCTCTTCGCGCTCGACAGCAGCAACCTGCTGCCCGCGCACTGGCAGCAGATGGCGCGCGCCATCGTCGAGCGCTACGACGATTTCGACGGCTTCGTGCTCACGCACGGCACCGACACGATGGGCTACACGGCGGGCGCGCTCTACTACATGCTCCGGGGGCTCGGCAAACCCGTCGTACTCACGGGCTCCATGCTGCCGCTCCAGGCGGCGGGGACGGACGCCAAAGCGAACCTGCGCGGCGCCTTCGCCGTCGCCGCCTCCGGGCGCGCGGGCGTCTATCAGGCCTTCGCCGGACGCATCATCGCGGGCAACGCCGTGAAGAAAGTGGACAGCACCGCGCGCGACGCCTTCCGCAGCATCTGGCGGGGGATCAGGCAACGGCAGACACGAGCGCAGCCGAAGAAATCCGAATGGCGGCAAACGCACCGGTGCGGGAGGAAGCAGCGGCGAAGTCCCTGCAGCGCGCGCCCTTCGCCCCGCAGACGGCGCTCGACGAACGCGTCGCCGTCCTGAAGCTCGTCCCCGGGACCCCGCCGCGCCTGCTCACGCTGCTCGCCGACGCGGGCGCGCGCGCCGTCATCATCGAAGGCTACGGCGCCGGCGGCGTCCCGACCGCCGCCTCGCCGCGGGACTTCCTCCCCGCCATCGACGCCCTGCGCGCACGCGGCATCCGCGTCCTCTGCGCGACACAATGCACGACGGGCGGCGTCCATCTCGACACCTACGAAATGGGCGTCCTCGCCGCCCGCCACGGCGCCGAATCCGCCGACGACCTGCCGATCGAGGCGCTCGTACCGAAAACGATGATCGAGCTGGGCAGGGCAGGAGAGGGGAAGCCCTGAGATCAGGAGGACCGATTCCACGACAGGATGGCGTGTCCTATTGGGTGGTTGTTTCACAGGATGGGTATCGGACGTTTCGCGATCAGCAATGGCTTTATGGTGGCTACGTAGAAAATTACACGCGATACGAAGAGTGATCCTGATGTGAGGGGAGATACGGATAAAGAGCGAAATCAAGAAAAAGGCGGGTGCCTTGACTGGTCGGTGGAATATTGGCCGGAAGGGGCAATGTACGGCTATCAGAGGAAGTTCGCCGTCGATTATCAGGCCAATCGGTTCTGGGATGAATCGGCGGACTGGTTCGGCGAGGAACGGATCGTATGATCTGATGGAGGATGGGACGGGTAGATCGCAAAAAACGCAGGGCGTCTGCCGCACGATGGTGTGCGGCAGACGCCCTGCGTCATTTTGTTTCGGGTTATTTCTTTTTCGCTTTCGCCGGTTCCTGCCTCACGCAGGCGGCGAGGAGGATCTGGTTGGCGAGGACGTCGAAGTCGGCGTTGTTGATCTGGGCGGCGCGGTGCAGGGTGCGCCAGGCGGCGTCGTAGTCGCGCAGGGCGATGCGGGCGACGGCGATGCCGTTCTCGGCGGCGGCGCTCTGCGGGTTCGCGTTGAGGGCGCGGCGGAAGTCGTCGATGGCGTCTTTCGGCCGGTTCATCGCGAGGGCGAGGAGGCCGCGGTTGTAGGCGGCGGGGGCGAAGTCTGGAAATTCTTCGCGCAGTGCGTCGTAGAGGGCGAGCGCCCGTTTCCGGTCGCCGCTCGCGGTGGTACTGAGCGCGAGGTCGTAGAGGGCGGCGAGCTCGTGCGGGGCGAGCGTGTGGGCGGCGGTGAAATCGCTTTGCGCGGCGGCGAGGTCGCCGCGTTTCTCGTAGACGATGCCGCGGTAGAGGTAGGCGGAGGCGTCGTCCGGGGCGTTTTTGACTTTCGCCATGGCGGCGGCGAGGGAGGCGTCGCTGCCGTCCGGAGCCTTCGCGGCTGCCCAGAGGCGCAGGATGTCCTGCCCGTAGGTCTTGCCGGGGACCGCCCAGACGCCGTTGAGCTGCGTCCAGCGCGTGATCTGCCCGTGGATGTCCGGGTGCTCGCGGACGATGAGCTCGTAGCGCGGGTCGATGACGGGGGTGGCGGGGAGCTCGCGGGAGGCGTAGGCGAGGAGGTGCTGGATGTGGGCGCGCACGCCGAGCTCGGGCGTCGCGAACTTAGCGCCTCGCACGCCGCCGCCCGTCGTGCCGAGCCCGCAGAAGTTGTTCTGCGAGGGGATGACATCGCCGCCGTAGGCGAAGAAGCCCGTTTCCTTGAGTGCCTGGCAGAGCGCGATGTCGGGGCGGATGCCCTCGCGCCCGGCTTCCTCGTAGTAGTAGTTGACGAGTTCCTCGACGGTGCAGTTGAGCTTCGGCTGGGGGTTGCGCCGCCGGATGAAGGCTGCCATCTGTTCAGGCGTCGCTTCGGCGGGGCCTTCGATCGTCACGCTCTCGGGGGCTGCTTCGTCTGGCAGGAGCGGGAGCGTGGCGGCGGGCGCGAGGCGGAAGGGGAGCGCGGCGGCGCGTTTCTTGTCGATGGGCGCGGGCGGCTCGCTGCCGAAGTCCGGCCGCGTGATGGTGACGGGACCGGTGATCGGGCGCTGGGCGATCTCGTCTGCCGCTGGCAACGCGGAGGGCGCGGCTGCGGCAGCAGAGGTGACGAGGCAGGCGAGCAGGCAGGCGGTCAGGGTGCGGCGGGGATGGCAGGGGAAGATGGACGGCAAGGGGATTCCTCCTTTGTGGATGCGATTTTGGATAGAGAGACGCCCCTCGCGGGGAGGGGCGCAGATGGCGTTTAGAAATGTTGATAGAGCAGGATCGCGAGCACGCCTGGGATGCCGAAGATGCCGGCGATGAGCGCGCGCATGATGTCGATGGGGACGCCGGTGCCGAAGAGGTTGACGACCCAGAGCATGACGGCGCCGATGAGGCTGTTCGTGATGAATTTCCAAAGGAGCTTCATCGGCAGGGCGATGATCTTCGCGATGAGGCAGAGGATGATGATGCCGATGGCGAAGGCGACGATCATTTCAAACATCAGATTTCCCTCCTGTTCTCCATGGCTTTCGCGAGCGTGATTTCATCGGCGTATTCGAGGTCGCCGCCGATGGGGAGGCCGTGCGCGATGCGCGTGACCTTGATGCCGCTCGGCTTCAGGAGCTTCGCGAGGTACATGGCAGTCGCTTCGCCTTCGACGTTCGGGTTCGTCGCCATGATGATCTCCTGGACGCTCGTGTCGTAGAGGCGCGTGAGGAGTTCCTTGATGCGCAGGTCGTCGGGGCCGACGCCCTCGAGTGGCGAGAGGGCGCCGTGCAGGACGTGGTAGACGCCCTTGTATTCGTGCATGCGCTCCATGGCGGCGACGTCCTGCGGCTGCTCGACGACGCAGATGACGGAGTGGTCG
>CACWQW010000062.1 GCA_902763085.1 Dongibacter bovis
GTCGCGGATGACGGAGACGGGGTGGCAGAGGTTGTCGAGCATCTTCATCGAGTTGACGTCGACGTCGAGGCATTTGCTGCCGAGGAAGTCGCGCAGCTCCGGATTGCCGCGACCGCGCTTGTGGCCCGGCACGTCAAAGGGGACGAGGCGCGCCCGCTTCATGCGCTCGAGTGCCTCGAGCACGGGCGCGCGGTCCTGGGTGAGTTCTTGCAGCATGGCGATTCCTTTCAATAAATATTGCGGCCGCTGAAGATCTCGATCATCTCGCGGCGCAGGCTGCTCGAGATGTCGAGCCGTTCCTTCGGCGGGATCTCGTAGATGTCGGTGTTGAAGAGGTAGTTCTGGAGCAGCGGCTCCTTGATGAGCATGCGCGTGTGGTAGAGGTTCGCCTGATAGAGGTTGATGTCGACGGCGTCGTAGCGGTCGAGCGTCTCCTTGGCGATGAATTCCTGGATCGATGTCATCTTGGAGTCCATGAAGAGCTTGCGCCCGTGGACGTCGCGCGTGAAGCCGCGCACGCGGTAGTCCATCGTGATGATGTCCGAGTCGAACCGCGAGATGAGGTAGTCGAGCGTCTTTAGGGGCGTGATCTCGCCGCAGGTTGCGACGTCGATGTCGACGCGAAACGTCGCGATGCTCGTTTCGGGATGGAACTCCGGGTAGGTGTGCACCGTCACGTGGCTCTTGTCGAGGTGCGCGAGAATCGTCTCGCCCGCGCCCTGCGCCGGCCGCTTGCGCGGGGCGGCGCCCGACTCCGCGATGAGCATCGCGACGCTCGCGCCCTGCGGCTCGTAGTCCTGCTTGGCGATGTTGAGGATGCGCGCGCCGATCATGTCCGTGACCTTGGAGATGATGTTCGTGAGGCGTTCGGAGTTGTATTGTTCGTCGATATATTGGATGTAATCTTCCTGCTCCCGCGGCGATTTCGCGTAGCAGATGTCGTAAATGTTGAAGCTCAGTGCTTTCGTCAGATTATTGAAGCCGTACAGCTTCAGTTTCTCCTCCAATCATCATGACCTGCCTTTCTGGTGTGGCGGCACGAAGCGCCGCCGGTCGAAGTCGTTCCTATTCTATCAGATTTTCTCCCCGCGTGGCAATAGAGCGCGGGAAAAACAAGAAGACTGCGGCAGCTGGCGCACGTGCGCCGCGCCCAGGAATCGGCAGAGAGAGGGCAGGCAGACGTATGGAAATCAAGCTGGAAGGCATCACCAAGTCCTATGGGGGCAAGATGGTCCTCTTGCGCCGCTCGCTGCAGCGCTGGCAGGGGACTGGGAGATGGTGACGGCGTGCAATCTTGCCAAGGGCGGCGGTGAATGATACAATAAACGGTATCATAGGGGGGTGTGACTCCCGGAAGAAGGTCGGATCGTTTGAAGCGTTGCTCTCGGTTGCTGATGCCTGCCATCAGCTGTTTTCTTGTGTGGATTTTCCTGCTCGGCGAGGCGGAGGCGGCCCTCGCGGATGATATCATCCGCAAGGCGCCACAGGAGACGCCAAAGGTCGCGGGGCTCGTGCTCTCGCCGGACGACGCGCTGCCGCGCGTGACGGCGCGCAGTGCCGTCGTCATGGAGGCGCGCACGAGGCGCGTCCTCTATGAGCGGAACATGAACGATCGCCGCTTTCCCGCGAGCACGACGAAGATCATGACGCTGATCCTCGCGCTCGAGCGCGGGAACCTCGACGATGTCGTGACCGTGAGTGCTCACGCCGCGGGGACGGAGGGCTCGACGATCTGGCTGGAGCCCGGAGACAAGATCACGCTGCGCGAGCTCCTCTACGGCATGATGCTCCACTCGGGTAACGATGCGACCGTCGCGGTGGCGGAGCACATCGCGGGGTCCGTGGACGCGTTCGCGCGGCTCATGACGGAAAAGGCGAAGGAGCTCGGCGCGACGGATACGCATTTCGTCAACGCGAACGGCCTGCCTGATGACGCGCACTACACGACGGCGCACGACATGGCGCTCATCGCGTCCTACGGGTACTCGCTGCCGGGCTTCGAGGAGATCGTGAGCACGAAGGAGATCACGTTCCCGTGGGTGAAGGACGATACGCACCGCCTGCGCAACGAGAACCAGATGCTCTGGCTCTACGAGGGCGGCAACGGCGTCAAGACCGGCTACACGGAGGCGGCGGGGCGCTGCCTCGTCTCGGCGGCGAAACGCGATGGCATCCAGCTCGTCGCCGTCGTGCTCGACAGCAACTGGATGTGGAACGACTCCATCCTGCTGCTCGACTACGGGTTCCGGGAGATCGAGACGACGACGGTCGTGAAGCATGGGATGAAGGTCGGAAGCTGCACCGTCTCGGGCAGCCGCACGCGGCGCGTCGAGGTACAGGCGGCGGAGGATGTCGTGCTGCCCGTCATCGAGGGCAAGGCCGGCTACAAGCAGGAGGTGGAACTGCCGAAGGCGCTCAAGGCGCCCGTGACGGCAGGGGAGACCATCGGCAAGCTCCATATATATTATGAAGGAAAAGAAGTCGCGACGACGGACCTCGTCGCGGCGCAGGCGGCGGAGCAGCAGTCGTTCTTCCGTACGGTATGGACGGGGCTCTGCCGGCTCCTGGGAATGTGAGGAGGACGCAATGCAGGAAAGATTGCAGAAGGTTTTGGCACAGGCGGGCGTCGCCTCCCGCCGCCATGCGGAGGAGCTGATCCTCGCGGGGCGCGTGTCGGTGGACGGGACGTGCGTGCGCGAGCTGGGCGTGAAGGTCGATGCGGCGCGCGCACGCATCACGGTGGACGGCAAGCCGCTCGCACACAGGGAACGGCACGTGTATTTCCTGCTCAACAAGCCGAAGGGGTACCTCTCGACGGCGAAGGACGAGCGCGGGCGGCGCACGGTGCTCGACCTGCTGCCGGAGGTCAAGGAGCGCATCTACCCCGTCGGGCGCCTCGACAACCATACGGAAGGACTGCTGCTCCTGACGAATGACGGCGCACTCATGAACGGTCTCCTGCATCCGCGCCATCAGGTGGAGAAGACGTATATCGCGCGCGTGACGCCATCGCCCTCGGCGCAGGCGCTCATCCAGCTCACGGAGGGCGTCCTGCTCGAGGACGGCAAGACGGCGCCAGCGCTCGTGCGCGTCGTGGGGCGCGAGGCAGGAGAGGCGCGCGTCGAGATCACGATTCACGAGGGACGCAACCGGCAGGTGCGCCGCATGTTCGCCGCAGTCGGCTCCGACGTGCGCGCGCTCAAGCGCATCGCGTTCGCCGGCCTCACGCTTGCGGGCGTGAAGCGCGGCGCACACCGGCCGCTCACGGCGGCGGAGGTTGCGCATCTAGAGGAGCTCGCGGGGGTGAGGCGATGAAGCGGATCCTCGTCGTCGGCGCCGGTCCCGCTGGCATGATGGCCGCCATCACGGCGGCGGAGAACGGCGCAAGCGTCACGTTGCTCGAGAAGATGCGCCGCCCGGGGCGCAAGATGCTCATCACGGGCAAGGGGCGCTGCAACATCACGAACGCCGCGCCCGTGCCGGAGCTCATCCGGCAGTTCAAGGGGAACGGCGCGTTCCTCCACAGCGCGTTCGCTGCGTTCGACAACGAGGACGTCATGCGCTTCTTCGAGAAGCTCGGCGTACCCGTCAAGGTGGAGCGCGGCGGCCGCGTGTTCCCCGTGAGCGACAAGGCGGCGGACTGTGTCGACGCCATGACGGCGCGCCTGCACGAGCTTGGCGTCACGCTGCGCACGGAGGCGGCGGTCAAGGAGGTCCAACGGCAGGACGGACGCGCGGCTGGCGTGCGCCTCGTGACGGGCGAGACCATCGCGGCGGATGCCGTCATCCTCGCGGTCGGCGGCGCCTCGTACCCCGGGACAGGCTCGACGGGCGACGGCTACGCGATGGCGGAGCGGCTCGGGCATACTGTCACGCCCATCCTGCCGAGCCTCGTACCGCTCGAGACGGAGGAGGAATGGCCGCGTGCGGTGCAGGGGCTTTCTCTGCGCAACGTGCGCGTGAAGCTCCTCGTGGACGGTGAGAAATGCGAGGAGCTCTTCGGCGAAATGATGTTCACGCATTTCGGCGTCACGGGGCCGGTCATCCTCTCGCTGAGCCGTCAGGCGGCGCAGGCGCTCGCAGGGCATCATTTCGTGGAGATCGAGATCGACCTCAAGCCGGCGCTCACGCAGGAGAAGCTCGCGGCGCGCGTCCTGCGCGATTTTGAGAAATACCAGCGCAAGCAGGTGAAGAACGCGCTCGTCGACCTCCTGCCGCATCGCCTCATCCCAGTCCTCATCGACGCGGCGTATCTCGACGGCGAGGCGTACGTGCATCAGGTGACGCAGGAGGAGAGAGGCCGTCTCGTATCCGCGCTCAAGCACCTCGTGCTCACGGTCACGCGGACGCGGCCGATTGCCGAGGCCATCGTGACGGCGGGCGGCGTGAGCGTCAGGGAGATCGACCCGCGCACGATGGAGTCGCGTATCGTGCCGCGGCTTTACTTCGCCGGTGAGCTCGTTGACGTCGATGCGTTCACGGGCGGCTACAATCTGCAGGCGGCTTTTTCGATGGGCGTTGCGGCGGGCAGCTGGAGCGTCTGGAATGACGAGGAGGAGGAAGCACATGGAACAGGTGGAGACAAAGGAGATCCTGCCGATCGGGCACGCGGTGCGGGGGAGGCTGCACATCCCTGGGGATAAGTCGATCTCGCATCGGAGCGTGATGTTCTCGGCGCTCGGCAGCACGCCCGTGCACATCACGAATTTTCTCCACGCGGCGGACTGCCTCTCCACGGCGGCATGCATGCGCGCGCTCGGCGCGGAGGTCGAGGAGCTCGGCGAGACGGAGCTCCTCGTCCGGGGACACGGCCTCCATGGCCTCAAAGAGCCCGCACGCGTCCTCGACGCGGGCAACTCGGGCACGACCCTGCGCCTGCTCATGGGCCTCCTTGCGCCGCAGCCGTTCCTCGCGACGTTCACAGGCGACGCGTCGCTCTCCCGCCGCCCGATGGGCCGCGTCGTGAAACCGCTGCGCATGATGGGCGCGGAGATCGTCGGCCGTGCCGGAAATACGCTGCTGCCGCTCACGGTCTGCGCGCCGCGCACACCGCTCCACGGCATCTGCTACGAGAGTCCCGTCGCGAGCGCGCAGGTGAAATCCGCGATCCTGCTCGCGGGGCTCTTCGCCGAGGGAGAGACGACGGTCGTCGAGCCCGTGACGTCGCGCGACCACACGGAGCGCATGCTCGCGGCGTTCGGCGTGCGGACGGAGCAGCAGGGGACGGCAGTGACGATCCGACCCGTGCGCGACGTCGAGGCGCCGGCGGAGATCGAGGTCCCCGGCGACATCAGCTCGGCGGCGTACTGGCTCGTGCTCGCCTCCCTCGTGCCGGGGAGCCACCTCGTGCTCGAGAACGTCGGCGTCAACGAGACGCGCACGGGCATCCTCGATGTGCTCGCCGCGATGGGCGCGCGGATCGAGCGCACGCATGAGCGCGTGAGCGGCGGCGAGGCAGCGGCGGATCTCATCATTACGGCGGCGAAGCTCCACGGCACGTCGTTTGGCGCCGAGATCATGCCGCGCCTCATCGACGAGATTCCCATCATCGCTGCCGCGGCGCTCTTCGCCGAGGGCGATACGGTTATCACGGGCGCTGGGGAGCTCCGCGTGAAGGAGACGGATCGCCTGCAGGCCATCGCGGATGAGTTCGGCAGGCTCGCGCCGGGCAGCGTCGAGGCGGGAGAGGACAGCCTCGTGATCCACGGCGGCACGCCGCTCCGTCAGGCAGCCGTCAAGAGCTACGACGATCACCGCATGGCGATGACGCTCGCCATCCTCGGCGCGGTGGGCGCCGGCGTCATAATCGACCGTCCGGACTGCGTGCGCATCTCCTATCCGGAGTTCTACGACACGCTCGCGTCGTTCGCACGGAACTGAGGCAGAAGGGAAAAAGGAGGATTTCTTTTGAAGAAACTTGTTGTCGCCATTGACGGGCCGGCGGGGGCCGGCAAGAGCACGGTCGCGAAGCGCGCCGCACAGGCGCTCGGCTACACCTATATCGATACGGGCGCGATGTACCGCGCCGTCGCGTGGAAGACGCTGCGCCGCCACGCGCCCGTGACGGACGCGCTGATCTTAGACGTCGTCCGGGACATCGACGTGCGGCTCTCGTACCATGACGGGGTCACGCATGTCTTCGTCGACGGGGAAGAGGCGACGGATGAGATCCGCACGCCGGAGGTCAGCCACATCGTCTCGCAGGTCGCCGCGCTCGGCCCCGTGCGCGAGAAGATGGTCGACCTGCAGCGCGCCATGGCGAAAGAGGGCGGCGTGCTCATGGACGGGCGCGACATCGCGACGCACGTTCTGCCGAACGCCGATGTGAAGATCTTCCTCACGGCATCGATCGAAGAGCGTGCGAAGCGGCGCTACCTCGAGCTCAAGGACAAGGGAATGGACGTCGACCTCGCCGGAATCCAGGTCGACATCGCCGCGCGCGACAAGGCGGACAGCGAGCGCACCATCTCGCCGCTCGTGCGCGCGGAAGACGCCGTGCTGCTCGATACGACAGGGCTCTCCATCGATGAAGTCGTCGAGCGGATCCTAGGACTGTGCAGGTGATCCCATGCTATACGCACTCCTTAAAATCATTTTCCAACTGCTCTTCCGCACCATCTTCCGCGCGCGTGTGATCGGCGCGGAGAACCTGCCGCAGCAGGGGCCCGTCATCCTCGCCGCGAACCACATGAGCAACTGGGACCCGCCATTCCTCGCCTGCTTCATGCGGCGTCACGTCGCCTACATGGCGAAGGAGGAGCTCTTCAGGCCGCCCGTGTTCGGCACGGCGATCCGCATGTGCCACGCGTTCCCCGTGAAGCGCGGCGCTGCGGACCGCGCCGCCATCAAGACGGCAGTCGAGATCCTAAAGCTCGGGCACTGCCTTGGCCTCTTCCCGGAGGGCACGCGCAGCCGGACGGGCAAGATGCACAAGGCGGAGGCGGGCGTCGGCCTCATCGCCGCGCTGACGGGCGCGCCCGTCACGCCTGCCGCCATCATCGGGACGGACCGCATCTTCGCGAACGGCGGCTTCCTGCCAAAGCTCACGGTCATCGTCGGCAAGCCGATGCACTTCACGGGCGACCGCCGGAACAAAGAGGCGCTCGCGGCGTTCTCCCAGAGCATCCTCGATGAGATCGCCCGCATGAAGGAAACCGTCCGTTGACCTCCGCTAGGAAATGAAGAAAATTTTTTTCGCAGGGGAAATCGCACTATACATTTTTCCGTGAAAATGCTATACTAACACTTAGATTGCATAATTGGTGCAAGGGAGCCTTGATGGAAACGCACGCAGATCGTCGTGCCGGTCCCTCAGCGATTCCTTGGATTTCCTGCCGATTTGCAACAAATCATACGGGTGGTTGATAGATTGGAAGTACTTTTGGCAGACTATCTGGGGTTCTGCTATGGCGTCAAGCGCGCCATCAAGATTGCCCGGGAGAATGCTGCTCCCGATGGCTCCGCCTGCACGCTCGGTCCGATTATCCACAACCCACAGATGGTGGAGCGCCTCAAAGAAGAAGGCGTCGGCACGGTCAGTGCTCTCTCGGACATGCCGCGCGGCGGCAGGGTCATCATCCGTTCGCACGGTGTCGGGCCCGAGACGTATGACCGGGCCGAGGCGATGGGGCTCGAGTCCATCGATGCGACGTGTCCTCACGTCAAGAAGGCGCAGCTCTCCGCCAAGGAGCTCGCCGACGAGGGGCGCTTCGTCGTCATCGTCGGCGAGAAGGAGCACCCGGAGGTGCAGAGCATCGTGCAGTGGGCGGGCGGCAACGCCGCCGTCGTCGAGAGCATCGCGGAAGCGCAGGCGATCGAGAGTGCACCGAAGCTCGGCGTTGTCTCGCAGACGACGTTCTCCGGCGAGCGGTTCTGCGAGATTGTCAGCGCGCTCCTCGACAAGTCGCGCGACGTCCGCATCATGCGGACGATCTGCACGGCGACGGACCAGCGGCAGCGCGCCGCATGGGAGCTGGCGTCCAAGGTGGATGTCATGCTCGTGATCGGCGGCAAGAACAGCGCGAACACGACGCGCCTCGCGCAGCTCTGCGCGGAGATCTGCCGCACCTACCACATCGAGACGGCTGACGAGCTTCAGCCCGCGTGGTTCAAAAAAATTGAAAAAATTGGTATTACAGCTGGTGCTTCTACACCGGACTGGATTATCAAGGAGGTATATAAAAAGTGTCAGAGGATATGAAAACCCTTTTAGAGG
>CACWQW010000063.1 GCA_902763085.1 Dongibacter bovis
GCGGATATAGTTCGCGTTCTTCGGGATGCGGATCTGCAGCGCATCCTCCACGGCGCGCACCGAGGCGAGCGCGTGCGCCGTCGTGCAGACGCCGCAGATACGCTGGATGTACGCCCAGGCATCGCGCGGGTCGCGGTTGTGCATGACGAGCTCGAGGCCGCGCCACGCCGTGCCGGAGGAGACGGCATCCGTGACCTTGCCGCTGTCGTCCACCGTGACCTCCGCGCGCAGATGGCCTTCGATTCTCGTGATCGGGTCTACTACTACATGTTTCATTGCTCTCCACCTGCTCCCTTATGCCTGGTCCTGCTCATCTTTGGCGCGCTGTTTCGCCTCGGCCTGATCGCGCTTGTGCTTCTGCATGATCGAGCCCGCCGCATGTACGGCGACGCCCGCCGTCGCGAGCGCGCCGACGCTGAGGCCGATCTTGTCCGCGTTGCCGAGCTTGCCGTAGCCGGGCAGGCGCTTCGTAAACGGCTCATCGTCCCAGAAATTCGCATTGCTGCAGCCGATGCAGGGCGCGCCCGACTGGATCGGGTAGCTCATGCCCTGGAACCAGCGCATATTGCCGCAGGAATTGTACGTCTCAGGGCCGCGGCAGCCGAGCTTGTAGAGGCACCAGCCCGCCTTCGCGCCCGCGTCGTCGAAGTTCTCCGCGAACATGCCCGCGTCGAAGAACGGGCGGCGGTAGCAGGTATCGTGGATGCGGTTGCCGTAGAACTGCTTCGGACGTCCCTCGCCGTCGAGCGGCGGCAGCGTGCCGAAGAGCGCGAGGTGCATGATGACGCCCGTCATGACCTCGGGGATCGGTGGGCAGCCCGGCACGTTCACGACCGGCGTGTTGCCGACGAACGGGTTGATGCCCGCCGAGCCCGTCGGGTTCGGCTTCGCGCTCTGGATGCCGCCGGAGACTGCGCAGGTGCCGTAGGCGACAATGGCCATCGCGCCTGCGGCGGCCTCCTGCAGCGTGCGCACGAACGGACGGCCGCCCGACATGCAGTAGACGCCGTTGTCGCCCGTGCAGACAGCACCCTCGACCGCGAGGATATACTGTCCCTTGTACTTCTGCATGATCTCCTCGAGATGCTTCTCGAAGGGCTCGCCGGAGGCCGCGCTGAGCAGATGATCGTACTCGAGGTCGATCTGCGACAGCACGACGTCGCTCGCGAGCGGTGCGCCCGAGCGGATGAAGGACTCATCGCAGCCCGTGCACTCGTGGCCATGAATCCAAACGACCACCGGCAGCGGCTTTGCCTCTGCCGCCTCGACGACCTCCGACAGCTTGTCCGTCGAAAGCCCCATGAGCGTCGTGAGCGCTACGCAGCCCTTGAGGAAACTGCGCCGGCTCATGCCTTTTCTCAGGCAGCGCTCCCATAAACTCTCCCTTTTTTCCACGTTGGTACCTCCTTCTCGCTGGCGCCGCAAAGCGGCGTGCAAAGAATTCCCCTTGTAACTGAAGACCCTTTGATTCCTCTTCATTTCATTATACGCCGGTGTGCTCTAAAATTCCATTATGTTGCATATATCTAGGAATAAACGCTATTTATTGTACCGTCGTTGTTCTTTTGTTTTATTCGCCTTTTCCGCGCACACTTCCTGCAACGCGCACAAAAACCGCCGCGGATTCCGTCCCACGATCCAAAGATTTCCACGATCATCGTCTCGCCCTCGCCCGCGATGGACCGCGCCTGCGGCGCCCCCTCCGGCGTGCCCGAACAATATCTCGGACAAAAACGGCGCGCCCGCGTTCATGTGCCGCAGGTGCGCCGTCTCAGGCGTTGCTCACCTTTTCTCCCAATATCCCGAGCATGCAGCAAGCCAGCATCTTTTTCTCCGCCGGAACTGCCGTGCTCCTCATCCTCCGCGATGCGCCTTGCATCTGCGGTCAACGGTGAGGGATCGCGCCGCTTCTCATCTCTCCCCTTGCATCCATGATCCCTTTCCCGACGAGCCGTTGCCCCTCGACTCGCCCCATGGACGCGTTTCTCTATAGCATGCCTCCGCAGCACCCCAAGCGGCTTCGCCTCCTTTCCTTTTCCGTTATGGTCAACCCCTTTGTACTTTTACTATTATTCGAGATGGAGAAAGAAGTTCCTCTTAAAATCATCATTTATCTATAATTTTTTCTGTATGATAATCACTATTTACGTACAACAGCAGACAGCTTTCTATCGAACTCCTATCCACGCCAGCAAAAAAAGATGCCTGGAATCTGAAAAAAGCACTTGCATCTTCTCCACAATCGCGCTATACTATTGATTGTTCACGGGGACGTAGCTCAGCTGGGAGAGCGTTCGGTTCGCATCCGAGAGGTCGAGGGTTCAAGCCCCTTCGTCTCCACCATGAATATAACGAGGCTGCAGATCTGCCACTGGGCAGATGGGCAGCCTCTTTTGTGTTCCCTCGAAAAAACGAGGCGATCGGTGACCGCCTGTTTCTTGTACTGTTTTTTTATGCCATGATTATCGCCAGTGTCAGATGACCGTGATTGAGGTCAAAGAAAACGGGGCTATCCGCACGAAAATGCTTTCGTGCAACAGCCCCTTTTCGTTTGCTTTCGTGTACCCGCGCAAGCGGTCCCGCTCACACGAGCAGGTCCGCCATGCTCTTCCCGTGGCCGACCTGCGCGAAGTCGCGGACGAAGTCAGCGACGGCGGCGTCGATGGCGGGGTTCTTGACGAAGGCGTCGATGACGGCGGGGGCGGCGGTGGCGGAGCCGATGCCGTAGGCACAGAGGGTGAGGACCTGCTGGCTGTTCTTGAACGAGGCCGCGAGGACTTCGGCAAGGAGGTCGTTCTTCGTCAGGATGTCCTGGATCTCCTTGACGACGGCGACGCCGTCATAGCCCATATTGTCGATGCGGTTCACGTAGGGCGCGACATAGTCGGCGCCGGCCTTGGCGGCGAGGTAGGCCTGCAGCGGCGTGTAGACGACGGTGCCGCACGTGTGGATGCCCTCGTCGCGAAGCGCGCGGATGGCCTGGAAGCCCGCGGGGATCGAGGGGATCTTGACGACGGTGTTCTTGCCGAACGCGCGCACGATGGCGCGCGCGTCGCGCAGCATGCCCTCGGCGTCCGTCGGCACCGCCTGCACGAAGAGCAGGCGATCGTTGCCGATGGCCGCACGGATGGCGTGCAGCACTTCTACGGGGTTCCCGCCGACTTTGGCGAGGATCGAGGGGTTCGTCGTCACGCCGTCGATCGGGTAGACGGCGAGGAGCCGCTTGATCGCGTCGAGATGGGCGTCATCGATAAAGAGTTTCATGGCTAGTTCCTCCTGTTTTCTCCCGCGGCGTTCCGCGGCTAGACTCTGGTCGTTGGCAGGCGATAAAGCTGCCTGGCAAAGATCGGCACGCATCCGGGCGTGCGCTGGTGTCCCGGCAGGCGGCACCCCTGCAGAGGGCGGGGCCTCAGCCTGCGGCTACTCTTTCCCAGCCCCTGCCCCACCATCCCTAGGAATTTCCTGTTGCCATTTCCTGCCGGATTGTTTACAATAATAGAACATCCTCTATCGAAAGAAATATTGATAGAATCGGTTCCCTTGCGAAAGAAAGGCTATCTATGAAGAACGAACGTCTCAACAAAATTCTCGAGCTGCTCACGACCGACGGGAAGGCGGAGGTCATCGACCTCTCGCAGCGGTTCGGCGTCTCGCAGGTGACGATCCGCAAGGACCTCAGCGAGCTCGAGGAGCAGGGGCTCATCGAGCGCGCACACGGTTTCGCCCGCCTGCGCAGCCGCGACGATGTCGCGGGGCGGCTCGCCTACCATTTCGAGGCGAAGAAGAAGATCGCGGCGCGGGCGGCGACGCTCGTCGCGGACGGCGACACCGTGATGATCGAGTCCGGCTCGTGCTGTGCGCTGCTCGCCGAGCAGCTCGTCAGCGAGAAGAGCGACCTGACGATCATCACGAACAGCGCGTTCATCGCCGACTATATCCGCCGCAAGGAGTCGTCGAGCCAGATTGTCCTGCTCGGCGGCATTTACCAGCGCGACGCGCAGGTGATGACGGGGCCGCTCGTGCGGCAGGCGGCGGAGAATTTCTTCGTGCATTATTTCTTCATCGGCACCGACGGCTACTGCGACCGCACGGGCTTCACGAACAGCGACCAGATGCGCACGCAGGCGGTGCGGGATATGGCGCAGCAGTGCGATGAGCTCGTCGTCCTCACGGAGAGCGAGAAGTTCCATCAGCGCGGCTCCATCCCGCTCAACATCCGCGATGTGCCCGTGACCGTCATCACGGATGACGCCGTGCCCGAGGACGCGCGCCAGTCCCTGCTGAGCCGCGGCTGCACGGTCTTCACCGTCTGAGCCGCCCGCACTAGCGACACCAGCTGCGCCGCCGAAAGCGACCGCGTTCCCTGCTCCCCCTCGCCGCCTCCGGGCGGCGGCGGGGAGTTTTTTTGCTCAGAGCGTCTGCTCCGTGCGCGCGATGATGTCGTCCTGCGTCGCGCGCGAGAGCACGTTGAAGAAGGCGCTGTAGCCGGCGACGCGGACGATGAGGTCCTTGTGCTTTTCCGGGTGCTTCTGCGCGTCGAGCAGCGTCTCGCGGGAGACGATGTTGTACTGCACGTGATAGCCGTGCAGGCGGTTGAAGAACGTGCGGATGAGCATCTCGAGCTTCTGCTTGTTCTCCTCAGTCGCGAGCATGGCGGGCGTCATCTTCTGGTTGAGGAGGACGCCGCCCGTGATCTTCTCCGTACGGAGTTTCGCGACGGACTTGAAGACTGCCGTCGGGCCGTGCCGGTCGCAGTTGTGTGCGGGCGAGCAGCCCTCGGCGAGCGGCGCGTGCGCGCGGCGGCCGTCCGGCGTCGCCATCGTGCCCATGCCCTGCCCGACGTTTGCGGAGATGCTCGACGTGCCGCCGTAGCGGATGCCGCCGATGGGACCGCGCCCGAAGCGCGTGTTCGGGTATTTCTTGATCTCGTCGAGGTAGGAGTCGTACGCCTCGACGACGAGACCGTCGACCGCATCGTCATCGTTGCCATACTTCGGCGCCTCGTGGAGCAGGAGGTCCTGGATGCGCGCGCCCTCGGGCGTCGCAAAATCGTCGAGGATCGCCTGCCAGAGAGCGGCGGGCGTCACGCGCTGCTCGTCAAAGACGAGTTTCTTGATGGCGGCGAGGCTATCGGCGAGGTTCGCGATGCCGACCTGAAGCCCCGAGATGAAGTCGTAGACGGCGCCGCCCTCCTTGATGGTCTTGCCGCGGCCGAGGCAGTCGTCCGTGAGCGTCGAGCAGAGCACGTCGGGGACGTCGCGCTCCGACGCCTTGTCGATCGCGTTCTCCGTGATCACGCTCGCGCGCGTGAGTTCGCGCACGGTACCATCCCAGGCGCGCAGGAGCTCGTCATAGGAAGTCATGTCCGCGAAGCAGCCGTAGCCTTTCGCGAAGCGCTTGCCGCTCGTGAGGTCGACGCCGTCGTTCATGGCGACGAGCAGGATACGCGGGAAATTCATGTAGCTCATGCCCGTGCAGCGGTAGCCCCATTTGCCGGGCACCGCCGTCTCCACGCAGCCGATGGCGGAGTAATTGTAGGCATCCTCTTCCTTGACGCCGTAGGAGATGAAAGACGGGATGATAATCTCGTCGTTGTTGAACGCCGGCATACCGAAGCCGAGCTTCACGACCTCGATGCACTCGTCGAAGAAGCGCTTGTCGATGTTCTTGTGGTAGCGCACCGTGAGGTTCGGCTGCGTGAGGCGCGTCTGCGCGATCGACTGCAGCACGACGAAGGAAAAGTCGTTGACGGCGTCGCGCTTCTCTGGTGTCTGTCCGCCGATCGTCACGTTCTGATACATTGGCGAGCCCGCGCTGCTCAGCGTGTGCGCCTGGCTCCGCACCTTGTTGATCGTGAGGCTCTTGATCCAGAGGTTGCTGAGGAGCTCGAGCGCCTGCGCGCGCGTGATCCTGCCGGCCTCGATGTCGCGTTGGTAGTACGGGTAGAGGTACTGGTCGAGCCGCCCGTAGCTCAGGGAGTGCCCGTTCGACTCGATCTGCAGCACGAGCTGGATGAACCAGACGGACTGCACCGCCTCGCGGAACGTCTGCGCCGGCGCGTAGGGCACGCGCGCCGCGATGCGGCTCATCTCGAGGAGTTCCTCGCGGCGCGCGCCCTCTGCCTTCCCCGCGAGCTCCTTCGCGAGCGTGCTGTAGCGCTCTGAGAAATCCCGGACCGCGCCGATGACGATGAGGACCGCTTTGTAGAAGATGTTTTTGTCGATACTCTCCGGCTGCGTGAGGTCGAGCGCGGCTTGCAGGGACTTCGCGCGCGCCTCGTAGCCCGCGAGGCCGTCTTTGAGCAGGCGCGCGTAGTTCACGGAGAGGTGCGCGTCGCCCGCGTTGAGCTTGCCCTCCATGCCGAAGAAGCCCGTCTCCATGAAAACCCGCACCTCGTCCGGCAGCAGCACCTCGCCGCGTTCGCGCAGCGTGTTGTTCTCCCAAAACGGCGCGATGGAGCGCAGCTGCTCCTTCGTCTCGTCCGTGATGTAGAACACGTCGCCGTCGCGCTTCTCGAACTTGTCGAGCTCGTCGATGACGAACTTCATCGTGTACTCGGGGAAAATCGGCGCGTTCTTGTTCTTCGACGCCTGGTTGCCCATGAGCAGCGTCTTGTCCTCGATGTAGATCGTCATGTGGTCGAGGATATTCTTCAGCATGACGGCGCGCAGCAGCACGCGCGGCAGATTACGATGCGCGCGATACGTCTCCGTCACGAGCAGCGCCCGCTCCGCATCGATGTATGGCTTCTCATCGAGCACCTCTTCTCGGAACGCCTGCATGCGCTCCGTGAGCTTCCCGAACCGCTCTTTCTGTTCCACGGAAATGCACCTCATTTCTTTTGTAATATCAAACCATTGTTTTATGCTTTTATCCTAGCATATTCCGTGGGATAAGTCCATATTTTTCTTTTACGAAACAATTATAGTATTTCAATCGCAATATTTTATTTACAATCCCCGTCGCCCATGGTATAGTGAAGGCAAGCAAAGGAGGGGTCTGCCATGACCATGGGCAACGTGTTCAACATCCAAAAATACAGCATCCACGACGGTCCCGGCATCCGCACGACCATCTTCCTCAAGGGGTGCCCGCTGCGCTGCCGCTGGTGCGCCAACCCGGAGTCCCAGGCGTTCCGCGTGCAGGTCCTCTACGACGAGGCGGATTGCCGCCACTGCGGCACCTGCGCGCGCACGTGCCCGCAGCACGCGATCCAGCTCGACGCGCGCGGTATCGTCCACATCGACGAGGCGCGCTGCGACGGCTGCCTCACCTGCACGAAAGCATGTCCCGGCAGGGCGCTCACGCCCGCAGGCGCCTGGCGCACGGCCGAGGAGGTCGCCTCCATCTGCCTGCAGGACCTCGACTTCTACGAGGAGAGCGGCGGCGGCGTCACGATCTCCGGCGGCGAGGGCATGATGCAGCCGGACTTCCTGCGCGCGCTCCTGCCGCTCCTGAAGGAGAAAGGCATCCACCTTGCGATTGAAACGACCGGCTGCGCCGCCGCGCCCGTCTTCCAGGAGTTCGCCCCGCGCTTCGACCTCCTGCTCTTCGACGTCAAGCACTACGACAGCGCACAGCACCGCGCGGGCACAGGCATCGGCAACGAGGGCATCCTTAAGAACCTCGCCTGGGCGGTCAGGGAGCATCTCGCCATCCTGCCGCGCATCCCCGTGATTCCAGGCTTCAACGCGCGCCTGGAGGAGGCGCGCGGCCTCGCGCAGCTGCTCTGCTCGCTCGGCCTCAAAGAGGTGCAGCTCCTGCCCTTCCATCAAATGGGAGAAAAGAAATACGCGTTCCTGCACCGCGACTATGCGCTGTCAGGAACGCGTGCGCTTCACCCCGAAGACCTCTCTGCCTACCGGGATGAATTCCTCGCCCAAGGCGTCCGCGCCTTCTTTTGAAAGTTTCCCTGCGAATACAGCTGACAAAAGATGAATCATCAACTCGCAGAGGGGCGGCACATGCAGAATGTGCCGCCCCTCCATCTGTTACGCTCAGCCTGTTCCGCTCAGCGCTTTCCCTTTTCCATATACGCGAGGAAGATATCCGTCAGATTCGGATCGAACTGCGTCCCGCGCCCCTCCCGGATGATGGCGAGCGCCTTCTCCCGCGGCATG
>CACWQW010000064.1 GCA_902763085.1 Dongibacter bovis
GCAAAATAGGTTGCAAAATAGGTTGCAAAAGGCGGCAGGGAGAAATCCTTGCCGCCTTTTTATGTAGGCTATGATATGTTCCAGATAGCACTCCACGCAAGTGGAGAGACAGGGTTCGTGCCGGAGGAAATCTTCGACGAAGCCGTCAAGGCCGGATGCAGATTTGTCTATGTTCGTTCCAGCTGGGGAAACGGTCATGAGGACAGCTGCTTCAAGGATAGCGTCGACAAGGCGCACGCGCGCGGCTTGCTCGTCGGCGCGTATCACTACGATTACGGACTCACGCCGGATGACGCCGCCCGCCAAGCACGCCAGTGCGCGGACATCGTCGACCGCGCGGGCGTGCTGCTGGAACTGCCGGTGTTTTACGACATGGAAGACGACGACAAATGGAAGCAGAATCACGGATTCGACTTCAATCCATCGAACGTCACGGCCATGTGTGCGGCGTGGATTGAAAACGTCGGGCTCAACACGGGCATCTACGCGAGCTATTCGTGGCTCGACAACCGTATCGACTGGCAGGGGCTCGGCTGTGCGGTGTGGAATGCGCAGTGGGGCGATTCGGACGACCTCGGCGGATTCGTATGGCAGGACACCGACCACATGTGGCTCGGCAATCATGCTGTGGACGGCGATTATATGTATGACGAATCTCTCTTTCAGGACTGATACACTTACCTGAAAAGTGTACGAAAAGTGTACGATTTTTGTACGGGGAAAATGCGAAAACGTGCGGTGTTCGGCACGGAAAAGAGCAGAGTGTACGAAAATCGGAAAATCTAGGGAGCGATGCTTTTGACCAGCAAACAGAAAAAGCAAGAACGCACACTAGAGAAAAGAGATCGAGACGGCTATCCGGGGCTCATTCCTATCGGCGAGGTCTACGGATTCGAGCAATTCCTCACGAGGGAACGAGACTGGCATAGTGCAATAACATCTGGAAATGAGCTCATGCACGTCTATCGGCGCGTCGGCGAAGAGGTCATTGTGTGGTTTAAAGAAAAGCCGCGCACGACCATCACGACGCGCCACGGCATGGGCCTTTATTATTGCTATCTGACATTCAGCGAAAGGAAGGACATCTATCATGAGCAAGTGGACGGAATTTAGAGACGCAATCGAAGCGGACATCTCGAGCATGAGCATTAGCGAGACAGCAAAGCAGGAACTCACAAAGAACCTCGTCGATAACGTCATGCCGGCCGTCGACGCATGGGTCGATAAGCTAGCGGGCGGTCTTATCGAGGAAGCGAAGGCAGAAACGGGATGGAACAAAATCCGCGACGGCATCGTCCTGCCGTATGCGCTGCGCGCGCTCGTCTATCTCGGCCGCCAGGTATTGGAAAAGACTTTGGAGAACACGGTCAAAGCGTAAACGCATAGAATCCGCATGGGCATCCGCATAGGATGACACATATCATTGAAAAAAGAATAAAATAAGCCCTCTCCGTATTGGTAGTACGGAGAGGGCAGGAAAGGAAGTGATGGTATGAGACTTCCTAAAGTGACTGGGAAAGACTTCGTTCGTCTAGTCGAAATCGTTCTCAAGTTCGTCCTAAAGATGACAATCCTTTTATGGAAATTATACCACGACAACACTTGATTGACAAGAAAACGGAGAGCTCTCGGCTGTATGGTCGAGGGCTCTCTTTTTTGTGAAAATTTTTCACGAATACGCTAAATTTCACTTGACAATACGCGAAATTTAGCGTATAATATAATCAAGAAATGAGAAAGGAGGAAAGCAGATGAAGAAGAAAAAGAAAATCAAGCTGCTAAAGACGATCATCAAGCTCCTAATAGCAGTAGCAGGGCTGATCGGAGCAATCGCTGATCTGATTAACAGCTTGAAAGAGTAGCCGAAAGGGAGGGGCGAAAGCCCTTCCCGATTGGCATCTTCATTATATCATCTGCGAAAGCCATGAACAATAGCAAAACACTTGCCACAGTTTTAGCAGTAGCATTGTTGCTGCGAATCTTCTTGCCGGACGACATCGCACGAGGCATATTCTTCGGATTCATGGGCACATGGCTGCTTGTGTCAATCGCAAAAGAGTGGAGGGGCTCACATGATGATTGATGATGTCATGACCATCAAAGAAGCGTGCCAGAGATGGGGCCTCGGGAACACGACTGTGAGACAAGCATGTACGGGGCAGAAAGGAGGACTCCCTCGCTTTCAGAAAGGAGAGTTCAGGCAGTCGGGGAGCACATGGCTCATTACGGTTGACGGGATGACGCGCGTGTTTGGAGAAGAACCGAAGGGGTGAATTGAATCTAAAAGAAAGGAAAAGCTCTCGACCATTGCGGACGGGAGCTCTTTTTCAATATGTCCAAATTGGACACATTATATGGAAGAGATTTTTTAGATGATGAGATGACGAAAATAAAATGGGGGAATATGGTTGACAAGCAACAGGCAAGATGATATTATAATACACGTCGTTAGGCGCAGGGCATATAAATGAACTCGCGCCATGCGATATAAGACGGGGCGTGTGTGATGAACATATCGCTGACTGCCCCTGCCATTGATGGAGTGGTACTCAAGAGGCTGAAGAGGACGGTTTGCTAAATCGTTAGGCCGGGTAACTGGTGCGGAGGTTCGAATCCTCTCCACTCCGCCACTTTGAAATGGTTCACCGCATCGTGCAACGCACGGTGCGGTGATTTTTATATTGCAGAGATTGCATCTTTATTCCTATCGGGGAAATGACGCGCCTGAGCAGGCTCGTTGCTTCTTGATAGGAATTTTTTATGTGGAATAGGTAAGATAAAGTTTTCACAAGCAATAGACAACAGGATTTTTCTATCCTGTGTCGAATGGATAGAAGAGAGAAGAAATCAAAATAAGAAACAGCAGGGAAAGAGGGGAAGGTATGCAGTTGGAAGAAGGCGTCGTCATCGAGGCTGTGGTAGCAGACTCGGTGCGCATCCGCGTGGGACGCCATGAGGAGTGCTCGGGATGCGGCGCCTGCGGTGCAGTGCGTCAGGCTGTGGTCGTTGCGCAGGACGGAGGACATTCCTTGCAGCCCGGTATGCGCGTGCGGTTTGCGATGCCGGAGCACTCCGTCGTGCTCGGGGCATTCATCGTCTTCATGCTGCCGCTCGTGCTTGCGGCAGTGGGAGGACTCCTTGGCTGGCTGGCGCTCTGGAGTGATGTGGCGGTCGTCTGCGGCGCGGTCGTCGGCGCACTCCTCGGCATGATGCTGGTGCGCCTCTTTGACCGACGCGCGCAGAGGCGTCAGCCGTATGTGGTGGAGATTCTCGGGAGGACTGGGGATCAGTAGGGGGGATTCGATTGTTCAAGTTATTTCGCGGCGGCATCCATCCGCACGATGGCAAGGAGCTGGCACGGGACGCGGCTATCGAGACGATGCCGGCGCCGCCACTCGTTGCATTGCCGCTCTCACAGCATATCGGAGCACCGTGTACGCCGACCGTGAAGGTCGGGGAGATGGTGAAGCGCGGGCAGCGCATCGCGACGAGCCAGGCGTTTTTGCATGCGGACATCCATGCATCCGTCTCCGGCAAGGTCAAAAGAATCGAAAACGGCATGATCTATCTCGAGAATGATGGGCTCGATGCGTGGGCGGAGGGCTTGCCCTTCACGCGCGATTGGCAGGCGATGACGCCTGAGGACCTCCTCTCAGCCATCGAGGCGGCGGGCATCGTGGGCATGGGCGGCGCGACGTTCCCCACGCAGGTGAAGCTCAAGCCGAAGAAACCGGTCGACGTACTGATCCTAAATGGCGCCGAGTGTGAGCCGTACCTGACCGCCGATGATCGCCTCATGCGGGAGGAGCCGGAGCGCGTCGTCACGGGTGCGCGTATCCTCGCGAAGATCCTGGGGACGAAGCGCAGCGTTATTGCCCTCGAGGAGAACAAGCCAGAGGCAGCAGAGGCGCTGCGGCGCGCCGCGGGGCAAGACCTCGAGGTCTTGTTGCTTCGGACGCGCTACCCGCAGGGCGCGGAAAAGATGCTCATCTACGCGGTCACCGGGCGTGAGGTGCCGCTCGGCGGACTGCCGATGGATGCGGGCGCCGTCGTGCAGAACGTCGGTACGGCGGCAGCTGTCGCCGATGCCTGCTGCCACGGCTTGCCGCTCACAGAGCGCATCACGACGGTCTCGGGCGATGCCATCCGCACACCGAAGAACCTGCGCGTGCGCCTCGGCACGAGCTACCGCGACGCCATCGACTTCTGCGGCGGCTTTTCCGAGCAGCCGGACAAGGTGCTCGCCGGCGGGCCGATGATGGGGCGTGCGCAGGAGAGCCTCGACGTGCCGATCACGAAGGGCTCGTCGGGCATCCTCGCGCTCACGCGCCGCATCACGGCGCATGGTCCCGAGCTGCACTGCATCCGTTGCGGGCGCTGCGTGGCGGCATGCCCGATGGGGCTCGTGCCGAGCATGCTCTCCATTCTCGGTGAGCGGCAGGATGTGGAAAAGGCGCGGGACAGCTACGGCGTGATGAACTGCATCGAGTGCGGCTGCTGCACGTATGTCTGTCCCGCCAAGCGCAATATCGTCCAGTATATCCGCGTGACGAAGGGAGCAGTCAAGGCGCTCGCGGCCAAGGAAAAGGCGAAAGCGGCAGCCCGCGCGGCGGAGCAGGAGAAGAAAGCGGCAGGAGGAAAGGAGGCTGCGCACGCATGAACGAAGCAGTAGGAGAGAAGAACGCGCCGGGTGCGGCAGCCCGGGAGGGGGTGGCAAAGGCACAGGCCCCGCAGGCTGGCACGAAAGCGGCGGCATCTGCGGAACGCCTCTTCACGGTCTCGAGCTCGCCGCATATCCGCGACGGCGAGACGGTCACGCACATCATGTGGCAGGTCAACCTCGCGCTGGCGCCTGCGGCGCTTTTCGCCGTCTATCATTTCGGCCTGCCGGCGCTCGTGAACATGGCGGTCGGCGCTGCGAGTGCCATCGCCTCGGAGTACGTCTGGCAGCGCGCGATGCATCAGCCCGTTACGGCGCTCGACGGCAGCGCCTGCATCACAGGGCTCCTGATCGCGATGTCGATGTCGCCGCTCCTGCCGCCCTGGATGGTGGCCATCGGGTCGGTGCTCGCCATCGTTGTCGCGAAGCAATCGATGGGTGGTCTCGGCTTCAACATCTTCAACCCGGCGCACATCGGGCGCGCGGCGCTCATGGTCTCCTGGCCGGTCGCGATGACGACCTGGACGACGCTCGCCGGCACGGCGTCCGTCGACGCGATCGCGACGGCGACGCCGCTCAACGTCCTCAAGATGCAGGGCTATGACGCCGTCGTCTCCCTCTTCGGCGGACAGGGCGCGATGTATCAGGCGATGTTCCTCGGGAATCGCAACGGCAGCCTCGGCGAGACGAGCACGTTGCTCCTGCTCGCAGGTGGTCTCTATCTCATCTGGCGCGGCTATGTGAATTGGTTCGTACCCGCCGTGATGCTCGCGACGGTCGCCGTACTCACCTGGGTGTTCGGCCCCGCGGGGCTCTTCACGGGCGATCCGCTCTTCCACCTTATGGCGGGCGGACTCATGCTCGGCGCCTTCTTCATGGCAACGGACATGGTGACGATCCCGATGACGCGCCGCGGTCAGGTGATCTTCGCGGCGGGCGCGGGCGCGCTCACGGTGCTCATCCGCCTCGTCGGCGGCTATCCCGAGGGCGTCTGCTATGCGCTCCTGCTCATGAACGCGGTGACGCCGCTCATCGATCGCTTCGTGAAACCGCGCATGTTCGGCGAAGGAGGTGCGGCGAAATGAAAGGAAATGACTCGATGCTGAAGATCGCCGGCAACCTCATGGCGGCATGCCTCATCGCGGGGATCGTCATCGGCGCCGTCTACTTCGTGACGGCGCCCGTGGCGGCGCAGTCGGCGGCAGCGCGCAAGGAGGCAGCGCTGCGTGCGCTCGTGCCGGACGCCGACCGCTTCGTCGAGATCGACAAGCAAAACGGCTGGTACCGCGCAGAGCAAAACGGCGTGCCCGTCGGCTACATCGTGCCCGCGAGCACGAAGGGCTACGGCGGCGAGATCAAGCTGCTCGTCGCCGTTACGCCGGACGAGCACGTCATCGACTACAAGATCCTCGCGCACAACGAGACGCCGGGTCTCGGCGACAACGCGGGCAAGGAGCCGTTCCGCGCGAAGATCCGCGGCAAGGACGCGGCGCATCTCATCGTGACGAAGGATCAGGGCAACAAGGATGATGTGCAGGCGATGACGGGCGCGACGATCTCCTCGCGCGCCGTGACGCGCGGCGTCAAGACGGCCGTGACTGCGGTCTCGAGCTATCTCGCGGATGGGGGGCGCTGATGATGACGACAGGAATCAAGGAACTTTGGCAGATTTTCAGCAAGGGCCTCCTCGCGGAGAACCCGATCTTCATCCTCGCGCTCTCGCTCTGCCCGGCGCTCGCCGTGACGACGACGGTCGTGAACGGCCTCACGATGGGGCTTACCGTCACGTTCGTCATCACGACGAACAACGTCGTCGTGAGCCTCGTGCGTCGCTGGGTGAATCCCAAGGTGCGCGTGCCCGTCTACATCACGAGCATCGCGACGATCGTGACCGTGGCGCAGCTCGTGCTGCAGGCGTATTTCCCCGATCTTTACGACGCGCTCGGCATCTACCTCGCGCTCGTCGTCGTCTTCGCGATCATCCTCGCGCGCGCGGAGGTCTTCGCCTCGAAGCATGGCGTCGTCGCCTCGTTCTGTGACGGGTTCGGCATGGGCTGCGGCTTCACGCTCGCCATGCTCATCATCTCCGTGATCCGCGAGCTCATCGGTGCGGGGACACTGCTCGGCGTGCCGGTCTTCGGCGCGGGCTATCAGCCCATGCTCATGATGGTGCTGCCGCCTGGGGCGTTCATCCTCATCGGCTACCTCGTCGCCGCGACGAAGACGTGGAACAGGCACCGCGAGCGCGCGCGTGAGAAAGCCGCGCGCATGGCAGCGGCGAAAGGAGCTGAATCCTGATGGCAGAATACCTGACCCTTTTCATCGGTGCCGTCGTCGTCAATAACTTCGTCCTGACGAAGTTCCTCGGCCTCTGCATCTTCTTCGGCATCTCGAAGAACTTCAGCGCCTCGGTCGGCATGGGCATGGCGGTGACGTCCGTCATGACGATGAGCTCGATCCTCGCCTGGATCGTCTATCATTTCGTGCTCGAGCCGCTCGGCCTCACGTTCCTCACGACGATCGTCTTCGTCATCCTCACGGCGAGCTTCGTGCAGCTCCTCGAGCTCGTCATCAAGAAGCAGGCGCCGGCGCTCTACAACCTCTGGGGCATCTACCTGCTGCTCATCGCGACGAACTGCATCGTGCTCGCCGTGCCGCTCCTCAATGTGGAGAACAGCTACAGCCTCCTCAAGAGCATCGTGTTCGCCATCGGCTCGGGCCTCGGCTTCGCGCTCGCCATCATCCTCATGGCGAGTCTGCGCGAGAAGCTCGCCTACGCCGCCGTGCCGAAGCCGCTCGAGGGCATCGGCATCGCGTTCCTGCTCGCGGGCATGCTCTCGCTCGCGTTCCTCGGTTTCTCGGGCATGATGTAA
>CACWQW010000065.1 GCA_902763085.1 Dongibacter bovis
AGCATATCGCGGCACTCACGGGGATCTCGTTCACTTACGTGCCGGTGAAGGACGAGGCGGAGGCGTTTGCGCTCAGCGAAAAAGGGGAAATCGACCTCATCGGCAACATGAGTGTCAACTATCACCGAGCGCAAGAATACAAGCTGCGCATGACGACACCCTATGAGCAGGACAGCATCGCGCTCCTCGTTCGCAAGGGTCACGAGCCTGAGCGTCTGGCGGTGACAGGCGGGCAAGTCCAGTATTTGCGCGAGCAAATGCCGGATAAGGACTTTGTGACGACTGCGACCGCGGCGGATGCGCTCTCGCTTCTCGAGCAGGGCCGCGTCGATGCCATCGCCTCTGACATGATGACCGCGACCTACTACGCGAGCCTTCTGCATCGCGGTGACTACGAGCTGCGGACCTTGCCGGATCTCCCGGCCTGTATAGCCCTCGCGTTGCCGGAGGACGCCGACCCGCAGCTCGGTTTTTTGCTCGACCGCACCATCCAGTACCTGGTGGACACCAAGATGGACGAGATCGAGCAAAAGGAGCTCAACGCGGCGCCGATTTCCTTTACGAATCTTTTCGACCGCCTCTCGGGCGCGCAGGCCAACGCGCTCGTATTCCTGCTCGTCCTCGCCATCTGCCTCCTCGCCTATTTTCTCTGGATGCTCTGGCACAGGAACAGGCTCGAGCGCCGCGTCGCCCTCATCGAGCGCGAGCACGACAGCATGACCGTCTCGCTCGCCTGGGAAAAGAAGATCGGCCACGCGCAGCAGGACTTCTTCCGCTACATGAACGACAACATCATGGCGCCCGTGAAGGACTCCCTGAAAAGCCTCATCGCGCAGGGCGCGGCCTCGCCGGAGAGCCCTCTCTACGAGGATTACCTGCGCTGCGGGCAGATCCAGGACTTCATGATCGAGGTGCGCCTGCTCAACCGCCTCGTCCAGGGAGAGATCGCGCCGCACGACTGGCAGGGCGTGCCGCTCGCCGCGCTCCTCGCGCGGCAGGGAGACGTCATCACGCAGGCCGCCGCGCGCAAGCGCGTCAACTTCACGCGGGACTTCAGCGGCATCGGCGACGAGCGCGTCCTCATCGAGCCGCAGCTCTTCACGATGACGCTCATGCGCGTCCTGAGCTACCTCCTCAAATACACGCCCGCGGGCGGCAGCCTCCTCTACTCCGCCTCCATCTCCCGCATGGCCGAGGAAGCGCCCGCGCGCTGCGTCCTCTGGCTCTTCTTCCACGCGCCGGAGTTGCGCATCACGCAGGAGCTCCTGCAGGCCGTCGCCGCCATGCGCGAAAGCATGGCCAAGACGAACTGCCGCACCTTCGAGGAACGCGCCATGCTCATCCGCCTCGCCATCCTCGAGCTCCTCATCCCCAGGCTCGGCGGCGAGTGGGAACTCTCCTACACGAAAGCCAAAGGCACGGAAATCACTGTGAGCCTCCTGCTCGATATCGCGGAGGGGGAGGACACTTAGTCCTTAGGAAAACGAAAGCGAGGTGCTCGATATGGTATCGACAAAATGGGACTGGAACGAAGCCCTGCGCGTCGCGCGGGAAGACGCGGCGGAAATGGCACGTGAAGAAGGCATGGAGAAAGGCCGCTGGACCACGCTGGCCGAGCTCGTCCATAAAGGCATCCTCACCATCAGGGATGCCGCAAAAATGGCGGGAATGACCGAGGATAAATTCCGCAAGCTCGCCGCGCTGTGAGTTTTCGTATGGAATCATCAGGGGCAGGCGGGACGCGGCGCAGTTGGTTGCTCTTCTGCGCAGATTCCCCTTGAACATCTGCGCCTGATGTGCTATATTTTTCCTAGACATCCTCTGACAAGGGGAGTAGCTGCATGGCCAGTCATCGTCAGTACGGAGCGATCCCGGTGTGGCCAGCTGGATGAGTAAGCGAGACCTTGTCCCGACGCCTTTTTCGGCATCGGGACAAGGTCTTTTCTTATGACGGCGGACGGGAGCGCTTCGAGCGGCGGACGGCTCGCAAGACGCCTGTCCGCGCAGCTCGCCCGGCCGTGCGAAGCGGGGCGGCGCTCGCGCTTTCTCGCGCCTGATTGGAAAGGAGTCTCACGCATGGAATCTTTCTTTGCCGGCATGTTCTCGCCGGAGTGGTTCGCAGCCTTTACGAGCATCGTGCTCCTCGATCTCATCCTCTCCGGCGACAATGCCATCCTCATCGCGCTCGCCTGTAAGAACCTGCCGCCGCATCACCGGGGGCGCGCCATCATTGTCGGCGGCATGGGCGCTGTCCTCATCCGCATCTGCTGCACGCTCTTCGCGACGGGGCTGCTCGCCGCGCCCTACCTCGAGTTCATCGGCGGCGCGCTGCTCCTCTACATCGCGGTGAAGCCCTCATCATCTGCGGCTTGCTCATCTCCATCCCCATCGTCCTCTGCGGCGCGCAGTTCTTCCTCGTGCTCATGAAGAAAGTTCCCGCGCTCGTCTACGCGGGCGCCGCGATCCTCGCCTACACTGCCGCCGAGCTCATGACGAACGACAAGGCGCTCGGCAGCTACCTCCTCGCCTACGCTCCGTTCCTCAAGGGCGCGTTCATCGCGGGCGTCCTCGGCCTCGGGCTCTATCTGAACCACCGCTGGCAGAAGGCGCAGAAATCGCAGAAATCGCAGGCACAGGAAACGGAGCTGGAAAGCCGCTGAGCCCTGGATATCTGGGGCGACGTTTCTAAAAAGCGCCGAGAACTCCTTCCCTTTTTCAGGAAAACTTGGTAGAATAGGATTAAGTCAAAAAGTCAATCAAGGGAGGAATCCATATGAATACCATAAAAACCGTCATCCTCATGGCGCTCCTCACGGGCCTCATGGTCGCCGTCGGCGGCTCGTTCGGCGGCACGAGCGGCGCGACGGTCATGCTCCTCATCTCGCTCGGCATGAACCTCTTCTCGTACTGGTTCAGCGCGCCGATGGTGCTGCGCGCCTACGGCGCCCAGGAAGTCACGCGCGACGAGGCGCCGGAGCTCTACGGCATGGTGGAAAAGCTCGCGGCGAACGCGCACCTGCCCATGCCGAAGCTCTGCATCATCAACAGCGATGTGCCGAACGCGTTTGCGACGGGCAGGAACCCGGAGCACGCCGCCGTCGCCGTCACGACGGGCATCATGCGCGTGCTCGACTACAACGAGCTCTCTGGCGTGCTCGGCCACGAGCTCACACACGTCAAGAACCGCGATATCCTCATCTCGACGATCGCTGCCGCCATGGCGGGCGTCATCTCCTGGATCGCCAACATCGCCCAGTGGGCGGCCATCTTCGGCGTCGGTCGCAGCGATGACGAGGATAACGGTGGCGGCCTCCTCGGCAGCCTCGTCACCATCATCATTGCGCCGATCGCCGCCTTCCTCATCCAGATGGCAATCTCGCGAAGCCGCGAATACGCCGCGGACAAAGGCGGCGGTGAGATCTGCGGCAACCCCGAGTACCTCGCAAGCGCGCTCGCCAAGATCGACTACTACGCGAAACACGCCCAGCCGCTCCCCGAAGCGACGCCCGCCACGGCGCACATGTTCATCGTCAACCCCCTCGAGGGCGTCAGCAGCACCCTCATGAACCTCTTCTCCACCCACCCGGCGACGGAAGACCGCATCGCCCGCCTGCACGCGCAGGCGCAGGCGCGGCGGTGAGAGAAGGGAATCGCTTGATGAAAAGGCGGGACGACTGCACGCATCAGGACGTGCGGTCGTCCCGCCTTCGTTTCTGAAAGGCGACGGACGGTTTATATTTTCCTTTTGATGAGACAATAGGTGTTCTGCTTGTCGGAGCGATGGGATTTTGATACAATGAGTTGATAAAAGGAAAATAGAAAAGCAGTGTATTGTTTTCTAAGATACCATTATACTACGAGAAAAAGAGGAGAACATTTCTATGCGGCAAGTCATCATCATCGGAGCAGGTCCGGCAGGACTAGCGGCGGCGTACGCACTGCAGAAGGCAGAGGGGTTCCATCCCATCCTCCTGGAGGCGGACGACGTGGTCGGCGGGCTCTCGCGCACGGTGGACTTCGGCGGGAACCGCATGGATATCGGTGGGCATCGCTTCTTTACGAAGAGCCGCGAGGTGCAGGCGCTCTGGGAGGAGATCATGCCGTACGCGTCGGCGCCCGCCCTCGACGATCGCCTGCTCCACCGGACGTGCGAGACGCGGTCGGATGGCGTTGATCCAGAGCAGGCGGAGGCGGTCTTCCTGAACCGGCAACGCATCTCGCGCATCCTCTACCTGCATAAGTTCTTCGACTATCCCGTTTCGCTGAGCCTCCAGACGATCCGCAACCTCGGCTTTGCGCGCATGTGCGGCATCGGCACATCGTACCTCGCCTCCTGCGTGCACAAGCGGGAGGAAAAGACGCTCGAGGACTTCATGGTGAATCGCTTCGGCAGGCGTCTCTACGAGACGTTCTTTGAAGGCTACACGGAGAAGGTCTGGGGCCGCAACCCGCGGCGCATCGGCGCGGACTGGGGCAGCCAGCGCATCAAGGGCATCTCGCTCGGCGCCGTGCTCTCCGATTTCTTCGCGCGCGCGCTGCACCTGAAGCAGAAGAAGGTCGAGACGTCGCTCATCGAGCGTTTCTCCTATCCGAAATACGGGCCGGGGCAGTTCTATGAGTGTCTCGCCGATGAGGTCGTGCGTCGCGGCGGCGAGGTCCGGTTTGGCTGCTTCGTCAAAAAGCTCATCGGCGATGAGGACGGTACCCTCCGCGAGGTCCTCTACCGCGCGCCGGACGGCAGTGAGGGCAGGATCGCGGCGGACGCCGTGTTCTCGAGCATGCCAATCAAGGACCTCTGTGCCGCGCTGCCAGAGGCGTACCTGAGCGAGGAGGCGCGCGTGACGGCAGAGGCGCTCCCTTACCGCGACTTCATGACGGCGGGCCTGCTCGTCGACCGGCTGGAGCTCAAGAACGAGACGGCGCACAAGACGCTCGGAAACATCGTGCCGGACTGCTGGATCTACGTGCAGGAGCCGGAGGTGAAGCTCGGGCGGCTGCAGATCTTCAACAACTGGTCGCCCTACCTCGTGCGCGACCCGCAGCATACGGTCTGGATCGGCCTCGAGTATTTCTGTCAGGAGGGTGATGCGCTCTGGTCGATGGACGACGGCGATTTCCTCGCGTTCGCCGAGGAGGAGCTCACGCGCATCGGCGTCATCCGTCCAGGCGCCGTGCGCGAGGGTCACGTCGTGCGCATGAAGAAGGCGTACCCCGCCTACTACGGCAGCTACCGCTCATTCCCCGCCGTGCGCGCATCGCTCGACCGCGTGCCGAACCTCTACTGCATCGGGCGCAACGGCCAGCACCGCTACAACAATATGGACCATTCCATGCTCACGGGCCTCTGTGCCGCTGAGCTCCTGCGCACGGGCAAAAAAGACCGTCATGCGCTCTGGGAGATCAACACGGAGCGGGCGTATCAGGAGACATGAGAAAAAGCGCAGGCAGATGGCGAGAAATGTCATCTGCCTGCGCTTCTTTTGTCGTACGTACTATGATATTCTAAGCGAAGAGGTACACCTGTACGGTAGGTGGCTCAACTCTGCTCCCAGAACGGGGGCGATGCTTATGACGAAATACGATTTTTTCTATATTGTGTTTCTCGTCACGATCTGCGTTATCGCGATCAAGGCATGAAAATAGCCGCCTCATAGCGTCCAAACTGTAGGCGGCTATTTTCATAGCAACTAACATTGGGAGCTAACCGCTTACCGGTATACCTCTCGTTGGCTTTATTATAGCAAACCAATGCGGGAAAGGCAATCCTTTCTCGCGTGGCTCAGGCGAGGCGGGCGGCGAGTTCCTTTGGGGGGAGGATCGTCGTGAGGCCCATGATGGCGAGGATCTGGGCGAGGGCGGCGTGGGGGCCCTGCGTGTTCTTGACGACGTGGGTGGTCTCCGTGTAGGCGTCGAAGATCTTGTTGTTCTCGGCGTATTCGAGCTGGTATTTGATGTCGCTGTTCGTGCAGCCCTTGAGGAGCATGCGCGAGACGAGCGTGATGTAGTCCGCCATGAGGTAGATGGTGACGAGGCGGTCCTTAAGCAAGCGGTTGAGCTGCGAGATGGCGCCGACGTTGAGGAGGATGAGGCTCACCTGGTGCTCTTGCAGGGCGGTGAGGATGTCGTCTTTCCTCAGGCCGAAGTATTCCCCCTGGCAGGCGATGTGCGCCATGTACTGCTGCTTGAAGAATTCGTCCTGCTCGAGGGTATGGAAGATGCCGGCGGGGTATTCGCCCTTGCGGAACTGTTTCGTCGTGTAGGTGGGGATGTAGTGGATGCCCATCGAGATGAGCTGCGTGGCGAGCGTGCTTTTGCCGGAGGCGTAGGGGCCGACGAGTGCGTATATCTTGTTTACCATCCTTTGATGCTCCTATCAGATGAGATGTGTTGGCAGGGGAGTCCATTCCGATGGAAACGCCGCTTTCCCCGGGGGTGTCTGTTCCTCTCATTTTATCACATGTGGGAGGAATTGCATAGGAGCCGGGCAGACATCGCGCGTCGCCTTTGCCGCAAACAAAAAAGAGAGCAACCGAACGCTCTCTTTCTTGCCTCTATACCTTTGTCTCCGGCAACATACGAGATGTTGCTCCTCGCCCATATCTATAGTACAACAAGTTGTGTTTCCTGGCAAGGGGAAATTCCCCGGGCGGCAGGGCGGTGCGTTTCGAGCGGAGCGAGGTTTCTCTTCTTTCGCGGGAGGATTCTTTTCCGCGCGTGTCGAATACGGATGGTATATCGTGATTGTGACGGATTCTTTCCGAATATGCCCGCGAGGGAGGTCTTTCCTATGTTTTTCTATTGCGAGAAGTGCAAGAAACAGTATCCTCTGAATACGCATGCGATCCGCTGCAGCTGCGGCGGGCTGTTCCGTCTGCATAAGGATGCGGAGGATGTGGTGCCGCATACGGTGCATATCGGTCATATGGTGACGCCGCTCGTGCCGATGCAGGCGGGGCCCATCGAGGTGCTGCTGAAGCTCGAGAACCTCCAGCCGACGGGCTCCTATAAGGATCGCGGGGCGGCGGCGCTCGTGAATGTGGCGGCGTCGCTCGGCATCGAGCGCGTGGCGCTCGACTCGGCGGGGTACGCGGGCGCGTCGGTGGCGGCGTATGCGGCGGCGGCGGGCATGGCGTGCAAGGTGTTCGTGCCGGAGGGGGTGCCGGCATCCGTGGTGCAGCAGCTCGAGACGTACGGCGCGGAGGTCGTGCGGGTCGCGGGGACGCGCATGGATGCGTGCGCGGAGGCGAAGCGCCATTTAGGGCGCAGCTGGTACTATGCGTCGCCTGCGTACAATCCGCTTTTCGCGGAAGGGGTGAAGTCGCTCGCGCACGAGCTTTACGAGCAGCTCGGAAAGTCCGTGCCGGAGTATGTGTTCGTGCCCGCGGGGAACGGGAGCCTGCTCATCGGTCTTTATCTCGGGTTCATGGAGATCGGGCGCCTGCCGCATCTCGTGGCGGTGCAGAGCGACGGCTGCGCGCCGCTCTACCGCGCGTTCCGGGAGGCGCATGGGGATGCGGAGGCGGCAGAGGCGGCGCCGGCGTCGCTCTTCGAGGATCCGAATTTCTCCATCGAGCGGCCGAAGCGTCTCAAAGAGATGCTGTTCGCGGTGGAGTCGAGCGG
The DNA here is from genome assembly GCA_902763085.1 of Dongibacter bovis. Classification (GTDB taxonomy): domain Bacteria; phylum Bacillota; class Negativicutes; order Selenomonadales; family Selenomonadaceae; genus Selenomonas_C. Next base: position 7,621 of record CACWQW010000065.1, read on the forward strand.
CGGCGCGGTCGTGACGGTGACGGAGGCGGAGCTCCGCGCGGCGCAGCGCGCGCTCGGGCATCGCGGCGTGTACGCAGAGCTTTCCGCGGCAGCGGGGCTTGCGGCGGCGCAGAAGTTTTTCCCGCACGGCAAGCCCGACAACTATCGCGTGGTGGTGCCGGTGACGGGCAGCGGTTTCAAGCGGTGAGGAGGCAGGTGAAAAAAGGATGCTCTATGGTGTCATCGATATCGGTTCGAGTACGGTGCGCATGGCGGTGTACGATATCTCGCCGGCGGGCGGCGCGGAGATGCTGCTGAAGAAGAAGCACGTCGTGGGGCTCGCGAGGTATGTCGAGGGCGGGCGCATGACGCAGGCGGGCATCGACAAGGCGGTGGAGATCCTCAGGGAGTTTTGCGCGTTCCTCGCGTGCTTCCGCATCAATCATGTGTGCGCGTTCACGACGGCGGCGCTGCGCAACGCGTCGAACAGCCGGGAGGCGGTCGCTGAGATCGAGCGGCGCACGGGACTCTCCATCCGCGTGATTACGGGCGACGAGGAGGCGACGTTCGATTTCATCGGGGCGACGCATGGGCTCTCAGGCGAGAGTGGTCTGCTCGTCGATATCGGCGGCGGCAGTACGGAGCTCGTGTCGTTCGCTGCGGGGCGCATCGAGCGGAAGGTGAGCCTGCCGCTCGGGGCGACGGCGCTCGCCGCGCGCTTTTCGGCGGAGGTGCTGCCGTCGCGCGCGGAGTGCGCGGCGATGCGGGCGGAGGCGCAGGAGGTGCTCGCGGGCGCGGCGCCTTTCGCGCACGTCCAGGCGCCCGCTCTCTGCGGCATCGGTGGGACGTTCAAGAGCGGGCTCGCGCTCTACCGCGCGGTGTACGGAGGCGGCATGGATGACCTGACGATGGAGGCGGCGCGGCTGCCGGAGCTCATCGAGCGGTTCGTGCGCGACCGCGCGCTGCCGCAGGAGGATGTCGTGCTGCTCATGCGCGCGGTGCCCGACCGCCTGCCGACGATCCTGCCGGGGCTCGTGGTCGCGGATGTCATCGCGAAGCGCTTTGGGGCGCAGCGCATCACGTACAGCGACTCGGGCGTGCGCGAGGGCTTCATCTACAGCGAGATCATCGGGACGTCGAAGTGAGCGCGGGTGCTGCCTTTCGGCGTCATCTTTGGGGCGCGGCTTCTTCGCTTGGGAGCCGCGCCTTTGTCATGTCCCGTCGCTTGTGTCCCGCGTCCTGCCTTGCCGGTTGGGGACGCTTCGCCTAGAGAGGCGGCGCGTCTGCGGCTTTGCGCTTTTCCCGGGGAAATGGTATAATGAAATGCTAGGTTTTTTGGATCGATTCGCCTTCGGGCGCTGGCAGATGAAAATGATTTTGAGGTGAGATTGTGGATTTTGGTCAGGGCAAGATCGTACCGGTGAATCTCGAGCATGAGATGAAGAACTCGTACATCGACTACGCGATGAGCGTCATCGTGGCGCGCGCGCTGCCGGATGTGCGGGACGGCTTGAAGCCGGTACACCGCCGCATCCTGTACGCCATGCAGGAAGCGGGCATGGGCTCGACAAAGCCCTATAAGAAGTCGGCGCGCATCGTCGGCGAGGTTCTCGGTAAGTACCATCCGCACGGCGACAGCTCCGTCTACGACGCCATCGTGCGCATGGCGCAGGATTTCTCCATGCGCTACATGCTCGCGGACGGCCACGGCAACTTCGGCTCGGTCGACGGCGACCCGGCGGCTGCCATGCGCTATACGGAAGTGCGCATGTCGAAGATCGCGGAGCTCATGCTCCAGGACATCGACAAGGAGACGGTGGATTTCGTCCCGAACTACGATGAGTCCCTCAAGGAGCCGTCCGTGCTGCCGGCGAAGTTCCCGCAGCTGCTCGTGAACGGCACGAGCGGCATCGCGGTCGGCATGGCGACGAACATCCCGCCGCATAACATGGGCGAGGTC
>CACWQW010000066.1 GCA_902763085.1 Dongibacter bovis
GGAGCTCTGGAGCCGCCTCTTCGCCGCGGGCAGCGTCCATCAGCAGAAATGGCCATCCTATGACGAGGAAGCGCTCAAGGTCGACGAGGTCGAGATCGTTCTGCAGATCAACGGCAAGGTCCGCGGCCGCATCATGCTCCCCGCCGGTGCGGACCGCGCGGCGATGGAGCAGGCGGCGAAGGAGAACGCGCGCGTGCAGGAGCTCACGGCGGGCAAGACGATCGTCAAGGTCATCTGCGTGCCGAAGAAGCTCGTGAACATCGTCGTCAAGGGCTGAGACGAGAAAACCCTTGATAATCCCCGTTGGATGTGGTAAAATATTTTCACTCATCGGGGATGTAATGGTTTCGACAGGGTATGGAAGCCATGCAGTTCGCACGTTGATTGTTGTCAAACGTAAAAGCCAACAGCTAAATTCAACTGACGAAGCTGAATACGCATACGCTGCTTGATCGGTCTTCGGACTGATCGCGTAGCCCCTCGGGAAGTACAAGCCGTTCGCCAACCCTGAGGTTTCAAATAAAGACGGCAGTTTCCGGCTTTGTAAAAGCCGGTGGTGGAAATCTCTGAATCCCAGAGATGCGCTCCTATGGTGCCTGCATACTCAGGCTATTGCGATAATGCTGTATGATGTGGACGTATTTTGGACAGGAGTTCGATTCTCCTCATCTCCACCATTTGACACTGCAAGAGCCCCAGGCGGTCTGCCCGGGGCTCTTTTCGTATGGACGCATCCACAAGAAAAAGCCGCGCCTTTGCGGCAGCGGCTTTCGTTTTCGTATGCACTCACGGGATCATGATGAAATGGGCGAGCCACGGGTGTCCCTTGCCGAGCGCGATCTTGAACTGATTGAGCGGCGCGAGCACGGGGGCGAGCGCCAGGCGCAGCTTGAAGCGCGCGAGCGTGTGGCTGTTGCTGCCGAAGATCGGCACGCGGTCGAGGATGAAGGGATCCTCGCCGGGCTCGGCGAGGCCGTAGTTCACGGTGAAGGCGGCGCGGTAGCCGGCGTCCTTCGTGAGGTCTTCGAGGGTTTCGTCGTACTCCCCGCAGGGATAGGCGATGAAGGTCACGGGACGGCCGAGGTGCCACTCGAGCGCTTTCTTCGACTCCGTGAGCTGCTTTTTCGCCTCCTCGGTCGAGGGGGCTTTCGTGAGCTCCTCGTGCGAGAGCGTATGGCTCTCGAAGTCGATGAGGCCGCTCTCTTGCATCTCGAGCGCGTCCGCCCACGTGAGGTAGTTCGGATAGGTGCTGACGTAGTCGGAGATGAGGAAGATCGTCGCCTTGAGCCCGTATTTCTGGAGGATGGGGTAGGCGTGGTTGTAGTTGTCGAGGTAGCCGTCGTCGAACGTGATGATGACGGGCTTTTCCGGCAGCGTGCCCTTGCCCTCCCAGGCGTCGAGCATCTCCGCCGGCGTGATGGGCGTGTAGCCGGACTCGGCGAGGTACTTCATCTGCGCCTCGAACTGCTTGGTATTGACGGTCAGGGAGTTGTGCTCCGTGTCGTTGATCTGATGGTAGTTGAGCACGGGGACGCCGCCGCGCGCCTGATGGAACAGGTAGGCGAGCGCGAGCAGGAGCAGGACGATGAGAAGCGCGATCAGCGCGACCAGCGCCTTCCATTTTTTCTGCAACGGGAACACATCCTTTTCTTCTGGTCGAGGGGGGGCAGGCTGACTGCGCCCTCCCCGGTCTGGTCGGTCTTATGACCTGACGTCGTAGCCTTGTCATACGCCCTAATATATTACATTGTCTTTTCCCTGTCAAGGAACGCGCGCGGGCGCAGGCGCCGGAAAGAGGACTTGTCTTCCCTGTCGGTGCTGACATATAATAAGGAGAGTGTAACGGCAGGGAAAAGCGAAAGCCGGGAAGATCCATGGGAATGATAAAGGAGATTTTTTCGATCATGAATCGCAACGATTTGTGCTGGTGTGGCAGCGGCAAGAAGTATAAGAAATGCCACATGGAATACGATGAACGCATCAATGAGATGAAGTTCGATTTCTTCAAGGGGCAGTGCCGTCCGCCGCATAAGATCATCAACAACGAGGCGGATATCGCGGGCATCCGCGCGGCAGCGGCCATCAACGACGCGGCGCTCGACCTCATGGAGCAGATGGTGCGCCCGGGCATCGATACGGCGACGCTCGATGCCGCTGTCTACGATTTCCTCTCAGAGCGCGGTGCCGTGCCTGCGGACCTCAATTTCGAGGGCTACCCGAAGAGCGTCTGCATCTCCATCAACGACGTCGTCTGCCACGGCATCCCGTCGAAGAAGACGATCCTCAAGGAAGGGGACATCGTCAATATCGACATGACGACGCTTCTCAACGGTTACTACGCGGACGCTTCGCGCATGTACATGATCGGCGAGGTGAGCCCTGCGGCGGAGCGGCTTGTGCGCGTGACGCGCGAATGCATGGAGCGCGGCATCGCCGCGGCGAAGCCGTGGCATTTCCTCGGCGACGTGAGCGCGGCGTGCGGCGACCATGCGCACGCGAATGGCTACTCCGTCGTGACGGACCTCGGCGGGCACGGCGTCGGCAAGGCGTTCCACTCCGAGCCGTTCGTGCCGCACGTCGGTGAGCCGGGCACGGGGATGCTGCTCGTGCCGGGCATGACGCTCACCATCGAGCCGATGATCAACGAGGGCTCGTCGAAGGTCTACACGGACCGGAGCGACGGCTGGACGGTGCGCACGCGGGACGGCAAGCTCTCCGCCCAGTGGGAGAACACCATCCTCATCACGGAGACGGGCGCGGAGGTACTTTCATCGTGAGATCGTTTGAGGAATTCGGGCTCGCGCCCTCCGTCGTCGAGACGCTGCGCCAGCACGGCATCCGCGAGGCGACGCCCGTGCAGGAGCGGGCAATCCCCGCGGCGCGCGCCGGGCGCGACGTGATCGTGCAGGCGCAGACGGGCACGGGCAAGACGCTCGCGTACCTGCTGCCGCTCGTAGAGCGCATCAAGCCGCAGGCAGAGGTCGCGCAGGCGCTCGTGCTCGCGCCGACGCGCGAGCTCGCGCTGCAGATCGCCAAGGTCGCCGCCCTCGTCGGCGAGGCCGCGGGCGTGACGAGCCTCGTGCTCTACGGCGGACAGGACATCGAGCGGCAGAAGCAGAAGCTCCGCCGCCACCCGCAGCTCATCATCGGCACGCCGGGGCGCCTGCTCGACCACCTGCGCCGCGGCACGCTCGACCTCTCGCAGGTCAACAAGGTCGTGCTCGACGAGGCGGACGAGATGATGAAGCTCGGCTTCATCGAGGACGTCGAGCACCTCCTGGGGGAGGTGGCGTCCGACCGCCAGTTCCTGCTCTTCTCCGCGACGATGCCGGAGCGCGTCAAGGGGCTTGCGCGCGCCTACATGAAGGCGCCGGAGGACATCGTCATCAAGGGCGAGCACGTGACGCTCGAGAACATCGAGCAGGAGATCATCGACACGCGCGAGGAGACGAAGCTCGACACGCTCTGCGATGTCATCAACCGCCATCAGCCGTACCTCGCGATGGTGTTCTGCCACACGAAGGCGCGCGTGCACCAGGTGACGATGGCGCTCGCGGCGCGCGGCTACCTCGTCGACGAGCTGCATGGCGACCTCACGCAGGTGCAGCGCTCGCTCGTCTTGAAGCGGTTCCGCACGGCGAAGCTCCAGATTCTCGTCGCGACGGACATCGCGGCGCGCGGCCTCGACATCGAGGGCGTCACGCACGTCGTCAACTACGACATCCCGCGCGACACGGAGGCGTACATCCACCGCATCGGCCGCACGGGACGCGCCGGCGAGAAGGGCGTCGCGATCACGTTCGTGAACGCGCGCCAGTACACGCAGCTGCGCCGCATCGAGGCGGGCATCAAGGCGCGCATCGAGAAGGCACACGCGGAGCGCCACCGTCAGCACGAGGAGAAGCAGGCGAAGATCAAGGCGCAGATCGCGCAGGAGCGCCGCGCGCAGCAGCCGGCGAAGAAGCCGCTCAGCAAGTACGCGAACCGCAAGGGCGCAGACCACAAGGGCTACAACGGGCGCAGCCGCCGCGCGAGCAGTGTGCACGGACGCACGAAGCAGAAATCGAACGTCGGCCATCGCTCGAAGATGGGCGGGCGCCACAAATGATAGGGAACCAGCGGGGGGAGAGGCCAGCGTGCCTCTCCCCTTTGGCATGGGTGCGCGGGATTTTCACGGGATTTTCGCCCGCAAAGCAGGAAATGAGGAAAAGAAAGAGAATTAAAATAAGCAGAAACATAAAGAAATAAGAAACTCAGCCTGCAAAAGGGGGACTCACCATGATCGGTATCAAGAACGTCATTGCCATCGTCTGCGGCGGCGGTCCGGCGCCCGGCATCAACAGCGTCATCTCCGGCATCACGAACGAGGCGACGCGCCACGGCTGGGACGTGCTCGGCATCTACGACGGCTTCTCACGGCTCGCGCGCGGCGAGAAGAACTACATCCGCCTCGAGCCGAAGGACATCAGCCGCATTCATCTCACGGGCGGCTGCATTCTCAAGATGAGCCGCTTCAACCCGACGAAGAAGGAGTCCGACCTGCGCACGGTCGTCGAGACGCTCACGGAGCTCGGCGTCACGCACCTCGTGACGATCGGCGGCGACGACACGGCGTACAGCTCGGCGGCGGTCTCCGACTACGCGCGTAAGATGGGGCGGACGATCAACGTCGTGCACGTGCCGAAGACCATCGACAACGACCTGCCGCTCCCCGACGGCGTGCCGACGTTCGGCTTCGAGACGGCGCGTGCGTTCGGCACGGAGGAGGTCGAGAACCTCATGGAGGACGCGCGCACGACGAACAACCGCTGGTATTTCACGATCGCGATGGGGCGCACGGCAGGCCATCTCGCGCTCGGCATGGGCAGGAGCGCGGGCGCGGCGCTCACGATCATCCCCGAGGAATTCCCGCAGGCGAAGATCCCCCTGCAGCAGGTCGTCGACGTCATCACGGGCTCCATCGTCAAGCGCTACCTCATGGGCAAGAACTACGGCGTCGCGGTCATCGCCGAGGGCATCATCGAGAAGATCGCACCGGAGGACTTCAAGAAGCTCGGCACCGTCGTGACGGATGAGCACGGTCACATCCGCTACAGCGAGCTCGACTTCGGCGAGATCCTCAAGCAGGCGGTGCTCGCAGAGACGAAGAAGCTCGGCATCAAGCTCTCCATCATCGACAAGGAGATCGGCTACGAGCTGCGCTGCACGGCGCCGATCGCCTACGATATCGACTACGCGCGCTCCCTCGGCTACTCAGCGGTGCAGTTCCTCATGGCGGGCGATTCCGGCGCGCTCATCACCATCCAGGACAACAAGGCGATCCCGATGCGCTTCGAGGACATCAAGGACCCCGCGACGGGCAAGACGAAAGTCCGCAAGGTGAACATCGAGTCCGTCCACTACAAGATCGCGCGCGGCCTCATGATGCGCCTCGAGGAAGGCGATCTCGACGATCCGGGCCTCGCGAATGCCTACCGCATGACGCAGGAGGAGTTCCGCAATCGTTACGAATATCTCTTCACGAAACCGGAAGACGGAACGCAGACGGCGGACGCGGAGGAAAAGTGACAGAGATATAGAAGGAATGACGCAGACGCCCGGATTGCCCGGACGCCGCGGGGGCGTGCAGTGCTTTGGATAGAGAGGCGCTGCGCGCCCTTTTTGTATTTTCCCCAAGTGGTAAAAATTTTTTCTTGACATCCATAGACAGCTGCACTATAATAATATCTTGTCAGCCGGGAGTGATAAACGATGAACGGTTCTCATCGCGGGGTGGAGCAGTCGGTAGCTCGTCGGGCTCATAACCCGAAGGTCACAGGTTCAAGTCCTGTCCCCGCAACCAAGACATTATACAGTTATTGTTTCATATAAGGAAGCGCTGAGGTATCAGCGCGATCCCGTACATCGCGGGGTGGAGCAGTCGGTAGCTCGTCGGGCTCATAACCCGAAGGTCACAGGTTCAAGTCCTGTCCCCGCAACCAAGCATGGAAGTGCTGATATAGCTCAGTCGGTAGAGCGTATCCTTGGTAAGGATAAGGTCACCAGTTCAATCCTGGTTATCAGCTCCAGATAGAGGCGGCATAGCTCAGTTCAAATCTCTGTGCCGCCACCAAGACGACAGAAAACCCCTCGCGTCAGGGGTTTTATTTGTGCCCGGGAGAAAACCGGGTTGACACGCTATATGAGGTGTGCTAAATTATATTAGTGACGTTTTGAAACAGGATTGTCATAATTCGCAGCGTAAGGGGTGGAAATAGGAATGCGTAACAACATCACGCTTGAGTGCACGGAGTGCCATAACCGCAACTACCGCACCAACAAGAACAAGAAAAACAACCCGGACCGTCTCGAGATGAACAAGTACTGCAAGTTCTGCAAGAAACATACGGTTCACAAGGAGACGAAGTAAGGGCTTCATGGCAGCAGACAGGATGTGAAGAATTTGTCAGACGCAAGATCATCTTCCTCCAATGGGACGAATCCCGCAGAGTTCCTGCGGGAAGTCGTCGCAGAGATGAAAAAGGTATCGTGGTCGACGAAGAAAGAGCTCGTCACGTATACTTGTGTCGTCGGCATCGCCGTGGCGATCGTCTGCGCGCTCATCTGGGTGTGCGATACATTCTTCGCGAGATTGTTCCACATCATTCTTAGATAAGATGGCTGGGAGAAACCAAATGGAATCACAAAACGAGACCGGAAAAGCAGAAAAGGAAGCCAAGCGCGCTTGGTATGTTATCCACACGTATTCCGGCTACGAGAACAAGGTCAAGACGGACCTTGAGAGCAAGATCCATTCCGCCGGCATGGAGGGACAGATCTTCAGTGTCGTCGTACCGACCGAAGATGTTGTCGATGATGCGAGCGGGCATCGCAAGGTCGTGAAGCGGAAGATCTTCCCGGGATACGTACTCGTTGATATGATCGTCAACCCGCGCAGCTGGTACGTCGTACGCAACACGACGGGCGTGACGGGGTTCGTTGGTTCCGATAACAAAGAGCCGATCCCTCTAACGGATGCGGAAGCAAAGCGCATTCTGGGCTCCATGGGCGAGACGGAGCGGAAGCCGGTCCTCGACGTCGAGGTCGGCGACTCCGTCCGCATCACCGCCGGCAGCTTCGAGAACTTCATGGCGAAGGTCTCCGCAATCGACACGGAGAAAGGTCGCCTGACCGTCCTCGCCGAGATGTTCGGCGGCTCGGAGACACCGGTGGAACTCGGCTTCGATGAGGTCGAGAAGATCTGACTCCCCTTTTAAGGAGGTGGAAAACACATGGCAAAAAAGGTTTCTAAAATCGTGAAGCTGCAGGTCGTCGCCGGCAAGGCGAATCCGGCTCCTCCGGTAGGTCCGGCACTCGGCCAGGCAGGCGTCAACATCATGGGCTTCTGCAAGGAGTTCAATGAGCGCACGAAAGCACAGGCGGGTCTCGTGATCCCGGTCGTGATCACGGTCTATGAGGATCGTTCCTTCACGTTCATCACGAAGACGCCGCCGGCAGCCGTTCTGCTGAAGAAAGCTGCCAAGATCGACAAGGCATCGGGCGAGCCGAACAAGACGAAAGTCGCGAAACTGCCGCGCGCAGAGGCTCAGAAGATCGCCGAGCTCAAGATGAAAGACCTCAACGCTGCAGACATCGATGCCGCGACCCGCATGATCGAGGGTACGGCGCGCAGCATGGGCATCGAGATCGTCGACTGAGACATCTCACCCGTGGGAGGCATGTACCGTTATGACCACGAGAGGAGTATAGAAAATGGCAAAGGCTGGTAAGAAATACCAGGAAGCTTGCAAGCTCGTCGAGCCGGGCAAGCTCTACACGGCTGCAGAAGCCATGGATCTCGTCAAGAAGACGGCAACGGCGAAGTTCGATGAGAGCATCGAGCTCCACGTCCGCCTCGGCGTCGATCCGAAATATCCGGACCAGCAGGTCCGCGGTGCCATCGTTCTTCCGAACGGCACCGGCAAAACGAAGCGCGTTCTCGTCTTCGCAAAGGGCGAGAAGGTCAAGGAGGCGGAGGCTGCTGGTGCAGACTTCGTCGGTTCCGATGAGATCGTGCAGAAGATCCAGGGCGGCTGGCTCGACTTCGATGTCGCTGTCGCCACGCCGGACATGATGGGCACGGTCGGTCGCCTCGGTAAAATCCTCGGCCCGCGCGGCCTCATGCCGAACCCGAAACTGGGTACGGTCACGATGGATCTTCAGAAGGCAATTTCTGAGGTAAAAGCAGGCAAGGTCGAATATCGCACCGATAAGGCAGGCAATGTGCATGTCGTCATCGGCAAGGCGTCGTTCGACTGATGGATACGCTGATCCGCGTCAAGCCGGCAGCAGCGAAAGGCCAGTACATCCGCTCCGTCACCGTGAGCGCGACGATGGGCCCGGGCGTGCCAGTCGAGCTCGGCTGACGATCAGCAAAGGCTCCGGCCTAGGGCATCCCGCAAGGGTGTCCGCCACAAATGAATATCTTGGCTGTAGACAGCAGGTTTGATTTATCATCTAACGGATTGTACCGCCTGCCGAGGCCGGAGCACATGAACTTGAATGTTATGGACCTCCGGCGTGCAGCCGGGGGTTCTTTTGCTTCGCTTTACGTAAATCCCAATCCGAATGGAGGTGTAAACATGGGTGTATCTTCAACGAAACAGGCCATCGTGGCTGAGCTCAAAGACCAGCTCACGAATGCAAAGGGCATCGTCCTCACGAGCTACAAAGGCCTGACGGTCGCACAGGACACGGAGCTCCGCCGTGAGCTCCGCGAGGCTGGCGTCTCGTATCACGTCGTCAAGAACACGATGCTCCGTCTCGCAGCGAAAGAGGCTGGCATCGAGGGCCTCGACGAGCATCTCGAGGGCACGACGGCGTTCGCGTTCTCGACGGAGGATGCTGTCGCTCCGGCGAAAGTCATCTGCGGCTTCATCAAGAAGAACAAGCTCGATGAGGCAGAGGTGCTGACGGTCAAGGTCGGCATGGTCGACGGCAAGGTCATCGGCCTCGACGACGTCAAGGCTCTCGCTTCCCTGCCGTCCCGCGAGGAACTCATCGCCAAGCTCCTTGGCAGCATGAATGCCCCGATTTCCAACACGGTCAACGTCCTGCAGGGCGTTATCCGCAACGCGGTCTATGTGCTTGACGCCGTCCGCGCGCAGAAGGAATCCGCATAAGAGGGAACCCTTCGCCTGCGGGGATTGCCCTGCAGCATGAATTAGCAATAAAAAACCAATTTAATGGAGGTATTTGAAAATGACGAAAGAAGAAATCATGGAAGCCATTGAGAACATGACGGTTCTCGAACTCTCCGAGCTCGTGAAGGCTATGGAAGAGAAGTTCGGTGTCAGCGCTGCTGCTCCGGTCGCTGTTGCTGCTGCTGGCGCTGCTGCTGGCGGCGCTGCTGCTGAGGAGAAGACGGAGTTCAACGTCATGCTCACGGCTGTCGGCGACAAGAAGATCAACGTCATCAAGGCTGTGCGCGAGGCTACGGGTCTCGGCCTGAAGGAAGCAAAGGCTCTCGTCGACGGCGCTCCGGCTGCTGTCAAGGAGAACGTTGCGAAGGCTGAGGCTGAAGAGCTCAAGAAGAAGCTCGAAGAGGCTGGCGCTACGGTGGAACTCAAGTAAGTTTCGCTTCGCGATCGATAGGAACCGCTCCTCGGAGCGGCTCCTATTTTTTTTGTATAGGGTATTGACAAACAAAACTTCGCATGATACAGTTAGGAACTACAGGAAAAGAATAGGGCGAAGTGTGCGCAAGCGGAAAGGAAAGCAAGCAAGGGAAAACAAGAGACCTTGTTTTTTTATTGTTCTTCCCTTCTGCTTGCCGCATTATTGTCCAAAAATCATCAAACTATGTATTACAGGCTAAGGGGTGAAGGATTTGTTATTTAATCCTGTGCCGGTGGGCAAACGAACCAGGTATAGCTACGCGCGAATCAAAGAAGTCATGGAGATGCCGCATCTTCTCGATATCCAGCGCAATTCCTATCAGTGGTTCCTCGATGAGGGGCTGCAGGATATCTTCAATGACATTTCGCCGATCACGGATTTCACGGGAAATCTTGTCCTCACGCTCGAGAGTTATTCCCTCGGAGAACCGAAGTATGACCTCGATGAGTGCAAGGAACGTGATGTGACGTGGGCTGCGCCGATGCGGGTCAATGTCCGCCTCGTCAACCGCGAGACAGGAGAGATCAAGGAACAGGAAGTCTTCATGGGAGACTTCCCGAAAATGACCGACACGGGAACCTTCATCATCAACGGCGCTGAGCGTGTCATCGTCAGTCAGCTCGTGCGTTCGCCGGGCGCTTACTACGGCGAGACGATCGATACGACGGGCAAGAAGCTCTACAACGCGACGGTGATCCCGAACCGCGGCGCCTGGATCGAGCTTGAAACGGATGCGAGCGATGTCGTCTGGGTACGCATCGACCGCACGCGCAAGATGCCTGTGACGTTCCTCATCCGCGCGCTCGGCTACGGCAGTGATGAGCAGATCCTTCAGCTCTTCCACAACGATGAGCGCATCCGCGCTACGCTCGCCCACGATCCGGAGATCAACACGGCGGATGAGGCGCTCAAAGTCATCTACAACCGCCTGCGCCCCGGTGAGCCGGTGACCGTCGACAACGCGCGCCAGCTCCTCGAGGGCCTCTTCTTCGATCCGAAGCGCTACGATCTCGCGACGGTCGGCCGCTACAAGCTCACGAAGAAGCTCGGCTGGCGCCGCCGCATCCTCGGCAAGGTGCTCGCCGATCCGCTCGTCGACAAGGAGACGGGTGAGATCATCATCCCTGCGGACACGTATGTGACGGAGGACATGCTCGACGCCATCGACGAGAAGCAGGAGCACGCGATCTTCGGCGAGGGCGAGGAGCTCTGCACCGTCTACCTCAAGCGCAAGGACGGCAGCCGCATGAAGTTGCTCTGCTCCCCGACGCTCGAGTATCATTTCCGCACGATCACGAAGAGCGACATCATCGCTTCCATCAACTATCTGCTGAACCTCATGGACGGCGTGGGCACGACGGATGACATCGATCATCTCGGCAACCGCCGCGTGCGTGCGGTCGGTGAGCTGCTGCAGAATCAGTTCCGCATCGGTCTTTCGCGCATGGAGCGCGTCGTGCGAGAGCGCATGACGACTCAGGATGCCGATGTCATCACGCCGCAGGCACTCATCAACATCCGCCCTGTCGTCGCTGCCGTCAAGGAGTTCTTCGGCTCCTCGCAGCTCTCGCAGTTCATGGACCAGCATAACCCGCTCTCCGAGCTCACGCATAAGCGCCGTCTCTCGGCGCTCGGCCCGGGCGGTCTCTCGCGTGAGCGCGCGGGCTTTGAGGTGCGCGACGTTCATAACTCCCATTACGGCCGCATGTGCCCGGTCGAGTCGCCAGAAGGACCGAACATCGGCCTCATCGGCTCGCTCGCGACGTATGCGCGCGTGAACCAGTTCGGCTTCATGGAGACGCCGTACCGCCGCATCGACAAGGAAAGCCACAAGGTCACGGACGAGGTGCGCTATCTCACGGCAGACGAAGAAGACGACCTCGTCATCGCACAGGCGAACGAGCCGCTCGATGAGAACGAGTGGTTCGTCAACGAGCGTGTCACGGCGCGTTTCCACGAGGAGACGGGCCTGCACAGCCGCGATAAGGTCGACTACATGGACGTGAGCCCGCGTCAGGTCTTCTCCATTGCGACGGCGATGATCCCCTTCCTCGAGAACGACGATGCGAACCGCGCCCTCATGGGTGCGAACATGCAGCGCCAGGCCGTGCCGCTCCTCCGGACGCAGGCACCGCTCGTCGGCACGGGCATGGAGTACAAGGCCGCGTGCGACTCCGGCGTCATGATCCTCGCAAAGCACGCAGGCACCGTCGAGAAAGTCACGGCGGACTTCATCGATGTCCGCACGGAAGACGGGGACCTCGATCACTACAAGATGCAGAAGTTCCTGCGCTCGAACCAGGGCACGTGCATCAACCAGGTGCCGATCGTCTACAAGGGCGACGTCGTCAAGGAGAAACAGCCCATCGCTGACGGCCCCGCGACGGATCACGGCGAGCTCGCGCTCGGCTACAACATCATCGTCGCCTACATGCCTTGGGAGGGCTACAACTACGAGGATGCCGTGCTGCTCTCGGAGAACCTCGTCAAGCGCGACCTCTACACCTCCATCCACATCGAGGAGTACGAGTGCGATGCGCGCGACACGAAGCTCGGCCCCGAGGAGATCACGCGCGACATCCCGAACGTCGCAGAGGACGCGCTCAAGGACCTCGACGAAGAGGGCATCATCTCCATCGGCGCCGACGTGCGCCCGGGTGATATCCTCGTCGGCAAGGTCACGCCGAAGGGCGAGACGGAGCTCACGGCAGAGGAGCGCCTGCTGCGCGCCATCTTCGGCGAGAAGGCGCGCGAGGTGCGCGACACCTCGCTGCGCGTGCCGCACGGCGAGCAGGGCAAGATCGTCGACGTGAAAATCTTCAGCCGCGATAACAACGATGAGCTGCCGCCGGGCGTCAACCGCCTCGTGCGCGTCTACATCGCGCAGAAGCGCAAGATCTCCGTCGGTGATAAGATGGCAGGCCGCCACGGCAACAAGGGTGTCGTCTCGCGCATCATGCGCCAGGAGGACATGCCGTTCCTGCCGGACGGCACGCCCGTCGACATCGTGCTGAACCCGCTCGGCGTCCCGAGCCGCATGAACATCGGTCAGATCCTTGAGGCGCATCTCGGCATGGCCGTCAAGGTCATCGGCCAGCAGATCAAGGACGGCGACCCGACGGTCGAGGCGCGCCTGCGCGCCGCCGGCTATGACTTCGACAAGCTCGGCATGCCGAAGCCCGACGTCGCCGGCCTCCACATCGCGACGCCGGTCTTCGACGGCGCGAGCGACGAGGACGTCTTCGGTACGATCAAGGCGGCTGGGCTGCCGGCGGACGGCAAGACGATCCTCTACGACGGCCGCACGGGCGAGCCGTTTGAGAACCGCGTCACGGTCGGCTGCACCTACTTCCTCAAGCTGCATCACCTCGTCGCCGACAAGATCCACGCGCGCTCCACGGGCCCGTACTCCCTCGTCACGCAGCAGCCGCTCGGCGGCAAGGCGCAGTTCGGCGGCCAGCGCTTCGGCGAGATGGAGGTCTGGGCGCTCGAGGCGTACGGTGCCGCCTACACGCTGCAGGAGATGATGACGGTCAAGTCCGATGACGTCGTCGGCCGCGTGAAGGCGTACGAAGCCATCGTCAAGGGCGAGAACATCCCCGAGGCGGGCGTGCCGGAGTCGTTCAAGGTCCTCGTGAAGGAGCTCCAGTCCATTGGCCTCGACATCAAGGTGCTCGACGGCGATGCGAAGGAAGTCTCCATCCAGGATGACGACGATGACGACGATATCAACGCGCGCGCCAAGGACCTCGACCTCGATGTCACGGGCGTCGATCCGACGAAGGAAAGCCCCGCGCAGACGGCGCCGGAGACGGCGGATGCGTTTGACGAGGGCGCGCAGACGGACGATGAGAATACGAATGCCGCAGATGACATCATCGCGGACATCGGCAATATGACGGTCAACGAAACGCCTGACAACGACGGTGAGGAATAAGAAGGGAGTGTCATCTCTTTGCTGGATGTAAATAAATTTGACTCGATGCGCATCGCTCTCGCTTCGCCGGAAAAGATTCGCGAGTGGTCCTACGGCGAGGTCAAGAAGCCGGAGACCATCAACTACCGCACGCTGAAACCGGAGCGCGATGGACTCTTCTGCGAGCGCATCTTCGGCCCGACGCGTGACTGGGAATGCCACTGCGGCAAGTACAAGCGCATCCGTTACAAGGGTATCATCTGCGACCGCTGCGGCGTCGAGGTCACGCGTGCCAAGGTGCGCCGCGAGCGCATGGGCCACATCGAGCTCGCCGCGCCGGTCTCGCATATCTGGTATTTCAAGGGGATCCCGAGCCGCATGGGCCTGATCCTCGACATTACGCCGCGCAACCTCGAGCGCGTGCTCTACTTCGCGCAGTACATCGTGCTCGACCCGGGCGACAGCGGCCTCATCAAGAAGCAGCTGCTCGATGAGGCCGCGTACCGCAAGGCGCGCGAGGAGTACGGCAATACGTTCAAGGTCGGCATGGGTGCCGAGGCCATCAAGGTCCTGCTCGAGGAGCTCGACCTCGATAAGCTCAGCGAGGAGCTCAGGAAGCAGGTGCGCGAGCTCTCGACGCAGAAGAAGATCCGCGCGATCCGTCGGCTCGAGGTCGTCGAGGCGTTCCGCAAGTCCGGCAACAAGCCGAGCTGGATGATCCTCGACGTCGTGCCGGTCATCCCGCCGGACCTGCGCCCGATGGTGCAGCTTGACGGCGGCCGCTTCGCGACGAGCGATCTCAACGATCTCTACCGCCGCGTCATCAACCGCAACAACCGCCTCAAGCGCCTCCTGGAGCTCGGCGCGCCGGACATCATCGTGCGCAACGAGAAGCGCATGCTGCAGGAGGCCGTCGATGCGCTCATCGACAACGGCCGCCGCGGCCGCCCCGTCACGGGTCCGGGCAACCGCCCCCTGAAGTCGCTCTCCGACATGCTCAAGGGCAAGCAGGGACGTTTCCGTCAGAACCTGCTCGGCAAGCGCGTCGACTATTCCGGCCGCTCCGTCATCGTCGTCGGCCCGGAGCTCAAGCTCCACCAGTGCGGCCTGCCGAAGGAGATGGCGCTCGAGCTCTTCAAGCCGTTCGTCATGAAAAAGCTCGTCGCCTCCGGCGCTGCGCACAACATCAAGTCTGCAAAGCGCATGGTCGAGCGCGCACGCCCCGAGGTCTGGGACGTGCTCGAGGACGTCATCAAGGAGCATCCGGTGCTCCTGAACCGCGCCCCGACGCTGCATCGTCTCGGCATCCAGGCGTTCGAGCCGGTGCTCACCGAGGGCCGCGCGCTCAAGCTCCATCCTCTCGCCTGCACGGCGTACAACGCCGACTTCGACGGCGACCAGATGGCCATCCATCTGCCGCTCTCCGCGGAGGCGCAGACGGAGGCGCGCATCCTCATGCTCGCCGCGAACCACATCCTCGCGCCGAAGGATGGCAAGCCCATCATCGTGCCGACGCAGGACATGGTGCTCGGCTCCTACTACCTGACGATCCTCAAGCCGGGCGCGCTCGGCGAGGGCAAGGTCGTCACGAGCATCGCCGAGGCGCTGCTCGCGTACCAGCAGCATGAGCTCGCCATCCAGGCGGAGATCCGCTGCCGCATGGTGACGCCGGACGGGGAGACGAACCTCGTCAAGACGAGCCTC
>CACWQW010000067.1 GCA_902763085.1 Dongibacter bovis
TGATAGACCGTTTTGCATTTTTTCGATGCAATCTTCAAAGGATATGGGTTTCCAGGAAGAAATCATCGTGGACTGTCCATCTCGCCACTTCGCCGTCAGCTTCCCCACGAAGGCATCGTGCAGCAGGGCGGCTTTGCGGTTTTCCTGGGAGTCGAGGACGGACTGGACTTTTTCCTTGGCGGCGTCGAGCTTCGCAAAGAGGGATTCGATGCGCGCGACGAGGCGATGCTGCTCGGAGAGCGGGGGCAATGCGACTGGGTATGTTTGCACATAGCGAGGTTTCGCTCTCATGAGTGAACCGCCGACACCGGAAACATTGGATAACATGCGTTCGCGGAAATAAGGACAACGGAAGAACCACATAAGGTAATCCGATGCAAAAAAAGATCGTGCACGGACAACAATCCATTCTGATGATGCCAAACATTTGTGCGTTGTATGGGCGCTGACCTTCCAAACGCGATTGATGCGAGGATTTATCTTACAGAGCAAAACATCGTCTTTTTCAACGAGTTGTTTTGTAGAGCCGATATCCATTCCTTTTGTGATTTCGGGATAGTCATTGACGATGCTTGGCACGCTATATAGTTCAAATGTGTCATCTGGATTCGTTGAGGGTGTGATAGAACTCGATTTGTAGTCGTTCAGTGCTCCTATTCGTACCCAATTCCACCCGTCCGGCAGCGTATACGGCCATTCCTCCTCCGGCACGAACGCGGCGGCGAGGCGTTCCTCGGGGGAGAGGTCTTGTTTTTTCTTTGCCATGTCAGTCCTCTCTTCCCGTTTGCAGCTCGGCGGCGACTTCGTCGAGGAGGTCGGCGGCGGTGCGGAGGGATTTGCTTGCGGCGAGGGCGCTCTCGACGGGGTCGGGCAGGTCTTCGTAGTCGAGGATGGAATCGTCCTTGATGAGGCCGAGGTCGAGGCTGTCGTCCTTGGCGGCGATCTCCTCGCGCGTGTAGCAGTGCCAGCGCTCGTCCTCGACGCTGTGGCGGTCGGCGGCTTCATAGGCGGCGATGAAGCCGGCGAAGTCGTCCTTGCTCAGGGGGTGCGTCTTGCCGAAGGAAGGCATGTTCGTGCGCAGGTCGTAGAACCAGACTTCGTGCGTGTTCCCTTGGTCGCCCGCGCCGCGCGTAAAGAAGAGGACGTTCGTCTTGACGCCCTGCGCGTAGAAGATGCCGGTCGGCAGGCGCAGGATGGTGTGGAGGTCGCATTTTTCCATGAGGTCGCGGCGGATGGCCTGGCCGTCGCCGTCGGCGAAGAGGACGTTGTCCGGCAGGACGACGGCGGCGCGCGCTTTGCCGTTTGCCTTGAGGCTGCGGTAGATGTGCTGGAGGAAATTGAGCTGCTTGTTGCTCGTCTCGTAGGTGAGGTCGTCGCGCGTCGCGCGCTCGCCGCCGCGCTTCGTACCGAAGGGCGGGTTCGTGAGCACGACATCGTAGTCTTTCATCTGCTTGCCGAAGTTCGAGAGCGTGTCCCCGAGCAGGATGTCTCCCTGGATGTCGTGGAGCATCGCGTTCATGAGCGCGAGACGGTGCGTGTCGGCGACGAGCTCGCAGCCCGTGAATGCGCGGCAGATCTCAAAGTCCGCCTGGTCCTGCGTCAGCGTGGCGTAGTCCTGCGTCTGCTGCCTGACGAAGCGGTCCGCGGCGATCATGAAGCCGAACGTGCCGCAGGCAGGGTCGTTGCAGCGCTCGCCGGCCTGCGGCGCGATGAGCTCCGTCATGACGTCGATGAGGACGCGCGGCGTGAAGTACTGCCCGGCACCGGATTTCTTCTCGCTCGCGTTTTTCTCGAGGAGTCCCTCGTAGAGGGCGCCGAGTCCCTCCTCCTTCGCGGAGAACCAGTCGAGCTCGTCGATGGTCTTGATGATCTTCTCGAGGTTCTTCGGCTCGTCGATGTTCGTCACGGCGCCCGCATAGATCGCGCGCACACGTCCGCGCGCCTCGGTGCCGAGCGTCTCGAGGAGCTCCCGATAGAACTGCTTCAGCGCGATGCCGCTCTTTTGCGTGAGGTCGTCCCAGCGGTAGCCCTCGGGGATCTCGCCCTCGGTGCCGGTCTCTTTCGCCATCTTGAGGAAGAGGATGTAGGTGAGCTCTGTCACGTACTGATGATAGGTGATGCCATCATCGCGCAGGACATCGCAGAGATGCCAGAGTTTCTGGATGATTTCCTGGTTGGTCATGCGGTCTGTTCTCCTTGCTCATAGAGGTAACGGTTGAATCGCTCGAGGACGGCGTCGAGCGCGCCGCCGAAAATCTTGTCGAAGCGGCTGTAGCCGCCCTGCTGCTTCAGCCGGGCGTCGTCGAACGCCGCGCGGTCGATGACGTAGTTCGCGTCGCTGCGGAAGTACTGCGCGAGCTTGTCGAGGAGGTTTTCCTGCTGTTTCGTGAGTGTGCCCTGCGCGCGCAGCTCTCGTTTGAGGCGCGCCGTGGCGCGCTCGATGCGCTGCTCGTGGCTGATGAGCGGCTCCTCCGCCATCGTCGCGCGGCGCACGAGGCTGATGATGTCGGCGGTGATGGTCTGCTTCGTGACGCGGCTCACGGCGTCGGAGAGGCTGCGCTCGGTGAAGTTCTGCGCGCTGAGTGCGCGCCGGAGGTCTTTGAGCGCGCGGCAGGTGAGGCTGCTCGGGCTCGTGAGGATGAGATGCATCGCCTCGATCTTGTCGCGGTTGTCACGCACGTAGGCGGTGAATGCCTCGAGGTAGTCCTCGGCGTTCTTGCCGTCGTAGCGCGGCGCGGCGGCGGTCACCTCGTCGGGCGTCTTGTCGATGACGATGCTGCCTTTCGCGCGGTGCACGCGGTCGAGCGCGATGAGCGCGCTGCGGCAGGCGATGGCTGTCTGCACCGCCTCGTCTGCGGGGAGATGACCGAGCCTCGCCGCGAGGGCGGCGGGCGTCTGGATGGCGCCTTGGAGGCCCTCCGGCAATGCCGCTGCCCAGTCTTCTTTCTGCGCGTCCGTGAGGAGCTTGTCCTTTCGCTGCAGGCGGGCGCGGATGGCTGTGAGCACTTCGCTCTGCGCGCGGCGCTCGCCCTGGCGCTCCCCGCTCGTCGCCTCGTCTGGCGCCTCACCATTTTCCTCGCCTTTTTCCTCGTGTGTCTGCTCCATGAGCTCCGAGAGGCCGTCGAGCAGGCGCGTGAAGTCGTCTTTCGGCTGGGTGACGACGGGGCGCATGGCGGTGAAGCGCTCCATCGCCGCGTAGGCGCCGACGGCGTCGTAGATGTGGAACACGTCTTTGTGGATGGCGCGGCAGAGGCGCGTCGCACGCCCGAGCATCTGCTCGAAGAGGATGCGCGACTGCACGCGCCGCAGGAAGACGAGGTTCGTGATCTCGGGGACGTCGACGCCGGTCGTGAGGAGGTCGACGGTCACGACGATGCTCGGGTACTGCTCGTTCTTGAAGCGCTGCACTGCCGCGCGGATCTTTTTCTGGTTGCCGTTCTCGATGCTGCCGGTGATCTTCTGGATGGCATCGGCGGGGACGGTGCCCTGGTACGCCTCGCGCAGGAGCCGCACGAGCATGTCGGCGTGCGCGTCGCTTACGGCGAAGATGAGCGTCTTGCCCTCCTGCCGGTCGGCAGGGTCGATCTGCGCCGCGAGGTAGGTGACGACGGCGCGGTTGAAGCCCTCTGTGATGACTTTCCTATTGAAGTCCGCCACGTCGAAGTCCAGCTTGTCAGGGAGGCGCGCGCCGTCGATGACCTCGCTGCTCTCCGGGTCGAAGAGCGAGACCTCCGCGCCTTTCTCGTAGTGGATGCCTTCCCGGCTCAGCCGCGTCTCAATCTCAATCGGCGCATCGTGGTCGACGAGGTAGCCGTCGAAGACGGCCTCGCGGTAGCTGTAGGTGTAGACGGGGTCGCCGAAAATCTGCGTCGTGTGCAGCGCGGGCGTCGCGGTCAGCGCGATCTTCGTGCCCGTGAAGTAGTCGACGATGCTCTTGTATTTGCTCAGGTAGTCGCGCTCGTCGCGGTAGAGCATTTCCTCGTCGCTCATCTCCTTGTCGAGGAGGTAGCCGCGGTGTGCCTCGTCGATGATGACGAGATCGAAGTCCGTGACGGCGGGCACGCGGTCGCCCTCGTGGTAGAGGATGCGGCGGACCATGCTCTGCACGGTCGCGATCTGCACGCGCGTCTCGCGCGCGAGGTCCGCCGCGTCGTCGAGGCCCTGGATGTTGTAGAGGGCAGAGAGCGGCTTCAGCTCGTCGAGGTGCACCTCTCCGAACGTGTCCTGCGCCTGCCCGCCGAGCACCGTGCGGTCGACGAGGAAGAGGATGCGGCGAAAGCGGTCCGCCTTGAGGAAGCGATAGATGAGGCCGAGCACCGTGCGCGTCTTGCCTGTGCCAGTCGCCATGGCGAGCAGGATGCGCTCCTGCCCGCGCGCGACGGCCGCCTCGACCGCGCGGATCGCCGCGACTTGGTAGTCGCGCAGTGCGAGCCCCTGCGGGTCCTGGAGGTCCTCGTAGGGCGATGCCTGGAGGCGCGCGGCGGATGCCTCCCGCGCCGCCTTGTCCGTGCGGAGCATGTCACTGATGCCGTCCGGGCTGATCCAGCCGCGCAGCGCGCGGGGCTGGCTGTACGCGTCGCGGAGGTCCTGGAACCAGATGCCGGATTTCTCCTCGTACTGCGCGAAGTACGGGCGCCCGTTCGTCGCAAAAGTGAACGGAACGCGGTAGGTGCGCGTGCCGATCTGCCACTCACCGAGCGTGTAGCGCCGATCCTCGTCAAGGATGGCCGAGGGGTAATCGCGTCCCTGCCCGTCGAGCACGGCGTAGACGTCTTTCGCCTCCGCCTTCGCCTCGATGATGCCGACGAGCTTCTCACCGAGGAAGAGCGCATAGTCGGCATAGCCGCTCGGGTGCGCCGCACTGTCGCCCGTCGGCCATTCGGCGATCGCCATGTTGTGCCCGCGCTGCGGCATCGTTTTGTTGCATTTGCGATTGAGTAGATTCGTATCGGCTTCCCAGCCGACGCGCCGCAGCGCTTCGTCGATGCTGCGGCGCGTCTCCGCCTCTGACCGATGGCGGCTCAGCGCCGCGCGGCGCGCCTGCTGCTTGCGCTCGGCGGCTGGGGCGGCGGTCGGCTTCGCCGTCGCCGTGGCGTCTGCGAGCAGCGCCTCGTCCGCCTCGGCGTCCGCGGGCGGCGCCGCCTGCGCTCCTGGCTGCGGCGCGAGCGGATAGGCGAAGATATGGTGCTCGTAGCGGTAGTCTCCGTACGTCTCGAAGAACCACTCGCCGAGGGAGTGCGCCAGCGGCAGCAGCGCGCGTGCCTCCTGCGGTGAGTCGTAGCCCTCGTGCACGGCGAGGTTGCGCGCCTTGCGCAGGGCATGCAGGATGTCCGCGAGGTCGTCCGTGATGTAGTCCTCGCGCTGGAGCTTCCGGATGCGGTGCACCGCGTCATCCGGCACGGGGCGCTCGATGCAGTCTGTATCGAAGATGAGCTTCACGACGGTCTCGCCGAACATGCCGACCTTCATGAGGCACGAGTTCGGGTCGCTCTCGTAGTAGCGCTCCGCCTGCTCGCCGAATTTCGCCAGGACGGGGAACCGCTCCTCCAGAAACGAGAAATTCGATGAAGCCGCCATACTGCCTTCCTCCTCGGGATGCTCTTGCCTACGCAGACGATGTTAGGATTTCCATTGTCTTTCATTATATCATAAGAAAGATGTTATCTCCACTGTCACGCGTTCGCGGCGGAGATCATGTCGGCGATCAGCGCCTGCACGAAGATGCCGCTCCCGCCGTCGCTAGCAAAACCGTGCGACGCGATGCGAGAAAAAACCATACATACGAAAAGAGCACCCAATAGCGAGTGCTCTTCCCCATTCGGCAAACGAATTGCTACCAAACTGTATTCTATTGTCCGTAACGCCTGATGGAACGGGGCTCACGCCACAGATTACATCATGCCGGGCATGCCGCCAGCCGGGGCTGCCGGAGCCGCCGGATGCTCTTCCGGCTTGTCGGCGACGAGCGTCTCCGTCGTGAGGACCATCGAAGCGATGGATGCTGCATTCTGGAGGGCGCTGCGCGTGACCTTGGCCGGGTCGACGATGCCGGCGCCGATCATGTCAACGTACTCGTTCTTGAGGGCGTTGAAGCCGACGCCCGTGCCTGCCTTCTTGACATTCTCGACGACGACGGAGCCTTCGAGACCCGCGTTGTCCGCGATCTGACGGACCGGCTCCTCGATGGCGCGGCGAACGATGTTGACGCCGACTTTCTCATCGCCCTCGGCATCGATCTTGTCGAGTGCCGGCTGGATGTCGATGAACGTCGTGCCGCCACCAGCGACGATGCCCTCTTCCACAGCGGCGCGCGTTGCGTTCAGAGCATCCTCGATGCGGTACTTCTTGTCTTTCATCTCGACCTCGGTCGCGGCGCCGATCTCGATGACAGCCACGCCGCCAGCGAGTTTCGCGAGACGCTCCTGGAGCTTCTCCTTGTCGAAGTCGCTCGTCGTCTTCGTGATCTGCTGCTTGATCTGCGCGACGCGCTCAGCGATGGCGTTCTTGTCACCCTTGCCGCCGATGATCGTCGTCTCGTCCTTCGTGGAGACGATCTTGTGCGCCTGGCCGAGATCCTCGAGCGTCACGCTGTCGAGTTTGCGGCCGAGTTCCTCGCTGATGACATTGCCGCCCGTGAGCGTCGCGATGTCCTGCAGCATGGACTTGCGGCGATCGCCGAAGCCCGGTGCCTTGACAGCGAGTGCCTTGAACGTGCCGCGGAGCTTGTTGACGACGATCGTCGTGAGCGCCTCGCCGTCGACGTCCTCAGCGATGATGGCGAGCTGCTTGCCGGATTTGACAACCTGCTCGAGGATCGGCAGGATGTCGTTGATTGCGGAGATCTTGCGATCCGTGATGAGGATGTACGGATCGTCGAGGGCTGCCTCCATCTTGTCCGTATCCGTGACGAGGTACGGGGAGATGTAGCCGCGGTCGAACTGCATGCCTTCCTTGACGGAGAGGTTCGTCTTCATCGTCTTGGATTCCTCGACCGTGATGACGCCGTCCTTGCCGACCTTCTCCATCGCCTCGGCGATGAG
>CACWQW010000068.1 GCA_902763085.1 Dongibacter bovis
GCCGCTCTTTTCCCAGTCGAATTTGCCGCTGTCGACGAGCACGCCGCCGAGCGTCGTGCCGTGGCCGCCGATGAACTTCGTCGCGCTGTGCACGACGATATCCGCGCCGTACTCGAACGGGCGCAGGAGATACGGCGTCGCGAACGTGCTGTCCACGACGAGCGGAATGTTATGCTTGTGCGCGATGGCCGCGACGGCCTCGATGTCGATGAGGTTCGCGTTCGGATTGCCGACGGACTCGATGTAGACAATGCGCGTGTTCTCCTTGATCGCGTCCTCGAAGACCTGCGTGCCCTTCGTCGGATCGACGAACGTCGTCTCGATGCCGTAGTTCGGGAACGTGTGCTCGAAGAGGTTGTACGTGCCGCCGTAGATGGTCGTCGCCGCGACGATGTGCTGGCCGCTGTGGACGAGCGCCTCGACGGTGTAGGTGACAGCCGCCGCGCCGGAGGCGACAGCGACCGCCGCGACGCCGCCCTCGAGCGCCGCGATGCGGCGGGCGAAGACATCCTCCGTCGGATTCGTGAGGCGGCCGTAGACATTGCCCGCGTCCTTCAGCGCGAAGCGATCCGCCGCGTGCTGGGCGTTGTGAAAGACGTAGCTCGTCGTCTGGTAGATGGGGACGGCGCGCGCATCCGTCGCGGGATCGGCCTCCTCCTGGCCAACGTGGAGCTGCAGCGTCTCAAAATGGTATTTCTTCTCTTCACTCATAGGGCATCCTCCTCTGTTCTCGTTTCCGTTCGGTTGTCATAAAACATACATGATTAATATGTTTATGATTATACCTGTTACGTTGTAACTTGTCAAGGAGGGAGCCACGAAAAATTTCCCTTTTCGCCCGGAAGCGGCCGCGTCAGGAAGCGGCAGACGTCTGCTCCGCCTTCAGCGCGCGCATGACGCGGGCGTTGAGGTCCGTCTCGCGCACGAGGGCGGAGGCGGCGTCCTCCGTGAGCGCGAGCGCCGTGCCCTGCGTGCCGTAGGCGCCGCGGTAGAAGCGTCTCGTGCTCTTCGAGATGTTTTTCTGCTCCGCGCTGTCGTAGCCGTCGATCTCGAGCGCGACCGTGCTCTCGAGGCAGGTCTCGTCCATGCAGTCGAAGGGACCACAGCCGCCGTAGTAGACGTACTCCCGGCAGTCCGTGAGCACGGGGCAGACGACGAGGTCCGCGTCGAGCTTCTCCGCGACGAGCGGCATCGCATCCTTGTAGCGCACGTGTTTCCCCTGCGTGCGCAGCTCTGCAAGCGCTTCGCGGAGCGCCTGCTCTGCCTGCGCCGTATCGATCTCCTCGACGGCGTGCAGCGTGCCGTTTAAGGGCACGTGGAGCGCGCGGTCCATCTGCGTCTCGATCACCTCATCGGCGCCCTGCGGCGCGTACGCCGTCTCGATGATGACGGGCAGCCGCGCGAGCCGCAGCGGCGTGCGCGCCTCCGCCGCCGGCGTGGAGACGATCAGGCAGAGCAGCACGGCGAGCAGCGCGAGAGCGCCCGCGCCGAGACACTTCATCCTTTTCATACGATGACCTCCCTTTCTCAGTGGATTGCCTTTTTCTTGAACCGGCCCCCCACGATGTCATGGACGGCGTTGATGGTCACGAACGCATTCTCGTCCTTTTCGAGCACGATCTCCTTGAGTTTATCGACCTCGAGGCGCGTGACGACGCAGTAGAGCACTTCCTTGCTCTCGCCCGTGTAGCCGCCCGCGCCGTGCAGCAGCGTGACGCCGCGACCGAGGCGGTCATTGAGTGCCGAGGTGATGTCGTCGTGCTCGTTCGTCACGATCATGACGGCATAGCTCTCGTCGAGGCCTTTGATGACGACGTCGATCATCTTGCTGATGACGAAATAGGCCACGAGCGAGTACATCGCCTTGTCCCAGCCGTAGAGCAGGCCGGCGCTCGAGAGGATGAAGAGGTTGATGAACATGACGACTTCGCCGACGGAGAAGACCGAGCGCCGGTCCATGATGATGGCGACGATCTCCGTGCCGTCGAGCGAGCCGCCCGCGCGGATGATGAGTCCGACGCCGAGGCCGTCGATGATGCCGCCGAAAATCGCCGCGAGGAACGGGTCCTCCGTCACCTGCCGCAGCGGCTCGAAGACCGCCGACCAGCCCGAGAGGAAGCAGATGGCGATCGTCGTCGCAACGGCGAAATTCTTGCCGATCTGCTTGTAGCCGAGATAGAGGAACGGCAGGTTCAGCAGCACGAGGAAGAGCCCGAACGGCAGCTGCGTAATCGTGCTCATCATGATGGAGATACCGACGACGCCGCCGTCGATGACGCGGTTCGGGATGAGGAAGAGCTCGAGGCCGATCGACGCGATGATCGAGCCGAGGAAGATCATACAATACTTCTTGACGTAGAATGACGCCTTGCGGTGCTGGGCGATCGTCTTTTTCACCGCGGGCAGCGGGCCCGCCGCGCTCTCCGGCGCAGAGGCCTCGATGCCTTCTTTCACGTTATCTTCTTCCTTAGCCACGGGCAGCAACTCCTGTCTTTCGATTTCTTTCCTCCATATTATACGAAAAAGATGGGAGCACGGCTAGAGAACATCTCTTCTTTTCTCCTAGTACTGCTTTCTCAGAAAATCGGCAAGGTGATTCCTGTTGTCCCCTATCTTTCCAATTTTTTCTGCTTGTTCTTACGCGGAAATGATTGACTTTGACCGACTTTGATGGTACACTGAGACTGTCATCAGGAAAGGAAATTTTATCTAAAGAGGTGCATCCCCTACTATGCTCACAGAAGAGCGCTATGCCGCCATCCTGCGCATCCTCGCCGAGAAGAAGGCCGTGACCGTCCAGGAGCTCACGCGCATCCTCGACGCCTCCGAATCCACGGTGCGCCGCGACCTCGCAGCACTGCACAAGAGCGGCCGTCTCTACAAGGTCTACGGCGGCGCGACCTCCATCGACAACAACTACTCCTCGAGCGAGGAGGACATGTCGACGAAGCGCGAGCTCCACACGGAGGGCAAGATCGCCATCGCGCGCCACGCCGCGTCGCTCATCCACAAGGACGATTTCGTCTATCTCGACGCCGGCACGACGACGCTTCACATGATCGACTTCATCCAGGAGCCGACGGCTGTCTTCGTCACGAACGGCATGCCGCACGCGGCGAAGCTCGCCGCCAAGGGCTTTAAGACATTCATTCTCGGCGGGAGGCTCAAGAGCTCGACCGAGGCCGTCATCGGGCCGGAGGCGCTGAGCACGCTGAGGCTCTACAATTTCACGAAGGGCTTCTTCGGCACGAACGGCATCAGCACCGGCTCGGGTTTCTCGACGCCGGACGACAGCGAGGGCCTCGTGAAGAAGAGCGCGCTCGAGCGCTGCACGCACGCCTACGTGCTCGCCGACTGCTCAAAGTTCAACAAGATCTATCCCATCACGTTCGCGAATATCTCCGGAGCCACCATCATCACCGACCTCCTGGAGGACAAGAAATACCGCGACTACACGACTGTTCTGGAAGGAGAAGAGCCATGATCTACACCGTCACGTTCAATCCGTCTCTCGACTACATCGTCCGCCTCGATCAGTTCACGGCGGGCGAGATCAACCGCGTGAACTACGAGCAGGTGCTCGCGGGCGGCAAGGGCATCAACGTCTCCATCGTCCTGCACAACCTCGGCCACGAGAGCACGGCGCTCGGCTTCGTCGCAGGCTTCACGGGCGACGAGATCGAGCGGGAGCTCGATGCGTTCCCTGTGCGCCATGAGTTCGTGCGCCTCGAGAAAGGGTTCTCGCGCATCAATGTCAAGGCGAAGGCGCAGAGTGAGACGGAGATCAACGGCCAGGGGCCGGACATCAGCGAGGCGAAGCAGCAGGAGCTCTTCACGCGCCTCGACCGCCTCGGCGCGGGCGATACGCTCGTGCTCGCGGGCTCCATCCCAAAGACCCTCCCCGACGATATCTACGAGCGCATCATGGAGCGCCTCGCGGGGCGCGGCATCCGCATCGTCGTCGACGCGGAGAAGAAGCTGCTGCTCAATGTGCTCAAGTATCATCCGTTCCTCATCAAGCCGAACAATCACGAGCTCGGCGATATGTTCGGCGTCACGCTCACGACGGATGCGGAGATCCTCGCCTACGCGAAGAAGCTCCAGGAAAAGGGCGCCGAGAACGTCCTCATCTCGATGGCGGGCGACGGCGCGATCCTGCTCACGGCGGACGGCAAAAGCTACAAGAGCCCCGCGCCCAAGGGCAAGCTCGTAAACTCCGTCGGCGCGGGCGACAGCATGGTCGCGGGCTTCCTCACGGGCTGCATCGAGCACGCGGACGATCTCGCCGAGGCTTTCGCGCTCGGCGTCGCCACGGGCTCGGCGTCGGCGTTCAGCGAAAACCTCGCAACGCGTCCCGAGGTCGAGGCGCTCAGGGCGACCATCCAGGCGCAGCCGCTGGCTTGAGAAGGGCTGCCGCGTCCCGCCACGTGCCGTCTTCCCCACATACGGCAGGCGGCGGTGAGCAGGATTCTCCCGCGGTGGATTTCCCGGTCATGCGATCCTTTGATCGATTCCCTATCCTACCCATTTCATAAAAGGAGTGTCATACATGCGTATCACCGATTTACTCAAGCAGGAGAGCATCCTGCTCGGGGCTCAGCCGACAGACAAGGAGTCTGCCATCCGCGAGCTCGCCGACCTCATGGAGCAGGGCGGCAATCTCAAGGACAAGGCGCAGTACGTCAAGGATGTCCTCGCCCGCGAAGCCTCCGGCACGACGGGGCTCGGCGACGGCATCGCGACGCCGCACGCGAAGAGCGCAGGCGTCAAGGCGGCCGGTCTCGCTGCGATGACGGTGCCAGAGGGCATGGACTTCGCCTCGATGGACGGCAAGTCCGCGCGCCTCTTTTTCCTCATCGCCGCGCCGGATGCGGCGAATGACGAGCATCTCGCGATCCTCTCGAAGCTCGCGACGATGATCATGGACCCGGACTTCAAGGAGGCGCTGATCGCCGCGAAGACGAAGGAGGCATTCCTCTCGCTCATCGACGCCAAGGAGGACGGCAAGTTCCAGGCGCCCGCGCAGGAGGCGGCGCCCGCAGCAGCTCCCAAGGCGGATCACATCCAGATTCTCGCCGTTACCGCCTGCCCGACGGGCATCGCGCATACGTTCATGGCGGCGGAGAGCATCGAGCAGCACGCGAAGAAGCGCGGCCTCTCGGTCAAGGTCGAGACGAACGGCTCCGGCGGCGCGAAGAACATCCTCACGCCGGAGGAGATCGCCGCCGCGGACGGCATCATCGTCGCCTGCGACAAGAACGTTCCCATGAGCCGTTTCGACGGCAAGCGCGTTGTCATCACGAAGGTCGCGGACGGCATCAACAAGGCGGACGAGCTCATCGACTGCGCGCTCTCGGGGAAAGCCCCTGTCTACCACGCACACGGCACGGACGAAGCGGAGGGCGCCGATGACACGGCGGGCGAGAGCCTCGGCCGCCAGATCTACAAGCACCTCATGAACGGCGTCAGCCACATGCTCCCGTTCGTCGTCGGCGGCGGCATCCTCATCGCCCTCGCATTCCTGCTCGACGACTACAGCATCGACCCGAAGAACTTCGGCTCGAACACGCCCGTCGCGAAATTCTTCAAGGATATCGGCGGCGCTGCGTTCGGCTTCATGCTGCCCGTGCTCGCCGGCTTCATCTCCATGTCGATCGCCGACCGCCCGGGCCTCGCCGTCGGCTTCGTCGGCGGCGCGCTCGCAGGCACGACGGGCTCCGGCTTTTTAGGCGCTCTCATCGCCGGCTTCCTCGGCGGCTACATCGTCAATTTCCTCAAGAAATGCACCAAGGGCCTGCCCGCCTCGCTCGAAGGCATCAAGCCCATGCTCATCTATCCCTTCTTCGGCATCCTGCTCATCGGCTTCATCTCCATGTTCATCATCGCGCCGCCCGTCTCCGCGATCAACACGTGGATGATCGACACGCTCAAGAACATGGATCCCTCCGCGCGCATCTTCATGGGCATCATCGTCGGCGGCATGATGGCCGTCGACATGGGCGGCCCGGTCAACAAGGCCGCCTACGTCACGGGCACGGGTCTGCTCGCCTCCGGTGAGTTCCACGTCATGGCAGCCGTCATGGCCGGCGGCATGGTACCGCCGCTCGCCATCGCGCTTTCGACGACGTTCTTCAAGAACCGCTACACCGAGAGCGAGCGCAAAGCCGGCATCACGAACTACGTCATGGGCCTCTCCTTTATCACGGAAGGCGCCATCCCGTTCGCCGCGGCGGACCCCATCCGCGTCATCCCCTCGATGGTCGTAGGCTCCGCCGTCGCCGGCGCCCTCACGATGGCGTTCGACTGCACGCTGCGCGCGCCGCACGGCGGCATCTTCGTCGTCCCGACCATCGGCAACCCGCTCATGTACCTCCTCGCCATCCTCATCGGCGCCATCGTCGGCTGCCTCCTCCTCTCCGTGCTCAAGAAGCCGCTGAAGGAAGAAGCCTGAGCGCAGGTCAAAAATAGAAAGCAACAGAAAACGAAGCGCACATCACGCGATCCCCAAGGGGCGCGCGATGTGCGCTTCGTTATTCCGTTTCGCCGCCTCCAGGACCAAGCGACGATGGAGCTCTTTCGGCAGCCGGATATTGAAACTACCTTTGTATTCCTTTTCCGGATCTTTATGGAAATGGGCGCAGAGCGCCAGGCAGTTGTCCATATCTCACCAATGGTTTGTAGATCCCCCACGACCTTATCCATCAGCTTGAAAATGTGATACAGATAATCAGGTGTAACATGCTTTTGAAACGCGGTAATGGTGTGAGAAATCAAAGGGATCAAGGGCATCTCTACGCCGAAATCCCCTTTGCGATTTCCTCCACCTCGGCAAGCGGCAGTTCCGTCAGCTCGGCCACCTCGCCGGGCGTCATCTGCCCGCGTCGTGCTCTCCCGCCGCAAGGCCTTCTTTGCGACCTTCTTTGCGACCTTCTTTGCGGCCTTCTTTGCGACCTTCTTTACGGCCTTTCGCTTCTTTCTCCGCGCCGAAACGCTCCATCAATTCACACATGGCGGCAACCCCCTTTGCCTCAGATTTGAAATACTCCATACGCTGTGCCAGAACAGGATAGTACAGGCGCTCTGCCTCTGGCTCGAAGAAATCCTGCATCAGGTGCCCGAGCGGCGTGTCATCCTTGCAGTCACCGTTGACGTAGATGATATGCGCGCCGTCACCGAAGTCGCGCTCTAGTTCGCGGATTGTGCGGTCGACATGGTAAAGCGGCAGCCCCGCGCCGAACGTGTCATGCTCCGTGATGAAGATGACGTACGTCTCCGGCAGCTCGCGCACCGGCGTGCCCTTGGCCAGCACGCGGCTATCGAGCATGCCGCTGTTGTACCGCGCCCGCCGCGGGATCGCCCCCTCGCTCGCGCGCTGCACCTCGCAGTTATAGAGCTTCCCCGCCGCATCCACTGCAAGAACGTCGAACCGGACGCCGCGCCCGTAGAGGTTCTGCACACTCTGCTGCGTCGTGACGCTCTGCACCTCGATATCATCTCGCGCAAGGACGAGCCGCAGGATGAGATTCATACAGGGAATGTCCCCGTCGAGACAGGCGGCGAAAAAGGTATCGTCGATGAAACGAAACTTCTGCAGGATGGCTAAGTATTCCGGCGGAATGTCTCTCCGCGACAGATTCATGTGCATCACCTCCGTCTTTGCCTTTATTTTAACGGGAATCGGTGGAAAAGGCAAGCAACGCATAGGAGGCGCATCCTGGCTCTCATGCCTGCTTGCGCGGGAAGGAGAGGAGCTTGCCCAGATAGCAGGCGTACTGTTTCTCCCGCGCCGCGATCTCCGCCGGCAGGCCGCTCGTGAGGTCATGCGTCAGCGCGTCGAAGCGGTCGAGGATGGAGACGATGCGGCGCTGCTCGGAAAGGGGCGGAACGGGGACGTTTTGTGGGAAATTTGAGCTATTCATTACTGCCGGTTCCTCACCGATATAATGGATAAGAGTATTTATGGAGGATGTGAGATCTATGGCCATGGTCTTAAAGAACAACACGGGCGCGACGAATACGCTCAATACGCTGAACGCGAACGAGAAGCGCCTTGCAAAATCCCTGCGGAAGGTCGCAAGCGGCATGAAGATCGAGGGCGCCGGGGACGATGCCTCAGGGTACGCGATCTCCGAGCGGATGCGCGTCCAGATCCGCGGGCTCGATCAGGCGACGGTGAACACGCAGAACGGCATCAGCCTGCTGAAGGTCGCGGAGGGAGCGGTCGGATCGACGGTTGACCTCCTGCGGACGATGAAGGAGAAGGCGATCAACGCGGCGAACGATACGAACACCGACCACGACCGCGCGACCATCCAGAAGGAATGGAACGAGATGATCGACCAGATCGACGATAACGCAAATACGACGTACAACGGGAAATATCTCGTCGACGGTTCGCACGATGATGCACACGCGGCGACAGCAGCCGTCTATGCGAACAATTCGCTCGATACGGATGCGACGAATCTGCCGACAAACGGCGTCCCGCTCGTCGATCTGAAGGATCGCAATGGCAACCCGCTCGGCATCCAGAGCACGGATCGCATCACGTTCTCCCTCGTCTCGCAGGGAAAGACGTATGTCATGCCCGCCTATGAAATCGGCACGACGGAGTCGCTCGCGCACCTGATGGGGACGCGGTTCGCGGCCGATATCGCCGACGCGGTCAACCCGCCGAATCCGAACCCGGGCGTATGGGATTTCAACAGCGGGATTGCCGTGGTCGATCGCGTCAAATACTATGGCCTTGACGGATATGGAAATACGTTCGGCCCGCCGGACGGAAACCGCACGACGATCATCACGAATCCGAACGCCGCGGCCGCGCCGGCGAATCAGGATCCGTTCGTCCCGGCCGACACCGGCCTGGAGTACATGATCGCCGGCTTTACGATCTCCGTCACCGACAGGGAGGGCAATGTCAAGAAAGACGTCAATGCCGTCCTCAATGACTTCACGCTCGTCCAGCGCGCCCGCAACGCCAGCCCCGACAACGCCTTTACGTTCCAGGTCGGCACAAAGGCGAACCAATCCATCAAGGTCGGTCTCACTGATATGCGCGCCTACGCGCTCGGACTCAAGGGCATGGACGGACGCACCGTCAGCCTGTCGACGCAGGCGAATGCGAACGCCGCGCTCGCCGTCGTCGATAATGCCCTCCAGATGGCGCTCGACCAGCAGACGACGATCGGCGCCGTCTCGAGCCGCCTCGCCTATACGGCGGACAATCTGCGCGTCGGCAGCGAGAACACGCAGGCCTCCGAATCGACCATCCGCGATGCCGATATGGCAAAGGAGATGACGGCCTACACGAAGGCGAACGTCCTCACGCAGGCCGCCCAGTCCATGCTCGCTCAGGCAAATCAGAGCACGAGCTCCGTCCTGAGCCTGCTGTAATCATTTGCGGGCACCTCTAAAAAAAACAGCACCCCATCTGCACGCGTCTGCACTGTCTCCTCGTCGTCAACACATCCTCGACGTAGCTTCGGCTACGCCTGCGGTGTGTCTCCTAGAGGGATACAGAGGTGCCCTTGCATAATAAATCCCGACGCATGCAGTACGTCGGGATTTTCTGTATGATTGGGACACGCGCCCTCAGGCACTGCGGCGCGCGCTCATTTTCCCAGCGTGAACCGCGTATTTTTTTTCATCTTCTTGTAGTACGGCAGCAGCGCTTCCAGCGGCTTGACGTCCACGATTCCGTTCATATTCGCCATGACGACCTCCGGCACGTCGAATTCCGCGAGCAGCTGGAGCGAGAGGCCGCTTGGCACGTACGGTTCCTCCGTATCCGCGATGATGGCGACGCCGTCGAACTCGCGCTTGCCGTCCGCGAGCGCGATCTGCATCGCCACCTGCTCTGCCGACACGCAGAGCTGCGGCATGCGGTTCTCGAGATTGCAGCCGCTGTAGAGCGTCCCGTCCGCGGCGAGCACGCAGGCGCCGACGGCAAGCGAGGTCTCATGCCGCAGGTAGGCATTCCGCGTGATGTCCATCGCCTGACGCACCATCGTATCAATGATCTCTTCCTTCAACATAGCCAATCCTCCGCATCTTTCCTAATTGATTTCCACGCTGTACACGCCCCGGATCTGCCGCACCGCCTCGCAGGCGACGGCGCGCTTCACCGTCTGCCGCTGCCACGCGGTGAGCTCGACGACGAGCGTCCTCTGCCCCTCTCGCGTCGCCTCGCCCTGCACGCGCAGGCCGTGCACGGTGAGGCCGAGCTCCTCGAGGCAGGCGCTGATGTGGCTGAGCTGCCCCGGCAGGTCCTCCGTGCGGATCGTCAGCGCGAGGTCGCGCTCCTGCTCCACCCAGGCATCGAGGCGCGAGAGCACGCCGAGCGTCACGAAGACGAGCCCCGTCGTGAGGAGCGCGCCGGTGTAGCAGCCGGCGCCGACCGCGAGCCCGACGCCCGCGACCACCCAGAGGCACGCCGCCGTCGTGAGGCCCGTGACCGTCAGCCCCTCCTTCATGATGGCGCCGGCGCCGAGGAAGCCGATGCCCGAGACGACCTGCGCCGCGAGCCGCGCGGGGTCGGCGTTCGTATGCCCCTCGACGCGCAGGTAGAGCTCCTGCGAGAGCACCATGATGAGGCAGGCCCCGAGGCAGACGAGGAGGTTCGTGCGCAGCCCTGCCGACTTGTGGCGCGACTGCCGCTCGTAGCCGATGATGCCGCCGAGCACACAGGCGAGCACGAGCCGCAGCAAGAGCTCGCCCGTCGAAATCTCCGCCATTGCCCTGCCTCCCTTCCTGTCCCTGCGCGCAGCGCAGGACGCCGTTGACCGCGCGTGTCTGCGTACCATCATTATACTACAAAGCCCGGGAAAACACATTCTTCCAAACGAAGAAAATTCCGCTTTTCCCCTTATCCACAACTTCATCCACAGATGTGGATAACTTTTTTATCCGAGCGCGGCGTCCTCCCTTTTTCCACAGGCTCCGCGTGGATTGTCCCACTTGTGTACAATGTGCATAGGAAAATCCTCGCTTTTCTGTGGATACTGTGGATAAAACAGGGGATAAGTCCATATTTAGACGCCCACTTCTCGCGTAAAACCATATTTTGCGTTTTTTATCCACGCCTCGTCCCCATGCGCTTGTGGAAAAAACCACGCTTTTTTCATCTTGCTGCGCTAGACTAGGAGGAGCGCTGATATTGCACAAATGACGTTTTCTCATTATAATGGACAATGGTATGTTTCACGCGCTTCGCGCGTTTTCACGAGAGAAAAGAAGGTATGGACTTGTCAACATCCACCATTCCGCCGCGGCGGTCGCGGAAGAAAAAGAGATCCTCGGCCTTTACGTGGCTCTTCGTCATCCTCTGCTTCGTCGGCGCCGCGGTCGCCGGCGCCCTGTTCGCCTCCTCCTCCCTGCTCGACAAGACGGCAGGCGACGCCGTCGAGGAGGGACTGCTCACGGCGAAGGATAAATCGACGATCATGATCATGGGCGTCGACACCCGCGACGACGATGTCGGTCGCAGCGACACGCTCATGATCGCCGCCGTCGACCCGAAGCGCGACCAGGCATCGCTGCTCTCCGTGCCGCGCGACACGCGCGTCAAGATCGCCGGTCACGGCTGGGACAAGATCAACGCCGCCTATGCCTACGGCAGCGCCAAGAGCGGCGTCCTCGGCGGCGAGAAGCTCGCCCAGCGCACCGTCGAGGATTTCCTCGGCGTCAACATCGACCACTACGTCGTCATCGACACGCACGCATTCCAGAAGATCATCGACGCCCTCGGCGGCATCGACATCGACGTCGAGAAGCGCATGTACTACGAGGACCCCTGGGACGACGACGGCGGCCTCGTCATCGACCTGAAGCCCGGCATGCAGCACATGGACGGCAAGACCGCCGTCACCTACGTGCGCTACCGCGACGAGGAGGGCGATATCGGTCGCATCAAGCGGCAGCAGAAATTCATGAAGGCCTGCATGGAGAAGGTCACCTCGCCCTCCATCATCCCGAAACTGCCGACCGTCATCAAGGAAGTCATGGGCTCCGTCAAGACGGACCTCTCGTTCCGCCAGCTGCTCGAGTTTGCGGGCACGCTCAAGGAGGCGCAGAAGAATGGCCTCAAGACCGACATGGTCCCCGGTCGCCCGCTCTACATCTCCGGCGTGAGCTACTGGATCCCCGACGTCGAGAAGCTCCGCACGACGCTCGCGGACACGCTCGGCATCTCGCTCTCCTCCTCCGCGCGCGCCCGCCTCGTGGAAGCCGCGAAGGAATACGAGAAGTCCATCCCGGCGAACGCCACGGAGGTCCCCGCCTCCGATCACAGCATCGGCAACGCGAGCAGCCAGACGCGAAGCGGCAAGAGCGAGAGCAAGCACCCGCAGGAAAACACGAAGGGCAGCAGCTCCTCCTCCTCGCGCAGCCGCACGGCAGACACCGACAGCACGAGCGACGCGCGCAGCGAAGACACCCAGACGACCCAGCAGCGGCAGAGCGCCGCCCCCACCACCAGCGACGCCCCGACCCCGGGCGCAGGTGGGAAGACGAGGTAACAGGATACACTCCTGGCGATAAGAAAGACCACCGGCAAACCGCTCAAGCGGCACGCCGGTGGTCTTTCTTGATCTTGCACTTCCCTCTTCGCGATTCCCGCCGCAGGAACGTCATAAAAGCCCCTGCAGCCGTCCAGCCTCCGTGATCTGCTCGACGGACAGCTTCGTGATCTTCGCAATGCGGTCAATGCTGAAATGATCCTTCATCATCTCGATGGCATCCTCGATCTTGCTTTCTATCCTCGCTTTTGCCGCGGCTTCCTTCCGCATCTCTTCCATCGCCTTGCACATCGCAGTCACCCCCTCTTGATCTTCCATAAAAAGCGGTCTGCGATTCCACATATGTGCAGAATCCACAAACCGCTCTGTTCCAAGAAGCCGCCGCTCTCAGGCTGTTGCCACAGCCGCGAGGCTCTCGCCTAAAAGCTCTTTCGTATGCCGCTCGACGTCGTCTGCGCTGACGTCGGTACGGCGCGCGACGCCGGTCGCAAGCGCCGCTTCGGCGACGGCGCGGGCGACGGTCGGGGCGACGCGCGGGTCGAAGGGGCTCGCGATGACATGGTCTTCGTCGAGCTCGTCCTTTGTGATGAGCGACGCGATGGCGTTCGCCGCGGCGATCTTCATCTCGAGGTTGATGTCGCTCGCGCGCACGTCGAGTGCACCGCGGAAGATGCCCGGGAACGCGAGGAGGTTGTTGACCTGGTTCGGGAAGTCGGAGCGGCCCGTGCAGACGATGCGCGCGCCCGCCTGCTTCGCGAGCGCCGGCATGATCTCCGGCGTCGGGTTCGCCATCGCCATGATGACGGCGTCCTCGTTCATCGAGCGGACCATGTCCTCCGTCACGCAGCCCGCGACGGAGACGCCGATGAAGACGTCCGCGCCCTTGATGACGTCCTTGAGCGCGCCTTTCTCCTGCTCGCGGTTCGTGATCTTCGCGATCGCGTCCTTGTACGGGTTCATGCCCTGCGGGCGCCCCTCGTAGATGGCGCCCTTCGAGTCGCAGAGGATGATGTGGCGCGTGTTCATCGCCTGCAGCAGGCGCGTGATGGCCTGGCCTGCGGCGCCCGCGCCGTTGACGATGATCTTCGCGTCCTCGAAGCGCTTGCCGATGAGCTTGAACGCGTTGATGAGCGCCGAGACGCAGACGATGGCGGTGCCGTGCTGATCGTCGTGGAACACGGGGATGTCGAGCTTCTCGCGCAGGCGCGTCTCGATGTCGAAGCACTGCGGCGCCTTGATATCCTCGAGGTTGATACCGCCGAACGACGGCGCCATGAGCTCGACCGTGCGCACGACTTCATCGACGTCCTGCGTATCGAGGCAGATGGGAACGGCATCGACGCCAGCGAAGCCCTTGAAGAGGATCGCCTTGCCCTCCATGACGGGCAGGCCGGCGCCCGCGCCGATGTTGCCGAGGCCGAGCACCGCCGTGCCGTTCGTCACGACGGCGACCATGTTGCCCTTCGTCGTGTAGTCGTAGATCTTCTCCGGGTGCTTCTCGATCTCGAGGCACGGCTCCGCGACGCCAGGCGTGTACGCGAGCGTCAGGTCCTCTGCCGAGGAAAGCGGCACCTTGCTCTGAATTTCATATTTTCCCTGATGGGACTGATGGAAGCGCAGCGCGCGCTCCTTAACGTCGAATTTTTCAAACTTTTCTTTTTTC
>CACWQW010000069.1 GCA_902763085.1 Dongibacter bovis
GGTATCGGACTCCTCGGCCAGCTTGCGCACCTCCTCCGCTACGACGGAGAAACCGCGTCCCGCCTCGCCTGCCCGCGCCGCCTCGATGGCCGCGTTGAGCGAGAGCAAGTTCGTCTGCTCGGCGATGCTGGAAATGGTCACGGAGATCTGACCGATCTCCGCGGAGCGGTCCGCCAGCTTCCGGATCACCTGGGCCGAATCCGTCACCGAATCGGCAATCTCTGCCATCTGTACGGCAGCGCCATCGATGGCCGCCTTGCCCTGTCCGGCGATGCGCTCGACCCTGCGGGCCGAATCCGCCGACGCCGTCGCCTTCTCCTGGAAGCCCTGGATGCTATCAGACATCTCCTGGATATCCGTGAGAGACCGGCTGACCGCCTCGCCCTGCTGACTGGTATTGCCGGCGACGTTCGTGACGGACGCGGCGACCTGCTGCGTGGCCTGCGCCGACTGGCTGGCGTTCTCCGTCAGCTGCGCCGCGAAGGTCGAGACCTCAGAGGCCGTCTTTTGGATATGCTCGATCAACGTACGCAGGTTGCGGATGGTATCGCCGTAAGCTGCCGTCAGCTCGCCGAACTCATCCTGTGTCTTCGGCACGGCCTCGACTGTCAGGTTGCCTCCGGCGATCTCGCGGGAGACCTGCATCAGATAGCGCACGGACTTCATGATGCCCGCACTCAGATAGAACGCCATGATGCCTGAGAGTCCTGCGACCAGCAGGATGCAGACGATGAGCGTCCACTTCGTCTGCTCATACTTTTTCGATGCCTCGGCGCTCTCCTGATGGATGAAATCCTTGTTGCTGTCGAGGCGTACTGACTGCTGGAGCGATCGAGCAGCGCTGCCGCTTCCGCCTGGTTCCCATCCTTGGCGAGACGAATGACCCTCTGCGAGGTATCCTTGTACGCGCTCCAAGTGCTGCGCAGCGCATCGAAATCGTCGCGCACCTCCGGCGCGACGGAGGAATCCATCGCATCGAGAGCGATATCGAGCTGATCGGCCTTCTTCTTCGTCTCCTGTGCGGCATGGATGCGGTTCGGCAGCGTCGTCGCCGTCAGCACCGCATACTCGCCCTGACGATAGTCCGAAAGCGTACGGCTGCTTTCCGCGCCGATCATCACGCTCGACAGGTGCTCTCAAGCTGTACCCCGTATAGAGCCCGTTCGCTACGAAAATAGCGATGAGTCCCCCAAAGACGAGAAACAGCTTCTTGCGGATGGTCATACGATCCACAAATCTCCCCTCCTTGACTTGATCAATCCCCTGTAAGATTTTTTGATATGATCAAGTCATTTTATCACAAATACCATATCAATCAAAAGCGAAATTTCTCCTAATGGAACAATGTTACAATTTCCCATCCCATTTTTCTGGCACCCGCGAGAGACTTTCCCAGCCCCTGACGAGCAGTGGATCATTCCAGAACTCTGTGGATATCTCCTGGAAAAATCGTCCTCTCCTCTAGAAACCTGTTGATAACTTTCCTCGCTTCTGATAAAATCATTTTGATTCTTTCCACGTAGTT
Source organism: Dongibacter bovis (assembly GCA_902763085.1). GTDB lineage: Bacteria > Bacillota > Negativicutes > Selenomonadales > Selenomonadaceae > Selenomonas_C. The sequence continues at coordinate 1,526 of CACWQW010000069.1, forward strand.
CCTCATTTATCCACAGCATTCATCCACAAAGTACATATCTGTTACATTTCCCATGATTACAAATCTGCCTGGACGCCGATGGCAACGTTTTGTAATCTTTTTTACGGCTTTCTCCCGTACACCTGAGAAAGTTATCCACATCTGTGGATGAAATTGTGGATAAAAAACATCCTGTGGACAAACGAAGGCAAGGCCTCGCCCGCTTTGCTGCCATGTTGACGTTACTAGAAAGGACGTTCTCTATGCCGAAGAATACAACTGACCTGAAGGCCATCTGGCTGGAAATCCTCGCTAAAGTGCAGGAATCCCTCTCCAAGGTGGCCTGTGAGAAGTGGCTGCTGCCCGTACGCCCGATCCGACTTGATGAGCGCACGCTCGAGCTCGCCGCACCGAACGATTTTTCCAAAGACTGGATCAAGGACCGCTACATCCCCATCCTCGAGGATGCGGTCGCTGACGTCCTCGGCGAGCCGAGGAGTGTCGAGCTCATCAGCCTCGACCTGCCGAGCCCGAGCGACGAGGACCAGCCGCTCGAGGCCCACACCTCCCGCAAGGTGAAGAAGGCCGTCAAGGCGTCCCGCGGCCAGCGCCGCACGAGCGGTGCCAGGAAGGCCGCCGACATCGAGCAGCCGACGCTCCTCGACGGCGAAGGCGAGATCATCTCTGACGACGCCTCCTCCTTCCAGACAAAGGACGACTGGCAGGAGGAGGCCGCTGCCGGCGAGACGAGCGGCCGCAGCGCGCACAAATACCCCGCGCCGATCGCACCGGGCGACGCCTCGACGCTCAACCCGAAATACACGTTCGACACCTTCGTCACGGGCAAGAGCAACCAACTCGCGCACGCCGCCTCCCTCTCCGTCGCGGAGAACCCCGGACACGGCTACAACCCGCTCTTCCTCTACGGCGGCGTCGGTCTCGGCAAGACGCATCTCATGCACGCCATCGGCCACCGCATCCTGAAGAACCACCCGGAGATGCGCGTGCTCTACGTCTCAAGCGAGAAATTCACGAACGAGCTCATCAACTCCATCCGCGACGGCCACCCGGAGAAATTCCGCGACAAGTACCGCACGATCGACGTGCTCATGGTCGACGATATCCAGTTCATCTCCGGCAAGACGAGCACGCAGGAGGAGTTCTTCCACACGTTCAACGCCCTGCACGACGACAACAAGCAGATCATCCTCTCGTCCGACCGACCGCCCAAGGAGGTCGAGAAGCTCGAGGAACGCCTGCGCTCGCGTTTCGAGTGGGGCCTCATCACGGACATCCAGGCGCCGGACCTCGAGACGCGCATCGCCATCCTGAGGAAGAAAGCCATGGTCGACCACATCGAGGTCCCCAACGACGTGATGTTCGCCATCGCGAACCGCATCGACACGAACATCCGTGAGCTCGAGGGCGCCCTCACGCGCGTCGTCGCCTACGCGTCCCTCACGAACCAGCCGGTGACGACGACGGTCGTCACGGAGGCGCTCAAGGACCTCTTCCCGACGAGCGGCAGCCAGGAGGTCACACCCGAGATCATCCAGGAGATCGTCGCCTCCTATTTCAAGCTGCAGGTGGAGGACCTGCACGCGAAGAAGCGCAGCCGCAGCATCGCCTTCCCGCGACAGATCGCCATGTACCTCTGCCGCGAACTCACGGAGAGCAGCCTGCCCGCCATCGGTCAGTTCTTCGGCGGGCGCGACCACACGACCGTCCTCCACGCCTACGACAAGATCAAGAAGGAAAAGGAAACCGACGAGAAGCTGAGCCAGATCCTCAGCGAGCTCGTCGACCGCATCCAGAAGATGTGAACCGCGCGCCTGTGACCCTCTGCCGCCGCCCGCCATTTCTCCCCAAACGCCATGTGGATAACCATGTGGAACGCCTTGGGATACCCCTGTCGATGATTTGTGGATAAACGGCACTTGTGGAAATGCCTGTGCACGATGTGGATAACTCCCCTCCTTTCCCCTTCTCGTTATCGACAGGATACCCACAGCCGACCTGTCGATACCATAGGCCTCGCAGCGGCTTATCCACTTTTTCACAGGCCCTACGACTACGACAACTATTTTTCTTAAACATACCGCGTCATATTAAAAACAAGGAGCGAGGCAACATCATGAAATTCACCTGTCTAAAACAAGAGCTCACCGGCGCGCTTTCCATCGTCAGCAAGGCGCTCTCAAGCAAGCCGCAGATGCCCATCCTCTCCGGTATCTACATCAAATCTGAAGGAGATCACCTCATGATCGAGGCGACGGACTTCGAGCTCGGCATCATCGTTACCATCCCCGCCGACATCGAGACGCCCGGTCAGCTCGCCCTGCCCGGACGCTATTTTCAGGAAGTTATCCGCAAGCTGCCAGGGGATAACGTGAGCATCGCGGAGGACACGGAGGAGAAGAGCGTGCGCATCACCTCAGCCCAGGCGAATTATACCCTGCGCACGATGAATGCCGGTGAATATCCCGGCGTCCATCAGCTCGAGGGCGACCTCCATTTCGTCATCAAGGACAATATCCTCCGCTCGCTTGTGAAAAAGACGGTCTTCGCCTGCTCAAATGACGAAAGCCGCCCCATCTTCACAGGCGTCTACATGGACATCGACCAAAACACCGTCACGATGGCGGCGACGAATACCCACAGGCTCGCTGTGAAGAAAGAGACGTTCGACGAACCCATCGGCGCGATGAAGCTCATCATCCCCGCCAAGGTGCTCGGTGAGCTCCTGCACATCCTGACCTCAGAGATCCCGAGCGATGTCAGGATCAACTGCTCGTTCAACCAGATCAGCTTCTCCTTCGAGAACATCTACCTGACCTCGCGCCTCATCGAGGGCGCGTTCCCGGACTATCACCGCGTGATCCCGACGAACCTCACGACGCACGTGCAGCTCAAGACGGACGAAGTCAGCGCCGCGATGGACCGCGTCTCGCTCATCAGCCGCGCGAACGACTACAACGTCGTGAAGCTCTCGTTCGCCGATCAGAAACTCCACATCTCCTCGAGCAATCCCGACATCGGCCACGCCGAGGAGACGATCCACGCGCAGATCGAGGGCGACGAGCTCACGATCGCCTTCAACGCGACGTATCTCGTCGACGTCTTGAAGACGCTCGACGGCGACGTCTGCACCATCGACCTGCACCAGCCGCTCTCCCCGATCGCCATCCGGGACTCGGACGATCCGAATTTCATCTATGTCGTGACGCCTGTGCGCACCATGCACTGAGGAGGAGCTTATGACGACGAAGATTGCCATCGATACCGACGAGATCCAGCTCGACCAGTTCCTCAAATGGGCGGGCGTCCTCGCCTCGGGCGGCGAGATCAAGCCGCTGCTCCTGGAGCGTCGCATCCGCCGCAACGGCGAGATCGAGACAGCGAAGCGGCGGAAGCTCGTGCCGGGCGACATCATCGAGATTGAGGGACTCGGCAGCTACGAGGTCACGAAAGGGTGAGGAAGCGCCATGCTCGTTCAGGCCATCCGGCTACAGAACTACCGCAACTATCAGCATCTCGCGCTCACGCTCGATGAGGGCATCAACATCTTCCTCGGCGCGAACGCGCAGGGCAAGACGAATCTGCTCGAGGCCATCTGCTATGCCTCGCTCGGACGCTCTCACCGCACGCATCAGGACGGAGACCTCATCCGTTTTGGCGAGGAGGCCGGCTCTCTGCAGCTGGCCTTTTCTCGTTTCGGGACAAAGGGGCGACTCTCGTTCCTCTTCCGGCGCGGCAAGCGGCGGCAGATCGCACGGAACGGCGAGACGATCCACCTCAAGGAGCTCGTCGGCACGCTCAACACCGTGCTCTTCTCTCCGGAGGACCTCTTCCTCATCAAGGGCGCGCCCGCAGAGCGGCGCCGCTTCCTCGACGGGGAGATCTCGCAGGCGAGCCCTGCCTACTACCATGAGATCGCGACGTATCAGCGGCTCGTCGCGCAGAGGAACGCGCTCCTGAAGCGCATCCGCGAGCGGCGCGCCGCCGTCTCTGCGCTCGAGCCCTGGGAGCCGCAGCTCGCGGCGAGTGCCGCGCGCATCACGGCGAAGCGGCTCGAGGTCGTGCGCAAGCTCAGCATGCTCGCAAATCTCATGCAGCGCCGCATCTCGGGCAGCCGCGAGAATCTCTCGCTCGCCCTCGCCATCGCCGGGAGCGAGGAGATGTCCCTCGCCGATGTGACAAAATCGCTCGAACCATGGTATAATGAGAAACTGAAAGAGTGTCGGACGGTCGATATCGCGCGCGGCGTGACGACCGTCGGCCCACACCGCGACGATCTCGTGCTCGAGGTCAACGGCGTCAACCTGCGCGCGTTCGGATCGCAGGGACAGCAGCGCACGGGCGCGCTCTCGCTAAAGCTCTCCGAGCTCGAGTTCCTGCGCTCGGAGACGGGGGAATACCCCGTCCTGCTCCTCGATGATGTCATGAGCGAGCTCGACGCAGAGCGGCGGCAGGCGCTGCTCGCGTTCCTGCGCAAGGAGCGCATCCAGACCATCATCACGGCGACGGAGGCGGCGTATTTCCCGCGCGAGCGCATGGGGAGTTCCTACCGCGTCAGCGCGGGCAGCATCGAGCGCATATCGTAGAGCCGCGGCAGGGAGAGGAGCGTCAGCATGAAGGGAAAGCGTCAGCCAGGCATCGAGCGCGTGAAGGACATCCTGCCGAAGAGCATCCACGCCCTCGGCCCCGCCGTCGAGCAGCGCTACCTCCGCGAGTACGTCGTCGCTCACTGGGAGACGATCGTCGGGAAGATGATCGCGACCAGCGTCGAGGCGGTGCGCATCCTGCGCGACGTGCTTTGGCTCTACTCCCCCGATGCCGTCTGGCGCAACCAGATCAAGATGATGGAGACGGACATCTGCCAGCGCGTCAACAACTTCGCCGGTGGCCGCCTCGTGCGTGAGCTGCGCTTCGCACGCAGCGGCAGGGGGCGCCAGGCGATTGAGGCGGCGCCAGTGGAGGCGGAGGAAAACGGCCTCTTTTCCCTGCCGGAGGAGCGCCTGGCGCGCCAGGTGCAGCAGGCAGACCTTAAGGAGGAGGAGATCGCACAGGCGCGCGCGGCGTGCGCTGGCGTCGAGGACGATGAGCTTCGCGCGCGCCTCTTCCGCCTGACGCTCGGCCGCTGGAAGCTCCAGCATGTCAAGGAGGCGCACGGCTACCACCGCTGCGCGGACTGCTCCGCGCTCTGTCCGCCCGGCGCGAAGCGCTGCGGCGCCTGTGCGGCGAAGCACGAGGCGGAGCTTCGCGCCGCCTGCACGCGCCTCCTGCGCGAGGTGCCGTGGATGCGCTACGGCGAGGTGAAAAAGAGCCTCCCTGAGGCGACGCCTGCGCTGCTCGCGCGCTGCCGCGTCTCGCTCATCCAGTCGCTCGCCTCGCGCGTCCTCCTCAAAGACTACGCGTCGATGGAGGCGAAGACGCTCACGATGCTGTTCCGCTGCCTGCCGCCGGAGCAGCTCACGGAAGATCTCGTGAAGCGGACGCTCTACTACCTGCGCGGGAACCTCGCAAAGCCAGAGGACTGGCAGCCGCTCAGGCGCTACGATTACATCTCATGGGGCAGGAAGAAAGCAGGTGAACGGCGTGTTCCTACATCTCGGCAGAAACGTGTCCGTCAGGATCGCTGACGTCGTCTCCATCCACGATATCCGCCTCTTCACTACCGCCGGCGCGCCCGGAGGCGACCTCCTCGCCCGCGCGCGCGCGGACGGCAGCGTCATCGACGCCGCCCGGGAGAAAGAGACGAAGTCCGTCATCATCACGGAGAAACGCATCTACTTGTCCGCCATCTCGCCCGTCACGCTCATGCGCCGGGCACGGCAGGCGAATCGATATGTACGGGAAGCAGTCCGCATAGATAGGAGTTAGATTTCATGGCAAACGAGAACGAGAAGACATTCGATTTCACGCAGGACGCGCAGGCGCCGGATCAGGCGCAGCCAGCTGTGGACCCGGAGCTCGTCGACAAGGACTTCGACACGACGGGCGTCACGATCCACACCGACGAGTCGAGCGCCGAGGTCACGGCCGTTGAAGCCGACTACGGCGCCGAGCAGATCCAGATCCTCGAGGGCCTCGAGGCCGTCAGGAAGCGCCCGGGCATGTACATCGGCTCGACCTCGGAGCGCGGTCTCCATCACCTCGTCTACGAGGTCGTCGACAACTCCATCGACGAGGCGCTCGCGGGCTACTGCGACCACATCGACGTCACGATCGAAAAGGACAACAGCATCACC
>CACWQW010000070.1 GCA_902763085.1 Dongibacter bovis
GACGGGGACGTCCCAGCCGAACGACTCGTAGAGCAGGATGTATTTCGGCGTGGAGGTGATGAACTCCGCGCCGCGCATGATGTGCGTGATGCCCATGAGATGGTCGTCGATGACGTTGGCGAAATTGTAGGTCGGCATACCGTCGCGCTTCAGGAGCACTTGGTCCTCAAGCTCGCTGTTCGGGATCGTGATGTTGCCGTGCAGGACGTCCGCGTAGGTCGTTGCGCCATCGAGCGGCATCTTCTGCCGGATGACGTAGGGATCGCCATTCCTTAGGTGGGCGTCGATGACGTCCTGCGGCAGGTCGCGGCAGGTGCGGTCGTAGCCGCCGAACTCGCCCGTCGAGTGGTCCTCGTCGGGGTCGCAGAAGCAGTAGTAGGCGTGGCCGGAGGCGACGAGTTCCTCTGCGTACTTTTTGTAGAGCGGCAGGCGCTCACTCTGCACGTAGGGGCCGCATTCGCCGCCGTAGCCGGGGCCCTCGTCGGGGGTGATGCCGGCGAGCTTCAGCGTGCGCTCGATGAAGTCGACGGCGTCCGCGACGTAGCGCGTGCGGTCGGTGTCCTCGATGCGCAGGATGAAATCGCCGCCCTGCGATTTCGCATAGAGATAAGCGTAGAGCGCCGTGCGCAGGTTGCCGATGTGCATGTAGCCCGTCGGGCTCGGCGCGAAGCGCGTGCGTACTTTCTTTTCCGTCAAGGTGGTTCCTCCTCCTGAAAGGTCGTGATTTCTTCTAAAGAGAAAGTATACTACAAATAAAGGAAATAAGAAACCGCTGTTTCGCCGCCGCGCGGGAATCTTGCCTCGAAGAGATGGGGGGACCATCCTCCGGGCAGGGCGCGGCGGGAAACAGCGGCGGGGAAGCGGCAGGGGCAGCAACGCGAAAGCCGCCTGTCAGCGGTTCAGGAACTGGTAGGCGGCGCGGAACATGAGCATGGAGCTCACGGCGCCGGGGTCCTCGTAGCCGATGGAGCGCTCGCCGAGGTAGCTCGCGCGCCCCTTGCGCGCCGCGATCGTCTTCGTGTACTCGACGCCCTCGTTCGCCGCCTGGTTGGCGTCGGCGAGGCATTCGTAGAGCGTTCTCCCGTCGGCGTAGGGGGAGGTGAAGCACTCGTGGACGGGGATGAGCACGTCGAGCATGGTCTTGTCGCCGCGCTGCGCGTGGCCGCGCTTCTCTATGCCGGCGATGGCGGCGCCGAGCAGCCGGTCGACGGAGGAGACCGAGAGGCGCTCGTCCTCAGCGCAGACCTTGGCGGCGCTGAGGAAAGCGGTGCCGTAAAGCGGCCCTGCGGCGCCGCCGACGCTTTCGAGGATGGCGGTGCCGACGGTGTGCAGGACGAGTCTGGGATTCTCCGGGTGGTCGAGCTCGTCGAGGGCGTCGAGGACGGCCTCGAACCCACGCGCCATGTTGATGCCGTGGTCGCCGTCGCCGATCTTGGCGTCGAGCTCCGTCAGGTAGTCTTTCTCGCGCAGGATCATCCGCGCGACGGCTTCGATGGTTTCCGTGATTTTCGACATAGTGGATCTCCTATCTAAACGATCGAATTTGAACATGTAAGCAATTTTGTTCCGTCTGTTGCGCCTATTATAGCGCAGATAGAAAAGAAACTGCAAGCGTGAATTGTCTTGATACTTTTACGGACGAAAGTCGCCGCTATACAGCTGCTATACATTTTTAGAAAAGTATTTGCGCGCTCTAGAAGAAAACCGTATAATATAACTTGATTGCAAGGGTAGTTATAATCATATGATATAGAAGGGACGAGCGAAGACGCCGCGCTGGCCGCGGGGCGTCCTGCAGGAGGGAATATGTTATGGAAATCAAGGACATGCGCGCCTTTTACGCCATCGTGGAGGAGGGGAACATCAGCCACGCGGCGCAGCGCCTCGACATTGCGCAGCCGGCGCTCTCGCGGCAGATGAAACGCCTCGAGACGCAGCTCGGCGTGCAGCTTTTCGAGCGCGGCAGCCGCCGCATCCGCCTGACGGACGCGGGGCGCGTGCTCTACTCGCGCGTCGAGCACATCCTCGGCATGGTCGACGGCACGGTGCGCGAGATCACGGAGATCGGCTCGGGCGTGGCGGGCTGCATCCGCCTCGGCACGATCACGACCTCGGGCGCGCTGCTGCTGCCGGAGCTCATCGGAGAGTTCCACCGCCGCTACCCGCAGGTCACGTACCAGATCTGGGAGGGCGAGGGGACGCGCATCCTCGAGCTGCTCGACAACCGCGTCATCGAGATCGGCATCACGCGCACGCAGGTCGACGCGCGTGCCTACGAGTCCATCGTGCTGCCGAACGAGCCGCTCGTGCTCATCATGAACAAGGCGCACGACATCGGCAGAGACGCACAGAAGGTGCACGTCGCGGAGCTCAAGGATCAGCCGCTCATCATCCCGCTGCGCTGGCAGTCGATGTTCACGGCGAACTGCCGCAAGCTCGGCTTCGAGCCGAAGATCCTCTGCGTCTCGGACAGCATCGTGCAGGACCTCCTGCTCGCGAAGATGGGCATGGGCATGGCGATTCTGCCGATCTCCTCGAAGACGCTGCTCACGGACGGCGATCTCATCTACAAGAAGCTCGTCGACCCGGAGATCACGACGCACACGGTCGTCGCCTGGCTCAAGAACCGCACGCTCTCGCAGTCGGCGAGCCACCTCATTGCGCTCTTCCGCGAGATGTTCCTCGCCTGATCTGAGGAGGCGCGCAAGTGCGAAAGAATGATATTTCTGTTAAAAACGAAAAGACCTCTTTCCTTTCTGATTCGTTCGTTATATAGTTGTAAGGAAGTACATTAGAAAATCAAGCCATACTTAGAGAAAACGGGAGGAATCGGATATGTCAGATCAGCCTGTACGCATTTTCATCGTAGAAGACGAGCACCGCATCGCGCGCTTCCTGCAGATCGAGCTCGAGCATGAAGGCTTCGAGACGGCGACGGAAGACAACGGCCAGCGCGCGTTCGAGCGCATCGGACAGGAACGGTTCGACCTCGTGCTCCTCGACGTGATGCTGCCGGGCATCGACGGCTTCGAGGTCTGCCGCAAGGTGCGTGAGTTCTCCAGCGTGCCCATCATCATGCTCACGGCGAAAGACGAGCTCGAGGATAAGGTGACGGGCCTCGACATCGGCGCGGACGACTACATCACGAAGCCGTTCGCCATCCAGGAACTTCTCGCGCGCATCCGCGCGGCGCTCCGCAAGCACCAGGCGCCCGAGACGCCCGAGGGCGAGCGCCTCACGTGCAAGAACCTCGTGCTCTACCCGAGCCGCTACGAGGTCACCGTGAACGGCGAGGAGATCCACCTGACGAAAAAGGAATACTCGCTGCTGGAGTACCTCCTGCGCAACAAGCGCAACGTGCTCACGCGTGACCAGATTCTCCAGGAAGTCTGGGGCTACGACTACGCGGGCGACACGAACGTCGTCGACGTCTACATCCGCTATCTGCGCGCCAAGATCGACGAGCGCTTCGGCGACAAGTACATCTACACGGTGCGCGGCGTAGGCTATGTTATCAAGGACTAAGCGCGCTCTCCTGCGCCTCCATCGTCGGCTGAGCTCCGTGCGGATCTCGACGAAGATGACGGCGCTCTACGCGTCGCTGCTTTTCGTCCTCCTCATGTTCACGATGTCGTGCATGGGCGTGGGCATCTACTACGCCATCTACCACCAGGCGGGACACGAGATCGACCTCTCTGAGCAGCAGGTCATGCGCAAGCTCGAAGACGGCGCGGACTTCTCCGAGGCGCTGCGCCCTGACGATGGCTTCGTGCTGCCGGGCGTCGTGCTGCGCGTGACCGACATCACGGGGCGCGTCGTTTTCGAGAACGACACACGCTTCCCATCGGTCGAGGAGGTGGCGGAGCACACGCGCGACTGGACGCCCTTCTGGTCGGAGCCGGGGCTCTCCATCGCGGACCTCGGCAACTGGATCATCTACCACAAGGAAGTCACCATCATGCACGGAGGCTCCCTCTATACGCTCCATTTCCTGCGCACGATCACGGCGGAACGCACGTTCCTCCAGCACGTGCAGCAGTTCCTGCTCCTCACGCTCTGCGGCGGCTTCATCATCGCGCTCGCGATGGGCTATCTCGTCAGCTGCCGCATCCTGCTGCCCATCCGCACGATGACGGCGACGGCGCGCAAGATCGAGATCGAGCGCATGGACCGCCGCATCGAGGTCCCCGAGGCCAAGGACGAGCTCACGGAGCTCGCCGTCACGTTCAACCACATGCTCGACCGCCTGCAAGAGGGCATCACCCAGCAGCAGCGCTTCGTCTCGGACGCCTCGCATGAGCTGCGCACGCCCGTGACGGTCATCCTCGGCTACTCCGATCTCCTCGCGCGCTGGGGACAGTCTGACGCGGGCGTGCTCCGGGAGGGCATCGCCTCCATCCGCTCGGAGGCGGAGAACATGCAGCAGCTCATCGAGAAGCTGCTCTTCCTCGCGCGTGCCGACCAGAAACGACAGGTGCTCCACAGGGAGCCCCTCGAGTTCTCCGAGCTCCTCGGCGACGTCATGAAGAAGATGAAGCTCGTGACGAAGGACCACACCGTCGCGCTCCTCAGGAATGACGAAGGCATGGTCTACGCCGACCAGGTCATGCTGCGCCAGATGATGCGCGTCTTCCTCGAGAACAGCACGAAATACACGCCCAAGGGCGGCCGCATCACAGCGGAGAGCGAGCGCCGCGGCGACCACCTCCGCGTAACGTTCGCCGACACGGGCATCGGCATCGCGCCGAAGGACCAGAAAAAGGTCTTCGAGCGATTCTACCGCGTCGACACCTCCCGCACGAAAGCAGAAGGCGTCAGCGGCACCGGCCTCGGTCTCTCCATCGCCTCCTGGATCGCCGAGCAGCACGGCATCGAGATCTCCATGGACAGCGACCTCGGCAAGGGGACGCGCATCCACCTGGATATCCCGCTCGTGAAAGGCTGAAGAAAGATAAGGCAGGGCTGCCGCACATGGCGATGTGCGGCAGCCCTGTTTGCATGCGAGGGAAGAACGCTGGGAGCGAAGGGACCTGGCACGACGCGGGTGGTCAAAGAAAATCCGCCCTGCTGCCGCCTCACTGCAGCTGTGCCTTCCAGTACTCAAGGTCCGGCGTGTTGAGCGGGAGGTCGATGGTCTGGCCGCCTTCGTAGTAGAAGCGGAAGCGGACGGTATCGGCGTTTTTGATGGCTTTGAGGCTCGCGCGCGGCAGCTCGACGAAGAGTTTGTTCTCCGTCTGGAAGGTGCCCGTGCCTGCCTCGCCGGGCGCTGGCTGCTGCTTGACGGCGGCGACCATCTCCCAGGCGTCGCCGTCCGTGTAGAGGACGGCCTGCGGCAGGAGTTTCGCCGTGTCGTAGCGCCCGTCCCAAAGCGTGAGCGTCGCACCCTCGAGGGCGCCGGTCTCCGTGTGGGAGCTCTGGAAGTCGATGCGGCAGTAGGCGGAGAGGCTTTCCGCCGTGCGGTGGTCGTGGTGGTAGAGGAACGAGCAGCCGAAGACGCCGATGAGCATGAGGCAGAAGCCGCAGACGGTGAGGAGTTTTCTGGTCAGGATTTGCATGGAGGAGCCTCCCAGGCAGGATTGTGATTTTACAGGCATCACCATTTTCCCGAGACGATGCTCGCGATTTCCTTGGCGACGTAGCGGAGTTCGGAGAGATATTGCTTGCGCTGATAGGGCGTGATCGGCGTGGCAGAGCCGAGGCCGATGGCGTAGCGCACGGGCTCGTAGCCGTCGATGACGGGCACGGCGAGGCAGTAGATGCCGTCCTGGTACTCGCAGGCGGACGTCGCGTAGCCGTCGTAGATGACGCGCTCGAGCTCCGCGCGCAGGACGGCTGGGTCCGTGATCGTGTGCGCTGTGTAGGCGGGGAGCGGTCCCTTTTGGTAGAACGCCTCTTTCTCACTGACGGTCGAATAGCCGAGCAGGACCTTGCCGAGGCTCGTCGCGTGCAGCGGCGCGTGGGCGCCCTCCTTCGAGAGGCGGCTGCCCGGGCGCGTGAAGACTTGCTCCGCGCAGAGGTAGACGGCGGCGTCCTGCTGCTTGGCGGCGAAGTAGACGTTCTTGTGGAACGTGTCGCGCAGCGACTGCAGGTACTCCGTGATGCGGTAGTCGATCTTGCGCGTCGCCTTGAAGCGGGAGAAGAGTGAGACGGCGGTGCCTCCGAGCATGTAGCGGCTCGTCTCGCTGCTCTGCGTGACGTAGCCGCAGAGCTCGAAGGTCTGGAGGATGTTGTGGACGCTGCTCTTGAGGAGGCCGCTGTACTCTGCGAGCTCCGTGACGCCCGCGTCGGGGTGATCCTGGTCGAAGTAGTCGAGCAGGTGCAGCGCCTTGTAGAGGGATTTCACTTTTGGCATGGGTTCCGCGGTCATGGCAGGATCCTTTCTTGACGGGCGGGAAATATCATATTCATTATAGATGAACTGAGGCGAAAAGGAAAGCGCCTGCCGCATGCCGTGAAATTTTTCTTGCACCGGTTCCGTCTTTGTGCTATGATAAATGCAATTTCAGTTACAACATTACAGTTAAACGCAGAGAACAGGAAAAGTAAGCATCGGAAAGCCTGGAAGAGAGCCGGGGCGCTGGGAGCCGGCAGGCGGCACGATGGTGAAGTTCCCCTGGGAGCGGCTCGCTGAGAGACGATGGTCAGTAGGCGCAGACGGAGCCATACCGTTAGCAGATGGCGCATGTTGC
>CACWQW010000071.1 GCA_902763085.1 Dongibacter bovis
CGATTCTCCTTTGTGGTTGTGTTTTTGTGCAACTACATTTTACCACAAGGGTTCGCTATGGATTTTTAAGTGTTCAACTTAATTATACAATCCGCCAATTCCTGCCGCATGCACCCTGCCGCATCTATTTCGCGGGGATGTATGCTATAATGAGATAGAACGATCAGCAAAACAGTTCAGTCCAACCGATCGATATCTCTGTGCGATGAGAGAGGAGTGCTCTACGATGCAGCGAATCCGTCCATTCCTACTTCTTTTCTTCCTATCCCTTGCCCTGCTCCCTACCCCGCTTGCTCTTGCAGCGCCCGAAAAGCCGACTGTCCGGGCAGACACAACGGTGTTCGATGAGAATACAGGCAGATATCACCTGATCGGACACGTCTCCGTCATCTCCGGCAATCGCATCACCCAAATGGACGATGCGCAGGTCAGCGCCACCGAGTTGGAAATCTGGGGACAGAACCATGTCCAGATGCACGTGGGCGACGAGCTCTCCTTCACTGCCGATGCCGTTTATCTCGAGGGATTCACGCCCACAGCTGTCCTCTTCGGGCGCGTAGTCCTGCAGCGCCCTGGGCTCGTCATCCGCGCGGAAAGTGCCAACTGCAACTGGAATGAGCACCTCGTGACATTCTACGGTCACGTCATCTACATCGAAAAAGGGAAAGAAGTCGTCGCCGAGACGCTCACCTACGATATTGAAGAGAATCGCCTGCGCTGAGAGCAGGATGGCAATGATGATCTCCATACATCAAGAAGGGCAAGACACCTGCGCATGCCCGCAGCTGTCTTGCCCTTCTTGTCCCTCTATATTGCTCTCTTTCGGCTTGTGATCGGCGGATCCTTCCTCTGCCAGGGGGCCAGTATGTGCACCCCCACTCAGGCCATAACGATTTTCGTGAAATCCGCAGCTTCAGAGATCAGCGCGTCCACCTGGCAGAGCAGTGCCAGGCGATTCCTGCGGACTTCCTCATCCGGGTCCATGACCATAACATTGTCGAACAACGTATCGATCGGCTGTGCAAGCTCCGTCAGCGCATCGAGCACGCCATGGAAATCCTCCCCAGCGATGAGGCTCGCAACGGCACTCTTTGTAGAATCATACGCCTTGGAAAGCTCTTTTTCTTCTTCCGTCCGGAAGAGTTCCGCCTGCACGGCGCCCCCCTCGTTCTTCCGCGCAAGGTTCGCGACGCGCACGAAGGCCTGGATCTCCTTGGCCGCCTCGTCTTTCGCGACAAAGGCGTTCAACGCACGCGCGCGCAACAGGACGCGATACAGGTCATCGACATCGCCGAGGACGGCATCTGCTACATCGTAGCGGATCTTTTCCGCTTCCAGGACGTTCCGCAGGCGGAGGCGGAGGAACTCCGCCACATCGGCCTGCATCGTCTCCCGTTCCTTCTTATCGCGGATATCGTAGAGGTCCATCGCCTTGGCGACGAGGCGCGAGATGCTCAGATGATAGTTTGCCTCGATCATCATGTGAACAAGCCCCAGCGCCTGACGGCGAAGGGCAAACGGATCCTGCGATCCCGTCGGGATCTTGCCCAGGTGGAACGTTCCGACGATGGTGTCGATCTTGTCGGCAGTGCTCACGATGCGGCCTGCCGTCGTCTGCGGCTGCGCATCCCCCGCAAAGCGCGGCATATAATGCTCGTCGATGGCAACGGCGACCTTCTCGCATTCCCCGTCAAGCCGTGCGTACTCACGTCCCATGACGCCTTGCAGCTCCGTGAATTCCGTGACCATGCCCGTCACGAGATCGGCCTTCGAGAGCAGTGCTGCACGCTTGGCATGCTTATGAGCCTTCTCATCTGCGCCGATCTCGTCCGCAATGAAGTCCGCGAGCTTAGCGAGGCGCTCCGTCTTCTCGTACATCGTGCCAAGTCCCTGCTGGAACACGACCGTCTTGAGTTCCTCACGATGTTCCTCGAGGCTCTTCTTGCGGTCTTCATCGAAGAAGAACTGCGCATCTGCCAGGCGCGCGCGCAACACGCGCTCGTTGCCATGCTGCACCGTCTCGATATATTCCTTGCCGCCGTTGCGCACGGTGATGAAGAGCGGCAGGAGTTTCCCCTCGCCATCCTTGACAGGGAAATAACGCTGATGGTCACGCATCGGCGTGATGACAGCTTCCGGCGGCAGCTGCAGGTATTTCTCCTCAAAACGACCGCAGAGCGCCGTCGGATATTCGACGAGATAGAGGACCTCTTCGAGCAGATCCTCCGTGATCTCCGCCTGACCGCCGTTCTCTTTGGCGACTGCCTCGATCTGCGTGCGGATCATCCCTTTGCGCTTGTCCGGGTCAACGATAACGAACTGTGCCTCGCAGTCTTTCTCGTAGTCATCGGCCGCCGCAATCGAGAAATCGCCCTGCGACAGGAAGCGATGCCCACGAGAGATGCGTCCCGACGCGACCTTGGCGACCTCGAACGGGATCACCTCACGGTCGTAAAGTGCGACGATCCAGCGAATCGGTCGGATGAACTTGAACTCCAGGCTGCCCCAGCGCATGTTGTTTGGGAAGGAGAGCGCGCAGATGAGCTCCGGCAGGAGCGTCTTCAGGAGCTCTGCCGTCTCTTTGCCCGCCTCGTGAACGACAGCGTAGACATAGCCGTCTTTCTGCACGAGATCTTCCGGCGCGACATGCTGGCCGCGTGCGAATCCCTGTGCCGCTTTCGTCGGCTTGCCATCGGCATCAAAGGCAATCTTGATTGACGGGCCGCGATTTTCACTCGTGATATCCGCCTGCTTCTCCTCCAGGTCCTTCACGAGCAACGCCATGCGGCGCGGCGTGCCGAGTGTGCGGACGGACGCGAAGGCGATGCGGTTTTCCTCAAAGGCATTCTCTGCCCGCTCCTTGAGCTGAGCGAGCACACCGGGCATCACATGTGCCGGAACTTCTTCCGTGCCGATTTCGAGCAATAAATCCTTCGCCATATTACTTCTCCCCCCTATGAAGCATCGGATAGCCGAGCTCCTCACGCTGTTTCAGATAGCACTCCGCACAGAGGCGCGCGAGCTTGCGCACGCGACCGATGAAGGCCGCGCGCTGCGTCGCACTGATAGCGCCGCGCGCATCGAGGAGGTTGAAGGTATGCGAGCATTTGAGGACGTAGTCGTACGCCGGATGCACATAGCCTTTGTCGATGATGCGCACTGCTTCTTTCTCATACTTATCGAAGAGATCGAAGAGCAGCGCCTCATCCGAGAGGTCGAACGCGTAGACGGACTGCTCATACTCATTCTGATGGAAGACGTCGCCATAGGTATAGTCGTCAGTCCAATGGATGTCGTAGACATTCTCGACGCCCTGGATATACATGGCAAGGCGCTCGAGACCATACGTGATCTCCGAGGCGACCGGGCGCACATCCTGACTGCCGACCTGCTGGAAATACGTGAACTGCGTGATCTCCATGCCATCGAGCCAGACCTCCCAGCCGAGGCCCCAGGCGCCGAGCGTCGGCGACTCCCAGTTATCCTCGACGAAGCGGATGTCATGCTGTTTCGGATTGATGCCGAGACGCTCCAGGCTCGCGAGGTAAAGCTCCTGGATGTTATCCGGCGACGGTTTCATGATGACCTGGAACTGATGGTGCTGGTAAAGGCGGTTCGGGTTATCGCCATAACGGCCATCGGCCGGGCGGCGGGATGGCTCGACATAGGCGACATGCCAAGGCTCTGGCCCGAGCACGCGCAGGAACGTGGAAGGATTCATCGTGCCGGCGCCCTTCTCCACATCGTAGGGCTCGCCGAGAATGCAGCCCTGCTCATTCCAGAACTGCTTGAGTGTCAGGATGATTTCCTGAAATTTCATAGGGACATCTCCTCTGCAGAAACTTAGGGAAGCAGGAATGACGTCACAGGCGTCCCTTCACGCATCCACGCTTCCCTCGCAGGACAAAACAAAAAAGCCTCGTCCTGCAACAATCCATGTCACAGGGACGAGACTCATCATGCGAGTTCCGCGGTTCCACCCTGATTGGCCCCCTTACAGGGAGCCCACCTCAAATTCTGTCATTGTCAACCGTGCTCCGAGGTGCCTTCACGCCTTTGACCGCCTCTCACCCTCGCGGTCTCGCTGACATCGCGCTACTTCTCCTCTTCATCGCCCCTCCAGTCTAACAAATCATATATCATCTGTCAACATCTCCTCACGGCGTTGCTTTCGCGATATCCACCCAGCGCTCCGCTCCGGCGAGCCGGTAGAGTTCCTCCGGCGTCAACCGGATGGCGCTGTGGTCGTTTCCTGCCGCCGGATAAACGGTATCAAACCTTTGCAGCGAGACATCGAGGAAGACCTGCACGCCTTCCTTGAGGCAGAAGGGGCAGACGCCGCCCGGTGCATGGCCGACATACGCCTCCACCTCTGTGAAGGGGATCATGCGCCCCTTCTTGTGGAAGGTCTCTTTGAACTTGTGATTGTCCACGCGCACATCTCCAGCGAGCACCACGAGGAGCGGCGCGCCCTCGACGAAGAACGTCATAGACTTTGCAATCATGCCGGGGCGGCAGCCAACGGCTTTCGCCGCTGCCTCGACCGTCGCCGTCGACTGCGGGAACTCCAAGATCTTCTCCGCCTCTCCCAGTGAGGAAAAGAACGCTTTCACTTTATCGATGGACATATCTTCCGACCTCCTACCATAGCCTGTACCAGGAAAGCTCAGACGATCTTCGTCGTCCAGCGCTCGATATTCCAGACGGCATCCACCCAATCCTTATAGAACTCCGGCTCGTGCGAGACGAGCAGCAGCGTTCCCTCATAGGCGCGCAGCGCGCGCTGCAGTTCTTTTTTTGTCTCAACATCGAGGTGATTCGTCGGCTCGTCCAGCACGAGCAGGTTCACGGGCTGCTCGATGATTTTCGCCAGGCGCACGCGCGCCGCTTCTCCGCCTGAGAGCGCAAGCATCTTCGTCGTGATATGCTCGTTGGTCAGGCCGCAGGCAGCGAGCGCTGCGCGCACCTCGAAATTCGAATGGCCGGGGTACGCCTGCCAGAATTCTTCCAGCGCCGTATTCTGATTCCCCGCAGGACTCTCCTGCTCGAAATACCCAACGGACACGAAATCGCCCTGCTCCACTGTCCCGGAAAACGGTGGCTGCCTGCCGATCAATGTCCTGATCAGCGTCGATTTTCCCAGTCCGTTCGTCCCCCGGATGGCGATCTTCCTGCCGCGCTCCACGCGGAAATCCACGGGTGCCGTCAGCGGCGTATCGTATCCGATCACCAAGCGCTTCGCTTCGAGCACGAACCGCGACGGCAGTCTGTCCACATCGAAATGGAAATACGCTTTTGGTTTCTCCGTGCGCTTCGTCAACACTTCCATCTTATCGAGCCGCTTTTGTCGGCTGTTTGCCATGCCGCGCGTCGCGACGCGCGCTTTGTTGCGCTGGATGAAATCCTTCTCGCGTGCGATCTCCGCCTGCTGACGCTCGTATGCCGCCGCTTCCTGCTTGCGTTTGAGCGCCGCCATTTCCTCAAAGTGCGCATAGCTGCCCGCGTACCGCGTGAGCTTCAGGTCTTCGACATGCCAGATGACATTCGTGACCGCGTTGAGGAACGGCACGTCGTGCGAGACGAGGATGAAGGCGTTCTCATAAGCCTGCAGGTAGGATGTTAGCCAGGTGATCTGCTCGACATCGAGGTAATTCGTCGGCTCATCGAGGATCAGGATATCGGGATTTTCCAGGAGCAGCTTCGTGAGCAGCACCTTGGTGCGCTGTCCGCCGGAAAGCGCATCGACCGGCCGATCGAGCCCTACCTCGCGCAGTCCGAGCCCGCCCGCCACTTCCTCGATGCGCGCATCGATCGTATAATAGCCGCCCGACTCCAGGAGGTTCTGAATATCGCCGACCTCCTGCAGCAATCGTTCCATCTCGTCAGGAGATTCCTCGCTCATCTTGTCATAGGCCGAGAGCATCTCTTTCTCGAGCTGCACCATCGTGTCAAACGCCGTGCGCAGCGTCTCGCGGATCGTCATCCCCGGCACGAGCGCGGCATGCTGGTCGAGGTAGCCCACGGAAACGCGTCGCGCCCATTCCACGCGCCCTGCATCCGGCGTCAGCTTCCCCGTCAAGAGAGAGAGGAACGTCGTCTTCCCCTCGCCGTTGGCACCAACGAGCGCGACATGCTCGCCCTTGAGCAGACGAAACGACACGTCGTCAAAGATCTCACGCCCTCCATAGCCATACGATAGATGCTGCACATTCAGAATACTCATACGATCTCCTCATAGAAAGCTACGTGACAAACATAGCAAAAGCCGCTGCTCAAGGCACCAGCCTCAAGCAGCGGTCTCATCATCATCAATGGTCGGAACGACGGGATTTGAACCCACGACCTCTTCCACCCCAAGGAAGCGCGCTACCAAACTGCGCTACGTCCCGAACGAATGCTATTATAGCACGACGCCGTAAAAAATGCAAGGATTAAAATCTGAAAATGTCATTCCCGAATTGCAATAATAAGTTGAACACCCGGCGAACCTTTATGCAGTAAGTGCTGCAAGCATTTCTTCCCTAAAGCACTCCTCGGGTGTCTTATAGC
>CACWQW010000072.1 GCA_902763085.1 Dongibacter bovis
CTATAAGACACCCGAGGAGTGCTTTAGGGAAGAAATGCTTGCAGCACTTACTGCATAAAGGTTCGCCGGGTGTTCAACTTATTATTGCAATTCGGGGAAGTTTTATCATCGCATGGGTGTGGTGGTGTCTTTCAGTGCTTGCGCATCCAAATGGGGATGTCGGGGAGGTCGAGCTTTGGAGCGGCGGGCTGAACCATCGGCTGCGGTGCCGCCTGCGCGCCCGGCTGCGCCGCAGTGGGCGCGGCCTTCGCCGTGGGCTGGACGCCGACGGTATCCGGTGCGTCGAAGCCCGTCGCGATGACGGTGACGCGCACGGTGTCGCCGAGCGTGTCGTCGATGGCGGCGCCGAAGATGATGTTCGCATCGACATGCGCTGCCTCCTGGATCGTTGTCGACGCCTCGCCGACCTCGTACATCGTGAGGTTCTCCGTCGCGCCCGTGATATTGAGCAGGATGCCGCGCGCGCCGTCGATGCTCGTCTCGAGCAGCGGGGAGTTGACCGCCGCCTTGGCGGCCTCGACGGCAGCGTTCTCACCGGACGCCTCGCCGATGCCCATGAGGGCGGAGCCGGAGTTGCTCATGATGGTCTGGACATCCGCGAAGTCGAGGTTGATCATGCCCGGCGCCGCGATGAGGTCTGAGATGCCCTTGACGCCCTGGCGCAGGACGTCATCGGCGATGCGGAACGCCTCCATGACGGACGTGCGCTTGTCGACGACCTGGAGCAGGCGGTCGTTCGGGATCGTGATGATCGTGTCAACGTGCTGCTTGAGCGCCTCGATGCCCGCCTCCGCGCGCTTGCGGCGCAGCGGCCCCTCGAACGAGAACGGCTTCGTGACGACGCCGACCGTGAGCGCGCCGATCTCCCGCGCGCACTCCGCGACGACGGGCGCGGCGCCCGTGCCCGTGCCGCCGCCCATGCCGGCCGTGACGAAGACCATGTCCGAGCCGCGCAGAGCCTCGACGATGTCGTCGCGGCTCTCCTGCGCTGCCTTCTCGCCGATCTCCGGGCGCGCGCCGGCGCCGAGGCCGCGCGTGAGCTTCTCGCCGATCTGCATGCGCTTCGGCGCCATCGCATGGAGGAGGGCCTGAGCATCCGTGTTGACGGCGATGAACTCCACGCCCTGCATGCCGAGAGAGATCATGCGGTTCACGGCGTTGCTGCCGCCGCCGCCCACACCGATGACCTTGATTTTTGCGAATTGGTCGAGTACGTTATCATCTAATTCAAACACCGTCGAAACCCCCATGCTCTATTTGGAAATGACTGATCCGATACCTGCTGCGCCGCACATCTCGCGGCGCAGGATGCGCCGGGGCTGCCTCTGCACCGCCGCGTGAGAGCAGCATGTCCGCCCGCACGGCAGATATTCCATCAGCGCATTCTCTATCGTATGGCACTCCTACGTTCAAATACTATACACCCTTCTAATTTTATCATGAATCCCCGCGCTTTGCTATAGCTTTCCAAAAAAAGTTGCCTCTCCGCGCAGGTCAGCTGCGCACGCCGCGCCCGTCGAAATGCGGCACGAATTTCGTGTCCGCTGTCCGTCCCTCCTGCACGTAACAGCGCGTGATGCCGAGTGCAAGCGCGTGCTCGACGACGCTCTCGTACTCGAATGTCGTGAGGCGGCGGCCGAGGTCCTTATGCTCCGCTGCGCGGTACATCGGCGTGTACTGGTTCATGAGCGAGATCTGCACCGCGTCGCCGAACGTCCCATGGAGCCAGTCGAGCACGCGCATGCTCTCGTGACGGTGCCCCGGCAGCACGAGGTGGCGCACGAGGACGCCGCGCCGCAGCGTGCCGTCCGGCGCGAAGTCGACAGGACCCGTCTGACGCACCATCGCCTCGATCGCCCGCGAGGCATAGGCGAAGTAGTCAGGCGCCGCAGAGTACTCCCGCGCGGGCTCCTCGTCGATGTACTTGAGGTCCGGGAGGTAGATGGCGACCTCCCCCGCGAGAGCGTCGATGGTCTCCACCGTCTCGTAGCCGCTCGAGTTGTAGACGACGGGGAGCGTGAAGCCGCGCGCCCGCGCGCTCCTGAGCGCCGCGAGGATCTGCGGCACGTAGTGCGTCGGCGTCACGAGGTCGAGCGTCGCGGCGCCGCGTGCCTGCTGCTCGAGGAAGATGTCCGCGAGGCGCGCGACCGTGACGTCCTCGCCCTTGCCCTCGTGCGAGATCTCGTGGTTCTGGCAGTAGCAGCAGCGCAGCGTGCAGTGGGAGAAGAAGACCGTGCCCGCGCCGCGCCCCTGCGCGCCGCCCGTGAGGCAGGGCTCCTCCCACGGGTGGAGCGAGACGAGCGCGAGGCGCACGCTTGCGCCCGCGCCGCAAAAGCCCGTCCCGCGCGTGCGGTCGACGCGGCAGCGGCGCGGGCAGAGCGTGCAGCAGCGCAGGGCCGCGCGCACGTCGTCCGGCGTCTCCATCGCGTCTGCTCCCATAGCTTCCATAGCTTCCATAGCTTCCATGGATACGGATGCCTCCTTTCCGAGCGGGGCGAGCGTCCGCCCGCCCCTATTCCCGCCCCGCGAGCTTCGACGCGTCGAGCGTGGCGCCGTACTTTGCGCGCCACCACGAGATGCTGCGGATGGCGTTAATATAGTCCTGCATGGCCTGCTGGTCAAGCTCCGGCGCGGGGCCGCCCCCGATGGGCTCTGCCTCGAGCGGCACGGTGTCCGCCTTGCCGATCGCCGTGCGCGTGATGAAGAAACCGTAGTTCACGCCCTTTTGGTTCCCCCGCGTGAGGCTCGTACCGAGGCTCAGGTAGGAGAAGCCGCGCGGCGCGATGAGCTCGATGAGCGTCGGCACGGCGTCGATCTGACTGCCGGCGCTCGCGCCGTCCAAGACGCCCTTTTTGATGCCGCGCCCCGTCACGATGAAGGGGATGGCATAGCGCTCGTACAGCGTCGGGGTCTTCTCGATGTTGTAGCGGTCGGCGTGGTCGCCCATGACGACGACGAGGCTGTCCGGCCAGCGCTCCTTGACGGCGCGGATGAAGCGCGCGAGCTCACGGTCGGCATACCAGTAGTGCCCGAGCTCCCGGAGCAGCGCCTCGTCGCCGCGCGCCGCCTCCGGCAGCGCCGCGCGCGTGCGCTCCTTGTCGAACCCCTTCGCCTCGACATCGACGTCGTAGGGCGAGTGGTTCGACGCGTTCAAGATGACGTTGAACGACGGCGCGTCGCTGAGCCCTGCGAGCACGCGGTCATAGAGCACCTCGTCCTCGCAGCCCCAAACGCTCCCCGGCACGTCGCCGAAGTCGCCGCGGCTGTAAAAATGCGCGAAGCCCTGCGCGCGCGTGAACGCGCCGATGCGTTCCCAGGTCGCTGGCCCCGCGTACCAGAAATTCGTCTCGTAGCCAAGCGCCGCGAGCTGCGGTGCGGCGGCGGTCGGATAGGGCGCGGCGAACGCCTCGGGCATCGTCGTGAGGTAGAGGTTCGCGTCGGCAAAGCCCGTCACGACGCCCGTGACGGCGGAGACGGTGCTCGTCCTCCTCCGCGATCACGGCGCGCATGCCGTCCGCGATGTGAAGATCCTCGTATTGCTCGAGCAGCGGCCAGTTCGCGTAGCTCTCTGAGAGGATGAGGAAGACGTGCGACGGCCGCTCACTGACAGGCCCCGCCGCCGTGTGGTGCAGGTAGTCGTCGAGGTCGTCGCTCGCAGGCGCCATCCCAGCGTGCAGCGCCGCGAGCGCGCGGATGTCGTCGACGGTGAAATCGAGCCCGTTGCAGGCGAGCATGCGGTGCTGGAGCACGTAGCCGCGGTGCACCGCCTGCAAGCTGTCGAGGATCGCCTCGTTGAGGAAATCGTCGCGCGTCACGCCCGCGTTCTCCCAGTCGACGGCTGTCTGCCAGCCAAGGCTGCCGCCGAAGATGGAGAGCAGTGCGACGAGGTAGCAGACGCCGAGCGCGAGCGCGCGCACAGCGAGGCGCAGCGGCAAGGCAAGGCGCGCGGCGAACGCGAGCCGTGGCCCGCGCCACGCGAGCACGAACGCCGAGAACAGCCGCCAGAGCACATAGGCGAGCAAAAGCGCGCCCGCGAGGCGCACGGGCAGGTAGAACTCCTGCACGAGCGAGAGGAAAAGCGCCCAGACATCGTCGTTCGCCGCGTTGAACATCAGCTGGCTGAAATTCGTATGGAACTGCCGATAGTAGGGGAAGCTCGCGACGTAGAGCACGGAGAGCACGATGAGCTCCGCGCCTGCTGCCGCCTTCCAGCAGACGTTTTCTATCCGCGGCAGAAGATAGTGCGCGAGCGCGCCCGGCACGAGGGCGACGAGCGTCAGCGCGCCCGCCGTCTGACACGAGAGGCGCGCGCCGCGCACGACGGCTGTGAGCACATCCGCCGCGCCTGTGCCCGCACCCATGTATTCCTGCATCCAGCCGAGGAAAAACAGCCGAAAAAAGAAAAGGACTGTGAGGTAAAAGAGCCATACCTTCAGTCCTTTTCTCAGCAAATCATCGAATGTCTCCCAGGCGAAAACCGCCGGGCGCCTCATGGCAGGATGATCTCTACGCCGTAGTCATCGGCTGCCTCGCAGATGTCCTCCGCGGGCTTCGAGTCCGTGATGAGACCGGAGAGCGTGTCGAGGCTCGTGTAGTTGTAGTTGCCGTCCGAGCTGAGCTTGCGCGCCTCCGCGACGACGTAGGCGCGCTTCGACACGCGCACGATGGCTGCCTTGTTGATGCCGTCCTCGATGTCGTACGTCGAGACGCTGTTCTCCTTCACGTCGACGCCGACGGCACCGACGAACGCGATGTCCGGCTTCAGGCGGGAGATGAAGTCGAGCGTCATGCCGCCCCAGAAGCCGTCGCGGCTCTTGTTGATCTTGCCGCCGGCGAACACGAGGCGGATCTTCGGGTTGCGCGCGAGCACGACGAGGATGTCGATCATGTTCGTCACGACCGTCATCTCGCGGTCCGTCTTCACAAGCAGCTCGGCGATCGCGAGGTTGCTCGTCGAGATATCGAGGAAGACCATGTCCTTCTCATGGATGAGCTTCACGGCCGCCTGCGCGATGCGGCGCTTCGCCTCGACATCCGTGTTGCGGTGCTTGCTCACCTCGAGCATGTGCAGGTTCTCGCGGCGCACGACGGCGCCGCCATACGTGCGCTTGAGCTTGCCCTGCTTCTCGAGCGCACCGAGGTCCTTGCGGATGCAGTCCTCAGTCACCTTGAACATCTCACTGAGATCCTTGACGCGCACCTTGCCATCGCGCGCCAAGAGATTCACGATCGCTTCCTGTCGTTCTTCCAAAAACATCTTGCGTCACTCCATTGATTCAATAAATGAAAATCACTATCTGTCTTATTGGTTCATCTTGTTATCAAGTGACATTGTACATGACAGATTTCAATTTTTCAAGCCTTTTCCCTAAAAATGACACAAATTTTCACAAAGATAATCAACTGGCGAGAATCGCCGTCAAATCCGCTGCAATAAATAGGAAAGCACTGATGAAACCGCATGCACAGCGATCCATCAGTGCCTGGAGATTCTTTTCGGAGGAAACCGTCAGCGCACGAACACGACGTTCGTCTTGTCAAGGAAGCCCGTCGCGCCGTTCTCGATGAGCACGCGATCCGCGTCCGCCGTCGAGAGCACGGGGTTCACGCCGCCGTCGACGCGGATGGCGCGCACGACGAGCGGATTGCTGCCCGCGCGCGCGGCGCGGCTCACGTCCGTCGTGTAGCCTGCCATGCCGCTTGCGACGACCTTGTCATAGTCGAGGTTCTTGTAGCCGTAGATGGGCTGGCCGAGGCCGTTCTTGATCACAGGGCTCATCGCGGGCTTCAGGCCGAGGCCGGAGCAGTCGACGATGAGGCCCGTGTAGCCGCCGATCGCCTTGCCATCCGCGGGCGCCGCAGATGCAGAGGAACCCGTATTGCGCACGGCTGCCGGCACGCTCGCCTCTTTCGGCGCCGTCGGCGCGGGCAGCGGCTCCTTCACCGTCGTCTGCGGCAGGACGGCCGCGGCGACGGACTTCGAGACACCGAAGAGCGGCACCTGCACCTTCACCGTGTAGGCGCCGTCGACCGCCTTCTCATCGACGATGCGCGCGCCCTGCACGAGCGCGCTGACCTTCGTCTTGACGACATCGCTCGAGACCGCCATGTCCTCGACGGTCGTCTCCGCGTCGACCTGGACGCCTGCGACCTGCTCGGCGATCTGGCGGTACGCGTCGACGACGGCCGCGCGGCGTGCCATCGCGCGCGCCTGCGCGGCGCTGCGCGCGTTGACGGGCGCGACGCCCGTGCCCTCGACCTCGATGACGGAATTTTCCCAGTCCGTCCCCGCCGCCGCGAACGCGCTCGCGCAGCTCATGATGAGCAGCGCCGTGACGAGCGCGCAGAGGCGCGAAAAGATGCTCCGTGGTTTCATTGGAAAGACCTCGCTTTCATATCCTATCTCTTTACAGGGAAGCGCTGAGAAATCCGCACGTGCAGCGTCCCGCGGAAGCATGTTCCCGCCAATGCCTCTGCACCAGGCTGCGGCGCACCGATCCCTCAGCGCTTCCCTGATCCTCCACCCATATTATCGACGATAACCGACACAAAGTAAAGTATTTTTTCATTCGTCCTTCGTTTCCTTTCGCACCGCCCCCGCGCAGCGTGCTCCCTGCAGCGCGGCGAAGCGCTCTCTCGCGCGCTCGCGCAGGCGCAGGCTGCGCGCGAGCAGCATCTCGTAGACGGGCGCGCCGCCCGTGACCTCCGAGACGAGATACGCCGTCATCGACACGAGGATCAGCGGCAGCATATGCGCGAACGAACCCGTCATCTCCATGATGAGCACGGTCCCCGTGATCGGCGACTTCACGACGCAGGCGAAATACGCCGCCATGCCGAAGACCATGCAATCGACGGCGAGCGCCGGCGCGAGCATGCCTGTGAGCACCGCCGCCTTCGCAAACATCGCGCCGCCGAGCGCGCCGAGGACGAGCATCGGCAGGAAGATGCCGCCCGGCACACCCGAGCCGAAGCAAAGCATCGTGAAGAAGAATTTCCCGAGGAACAGAACGATCAAGAAAGAGAGCCCGTAATCCTCCGTCACAAGGCTGTCGACGAGCGGACTGCCGCCGCCAAGGACCTGCGGCAGCGCGAAGCCGAGCGCGCACGAGGCGAAGAGCGGCACCATCGGCTTTGCGGCCTCCGGCAGGCGCAGGCGCGCGAAGGTGTCGAGGGACGCCGTGAGCGTGCGGTTGAACGCGAGCGAGAGGCTCCCGACGAACGCGCCCAGGAGCACGAGCAGCGGGAACGCGTGCCCTGTCGCGAGAGCGGGCACCTCGCCCATGTGGAAGACAGGCGCGAGCCCGAAGAACTCCTGCGTCACCGTCGTCGCCGTCACGGACGCCGCCACGGCGCCCATGAGCACGAGCGGGGAGAAATCCTTCGTGAGCTCCTCGAGGCAGAAAATCACGCCTGCGAGCGGCGCGTTGAACGCGGCGGCAAGCCCCGCGCCCGCGCCCGCGGTCAGGAGGTAGCGATCCTCCCCCGGCGCGCGGCGCGCGAGCCGGCCGACGCCCTGCCCGAGGCACGCGCCGAGCTGCACGCTCGGCCCCTCGCGCCCGAGCGAGAGTCCCGCGCCGATGCCGAGCACCGCGCCCGCGAATTTCAGCACGAGCACGCGCGCCCAGTTCATCTGCATCTTCCCCGCGAGGATGCCCTCGATCTGCGGGATGCCCGAGCCGGACGCCATGGGCTCCGCGCGCACGATGCGGTAGAGCACGTAGCCGAGGCAAGCGAGCGCTGCGAGCCAGAGCGCTGTCAGCTCCCACGGGGCCTGCGCGAGCTGCGCGTAGAGCCGCGGCAGCACGTGCTCCGAGAGCACGAGCAGGTAGCGGAACGCCGCCACGACCGCCCCCGTGAGCACGCCGATGAGATTCCCCTCGAGGAACAGGCGGAGCTTCAGCCGCTGCGGCTCGGCGAGCCAGTCGAGGAGCGCGAGGACCTTTGCGCGCAAAGAAACCACCCTTTCCACAGGGCACCTGCACGAACGCCCGCTTCGCAGGCATCGCGCAGCTCCCCTCATGAACAACGAAAAAAGAGGCCCAGCAGGGCAACGCCCGGCCTGAGCCTCTCTCCTTCTTATTCAGCCGTAAACGGCAGCAGTGCGATGTTGCGCGCGCGCTTGATGGCGACCGTCACCTGGCGCTGATGCTTCGCGCAGTTGCCCGAGATACGGCGCGGCAGGATCTTGCCGCGCTCCGTAATGAAGCGGCGCAGCTTTGCCACGTCCTTGTAGTCGATGTGCTCGACCTTGTCCACGCAGAACGTGCAGACCTTCCTGCGGGGCCTTCTGCCTCTGTCACGTCTCATCAATCTGTTTCCCTCCAATCAAAACGGGATCTCTTCCTCAGGGATGGACGGTCCAAAGGACTGTTTCGGCTGGGGCGCCTGCGGTGCGGCACTCTGCTGATAGCCGCCCTGCGGTGCCGGTGCGCCGCCCTCGCGCTGCGGGCGCGAGCCCATGAACTCGACTTCATTCGCTACGACTTCCGTCACGTAGCGCTTGCTGCCATCCTGCGCGTCGTACGAGCGGACCTGCATCCGCCCCTCGACGAGCACCTGACTGCCCTTGATGAGGTTGTTGCCGCAGACCTCTGCGAGGCGCTCCCAGACGACGATGGGGATGAAATCCGCCGTCGGCTGACCATTCGCCTCCGCGTTCTTGCGGCCGAACCGGCGGTCCACCGCCAGTGTGAACGAAGCGACCGCCTTGCCGCTCTGTGTGTAACGAACCTCCGGGTCACGCGTCAAACGCCCTGCTAAGATAACCTTGTTCATGGCAAATCCTCCAGACCCTCGAATATCAGTCCTCGTCAGCTCTCACGATCATGTGCTTGAGGAGCTCGTCCGTAATCTTCATGACACGGTCGCACTCCTTCATGCATGCCGGCTCAGCCGTCACATAGAACAGATCGTAGAAACCCTCGGTGTTGTCCTTGATCTCATAGGCAAGACGCTTCTTGCCCCAACGGTCTTCCTTGTCAATCGTGCCGCCATTGTCGGTGATGAGCTTGCTGAACTTGTCGATGACAGCGTTCACAGCCTCTTCCTCCAGCGGTTTCACGATAAATACGACTTCGTACTTTCTCACGAAATCACCTCCTCTTCGGTCTTTGGCCCTCCCCCGTAGAGAGGGCAGAGTTCTTCTCGCCGCTTTTCAGCGACTAGAAAATTATATCACGCGACCCAGGCGTTTGCAAGGGGGAAAGCGGCGCCGATCGCAAAAAAGATGCACCGCCACGCGGGCGGTGCATCCGAAATCTCAGTATTTGAATCTCTGTAGCGACTCCGAAAGATCCTGCGCGAGCTGGGCGAGGCTGTCGCTCGCCGTGGCGATCTCGCCTGCCGACGCGCTCTGCTCCTCGCTCGCCGCCGAGACGCTCTCCATCTCGTTGACGACCTTGCCGCCGCTGTCGGCGATGGACTGCGTCTTCTCCTCGATGACATCCGTCTGGGCGCCGACCTGACGGAGCTCGCTCACCATCGTCTTCGCGCGATCGGCGACGCTCTGCGCCGCGCTGCGGATCTCGCCGAACGTCTCCTTGAGCTGGGCGAC
>CACWQW010000073.1 GCA_902763085.1 Dongibacter bovis
ATCGCGGCGGTCGCGCTGCTCTCCGTCGGCTATACGGGGTACAGCATGCTCGACCAGGCGAATTACCGCATGAGCAAGATGTATAACCAGAAGCTCAAGAACATGCAGTCGGTCGATGAGATGAAGTATCTCATGCGCGACATGCAGACGCATGAGCTGAACCTCGCGGACAGTGCGGATCCGGAGGCGCAGCAGAAGAACGTCAAGAACATCGAGAGTATCAACAGCCGCTTCCACAACCTCATGGACGGTTATACGGAGAACGCGAAGGGAATCGAGGGCGTGTCGGAGCGCATCGAGGCAGCGAACAAGGCTTGGGGCGACCTCTACCAGACAGGCAAGCAGATCGAGTCGCTCGTCAGGGAGGGAAAGAACGACGAGGCACGCGCGCTCTACTTAAAGGAGGGGCAGGCAAATAGCACGGCGGTCGGCAAGCCGATCAAAGAGCTCCAGCAGATGATCGCGGACAATGCGGAAGAGGTCTATCAGCGCAACCTCACGAAGGCGGGCGAGGCGACGCGCAACATGCTCATCGAGGGCATCGTGGCGATGATCGTGCTCGTCGGTGCGGCCATGTGGATCTCGCGGGAGATCACGGGCCCGCTCCACGCCATGCAGAAGACGTGCGAGAACCTCAAGAACGGCGATTTCCGCCTCGTCGAGCGCAAGGTGACGCGCGGCGATGAGTTCGGCGACATGGCGACGACCATCGCCGAGATGCAGGTGAGCCTCAATCAGCTCATGCACGATACGAATGACTCCGCGAGCCAGATCGCGGCGGCGAGCGAGGAGCTCTCCGCGAGCTCCGAGCAGTCGGCGCAGGCGTCGACGCAGGTCGCAGAGTCCGTCCAGCGCGCGGCAGATGCCGTGCAGTCGCAGGAAAAAGAGGTCGAGAAGGGCTCTGGGGCCGTCACGGCGGCGAACGAGTCCGTCGGCAAGATGCACCACCAGGCGGAGCGCGTCGCCGCGCACGCTCAGGAGGCGTATGAGCGTGCCGACAAGGGCAGCCAGGCCGTCGAGGGCTCTGTCGAGCGCATCAAGAGCGTCGAGACGACCGTGCAGCAGTCCGCGCAGATCGTCGACAAGCTTGGCAAGAGCTCGCAGGAGATCGGCTCGATCGTCGAGACCATCGGCTCCATCGCAGAGCAGACGAACCTCCTCGCCTTGAACGCCGCCATCGAGGCGGCGCGCGCCGGCGAGCACGGCCGCGGCTTCTCCGTCGTCGCGGACGAGGTCCGCAAGCTCGCCGAGGAGTCGGCGCAGGCGGCGCAGAAGATCGCAGAGCTCATCGCGAACATCCAGAAGGATACGGGCGCTGCCGTGACCTCTATGCAGGACGGCAGCCAGGCCGTCGCCGAGGGCGCCGCCTCCGTCGAGAAGCTCAAGCAGGCGTTCGAGGAGATCCGCGTCTTCGTTGATGGTGTCTCCAAGGAAGCGAACGCGATGGCGGCGGAGATCAAGAACGTCAACGACGAGACGAACAACATCTCCGGCCAGATGCAGCAGATCGACGCGCAGGGCACGACTGTCGCAAGTGAGATGGAGAACGTCTCCGCCGCGACGGAGGAGCAGTCCGCCTCTGCCAGCGAGATCGCCACGGCGAGCGAGAGCCTCTCGAAACTCGCCCAGGAGCTCACAAACTCCCTGCAGAAATTCCAATATTGAGAACGATCCATACACGGATGATTCCATACGGACGAAAAAGGAGCTGCCAGCAGGCGGCTCCTTTTTCTGTAAGGGCGGTGCACAATGCCCACGAAGTGGACGTTCTTGCAGATAGTTTCCGATGGTACTTTCCATGGCATGCCTTCTCTTGCTGTGATATAATGAAAAGAAAATATTCATCTTCTAGGGAGGAACATCGAATTGAGCAAGCCTGCAAATGAACTCATCCTGGTCCTGGACTTCGGCGGCCAGTACAACCAGCTCATCGCGCGCCGCGTGCGTGAGGATCACGTCTACTGCGAGGTGCATCCGAACACGATGAGCCTTGACGCCATCAAGGCGATGGCGCCAAAGGGCATCATCCTCACAGGCGGCCCGAACAGCGTCTACCGCGAGGACTCCGCGACGTGCAGTCCCGAGCTCTTCCGCCTCGGCATCCCCGTGCTCGGCATCTGCTACGGCTCGCAGCTCATGGCGCACCTCCTGGGCGGCCGCGTCGAGACGGCGCCCGTGAGCGAGTACGGTAAGACAGAGGTCGAGGTTACGGCGCCAGGTTCCAAGCTCTTCCGCGGCGTCTCAGAGAAGACCATCTGCTGGATGAGCCACACGGACTACATCAAGGATGTGCCCGCGGGCTTCACCGCGACGGCCAGGACGCCCGTCTGCCCCGTCGCCGCCATGGAGAACGCCGAGGCGCGCCTCTACGCGACGCAGTTCCATCCCGAGGTTATGCACACCGCCGAGGGCAAGACCATGCTCAAGAACTTCGTCTATGACGTCTGCGGCTGTCAGGGAGACTGGAAGATGGACTCCTTCGTCAAGACGACCGTCGCCGAGCTCAAGGAAAAGATCGGTACGGGCCGCGCGCTCTGCGCCCTCTCGGGCGGCGTAGACTCCTCCGTCGCCGCCGTCCTCCTCTCAAAGGCCATCGGCAAGCAGCTCACGTGCGTTTTCGTCGACCACGGCCTCTTGCGCAAGGATGAAGGCGACGAAGTCGAGGCGGTCTTCGGCCCGGACGGTCCCTACGACGTCAACTTCATCCGCGTCAATGCGAAAGACCGTTTCTACGCGAAGCTCGCGGGCGTCACGGAGCCGGAGCGGAAACGCAAGATCATCGGCGAGGAGTTCATCCGCGTCTTCGAGGAAGAGGCGAAGAAGATCGGCGCTGTTGACTACCTCGTGCAGGGCACGATCTACCCGGATGTCATCGAGAGCGGCCTCGGCAAGTCCGCCGTCATCAAGAGCCATCACAACGTCGGCGGCCTGCCGGACTACGTCGATTTCAAGGAGATCGTCGAGCCGCTGCGCCTCCTCTTCAAGGATGAGGTGCGTGCCGTCGGCCGCGAGCTCGGCATTCCGGATGTCCTCGTGAACCGCCAGCCGTTCCCGGGCCCGGGCCTCGGCATCCGCATCATCGGCGAAGTCACGGAGGAAAAGGTCAAGATCGTGCAGGAAGCTGATGCCATCTACCGCGAGGAGATTGCCAAAGCCGGCGCAGACAAGGGCCTCGGACAGTACTTTGCCGCGCTCACGAACATGCGCTCCGTCGGCGTCATGGGCGACGGCCGCACCTACGACTACGCCATCGCGCTGCGCGCCGTCGAGACGAGCGACTTCATGACCGCGGAGAGCGCCAAGCTCCCCTGGGAAGTCCTCTCGAAAGTCACGAGCCGCATCGTCAACGAGGTCAAGGGCGTCAACCGCGTGCTCTACGACTGCACGGGCAAGCCGCCGGCGACGATCGAGTGGGAGTGAGTTTTTGAAACTCCGAACCCGTTGCGGCACAACGATTTTGCGGTTTTATATCTCTCTTTTGATAACGATTTGATAACGCTCCCCATAGGCCGTATCATTCTGTATCCCCAGTGGATTGCGGGTAAAGAATGTTCTTTTGCGGCTTATAAGTGAGGACAACCATATTAGAAAGCCCTTACCGATGGCAACGTCGGTAAGGGCTTTTGCTGTCTATTCATCAGTATCGGGGCTATCTTTGAGTGCATCCACCAGGAAATCACTCAATTCCTGTGAGGGAACTTTTGCCCACCGCAGGGTGGTGTCGTACTTGGGGTAGTTGTACCGCCAGCGGTCATAGTCCTCCCTGGTGATCTCCCCGGCCTCCAGCTTCTTGGCCTGCTCCGCCCAGGCGGACAGCATATCAAGCATATTGGCATAGGTCTTGCCTTTGGATTTGTCCAGACGCAGACAAACCTCGCCGTCAATCTCCCCAATAGTCAGCCCCCGAATATCCTCCAAAGCAAAGAGGGTGTGCATCAGGCCGATGTCGGTATCTATGTCAGGGACGGTCAGGGCATCAGGGGAAATATCAAAGAAGTCAGCCAGGGTCTTTGTCAGGTCGGCCTTGGGGGTGCGGCTCCCGGTTTCATACTGTGCCATACGCACATCGGCGGAGCGTTCCGGGAAACCCACCACCATGCCAAGATACTTCTGTGTGATGCCCTTCATGTTGCGGAAGAAACGAATACGTTCACCAATCGCCATAACTGCCAACTCCAATCTATGTAATGGGGACACTTGAAGTATAACAGATATGTTTAGACCAGTCAAGAGAAAAATAAATAAATTTGTTTATATTTTCTCGTTGGAAGGTCTTGACATAACGGAATAGAGTTAGTATAATAGGACTACGTTAAGCAAATAGCGTTAAATCAAAAGAAAGGAGGAATCCATATGGAGAACAGATTCATCCGGGCGGAAGAAGTTGCGGACGAGCTGGGTGTATCGAAGCCCTACGCCTATAAACTCATCCGGCAGCTCAACGAAGAATTGAAGGACAAGGGCTTCATCACCATCGCAGGGCGGGTCAACCGCCAGTATTTCAACGAACGGCTCTACGGGGCCAGAAAGGAAGGGAACTAAATGCCAGTCTTTAAGGACGAAGCAAGAGGAACATGGTACGTCATGGTGCGGTATCAGGACTGGACGGGGGAGCGCAAACAGAAGTGCAAGCGTGGCTTTGCCACCAAACGGGAGGCCCAGGAGTGGGAGCGCAGTTTCCAGATGCAGACCTCCGGCGACCTGGATATGACCTTTGAAGCCTTTACCGAGCTTTACACCAAGGATATGAAACCCCGGCTCAAGGAGAACACCTGGCTGACCAAGGAGAACATCATCCAGAAGAAAATTCTGCCCTACTTTGGCAAGCGGAAGATTAGCGAGATCACCACCAAGGACGTGATCGCATGGCAGAACGAGTTGCTGGCCTACCGGGACGAGAAGCGCAAGCCCTACTCGGCTACCTACCTCAAAACCCTGCACAACCAGCTTAGCGCCATCTTCAATCACGCTGTCCGCTTCTATGAGCTGCGCTCCAATCCCGCCGCCAAGGCTGGGAACATGGGGTCAGAGGAACGGAAGGAAATGCTGTTCTGGACGAAAGCGGAGTACCAGAAGTTTGCAGATGCCATGATGGACAAGCCCGTTTCCTACTACGCCTTTGAAATGCTCTACTGGTGTGGTATTCGGGAGGGGGAACTGCTGGCCCTGACCCCGGCAGACTTTGACTTTGAGGCCGGGACGGTGAAAATCAGCAAGTCCTATCAGCGGCTCCACGGCAAGGACGTCATTACCACGCCAAAGACGAAGAAAAGCAACCGCACCATTAAAATGCCCAACTTCCTCTGTGACGAGATGAAGGATTACCTGGGGATGCTCTACGGTATCAAGAAGAAGGAGCGCATTTTCACCATCACGAAAAGCTATCTCCACCATGAGATGGACAGAGGGGCGAAGTCGGCAGGGGTCAAGCGTATCAGAATCCACGACCTCCGGCATTCGCACATCTCACTTCTGATTGACATGGGCTTCTCCGCTGTGGCGATTGCTGACCGTGTGGGGCATGAGAGTATCGAGATCACCTATCGCTATGCCCACCTGTTTCCGTCCAAGCAGACGGAAATGGCAGACAAATTGGACTTTGAAAGGATGGGAGCGTAATGTCAGCTAAGAATTTGGACACTCACAACCGCTGGAGGAACAAGACCGTGGCCTTCCGGGTATCCCCGGAGGAAAACAAGCAGATTGACGCCGCTGTGCGGCTCTCTGGCCTGACGAAGCAGGACTACATCACCCGGCGGCTCTTAGACCGGGCCGTGGTGGTGCAGGGCAATCCCAGGGTCTACAAGGCCCTGCGTGACCAACTCGCCGCCGTCCTGGGGGAACTGCGGCGCATTGAGGCCGGGGGCGACGTGGGGGATGAACTTCTCGCCACCATTGACCTTATCTCAGTGACGCTGGGCGGCATGAAGGAGGATTGATAGATTGATGGATTCCAGAGAAACGAAAAGGACTGTCCCGGTTCCGTCTGTTGGCGCAGACGGGGAACAGCCCAATTCTCAAACAACTACCCAAAGTATAGCAGAGGAAACGGCTGAAAACAACCCCCAAGAGAAAGATTTAGAGGAAGGCGGATTGTATAATTAAGTTGAACACTTAAAAATCCATAGCGAACCCTTGTGGTAAAATGTAGTTGCACACAAACACAACCACAAAGGAGAATCGCT
>CACWQW010000074.1 GCA_902763085.1 Dongibacter bovis
CGGCTATAAGACACCCGAGGAGTGCTTTAGGGAAGAAATGCTTGCAGCACTTACTGCATAAAGGTTCGCCGGGTGTTCAACTTATTATTGCAATTCGCGAAAAAATCGCCAGACATGCGTGTCCGACGATAGAGCGCCTTACTTCCGTTATTTCTGCGTACCAAACCACTTGGCGAAGATCTTGTCGTATTCGCCGTTTTCTTTGAGCTTCTTGAGCGCCGCGTTGATCTTGCCCACGAGTTCCGTGTTGCCCTTCGCGACGGCGATACCGTAGTCCTCAGAGGTCAGGCGTTCCGGCAGCGTCTTGACGCCCGTCTGCCCGCTCGTGTGGATGTAGTAGTCGTTGACCGGACGGTCGTTGACGACGGCATCGACGCCGCCGTTCTTGAGCTCCATAAAGCAGTCGGCAGGCGTGTTGAGTTCCTTGACCTCTGCGCCCTCGATCTTCTTGGCTTCCTTCGCACTCGTCGTGCCGATCTGCACGGCGATCTTCTTGCCCTTGAGGTCCTCGAACGTCTTGATGGCCTGCTCGTCCTCGCGCACGACGATCGTGAGGCCGGATTCGTAGTACGGGTCGGAGAAGTCGACGTTCTGCTTGCGCTCGTCGTTGATCGTCACGCCCGAGATGAGCACGTCGACGTTCTTCGCCTGCAACGCGGGGATGAGGCCGTCGAAGCCGATGTTGCTGATCTCGACTTCATAGCCCATCTCCTTGCCGATGGCGCGGATGAGGTCCATGTCGAAGCCCTGGTACTCCGACTGTCCCTCGTCCTGGAACTCGAACGGTGCGAAATCGACGGAGGCACCGACCTTGAGCACTTTGCTCCCGCTCGAGGAGGCGGCGTCCTGTCCGCCGCCGCAGCCGGCGAGGCCGACGGCCGCCACGAGGCAGAGGGCGCCGGCGGCGAGCATCTTTTTCACGTTGAACATAGAATCCCCACTTTCTAAGAGAATTTCAGGAAGCGCTGCTGTTTCGCCGCTCCCTGGACACACGACGAGCCCGAGGAAGAACATCCCCGGGCTCGTTCATCACTCGCACTTATTATAGCACGATTCGTTCGCTATGCAAATGTCGCGGCGACTCAGCCACGTGCGGCGCGACGCTTGTTGAAGCAATCACGGCAGTAGACCGGACGGTCGTCCTTCGGCTCGAACGGGACCTCCGTCTCCTTGCCGCAGTCGGCGCAGATGACCTTGTACATCTGGCGCTGCTCACCGCCCTCGCGGCTACGGCGGCGCTTCTCGCGGCAGTCACGGCAGCGGACCGGCTCGTTCTCAAAGCCCTTCTCTGCGTAGAATTCCTGCTCGCCGGCGCTGAAGATGAACTCCTTGCCGCAGTCCTTGCATACCAACGTCTTGTCTTCGAAAGCCATATCTTTCGTCTCCTTTGTGATAGATTCTCCTAGATGTCCGATTTGGCTTTCATTTGAGCAGCTGGCATGTGTTCTACGAGATACCGCAAATAAAAAGCATGCAAAAGGATATCCAACGACTATTATACTTGCAAACAATAAAAAATGCAAGATATTCTTTTATTGTTTCGGGGTGCCGCGGCCGTTTCCTCACGGGAAGGTCCGCGCGTTTCAGATGCTGCCCGTGCGGCAGTACGCCCGCCAGAGCGCGCGGTAGATGCGTTCGACGTCCTGCATATACGCCTTGGCGTCCATGAGACGGGAGGCGCGCAGGTGGGCGCGCATCCGCCGATGGTTTTTTGCGAGGAGATCTGGATGGCGCGCGAGGGCGCACGCCTTCTTCACGTAGTCCATCTCGTTTTCCGCGATGAGCTCGGGGAGGTCCGCAGCCTTTAGCAGGCTCGCGCCGAAGCGGCTGCCGTGCGTCGTGCCGCGCAGCGTCACGACGGGCACGCCCATGAAGAGCGCCTCGCAGGTCGTGAGCCCGCCCGTGTAGGGCGTCGGGTCGAGCGCGATGTCGATGTCTGCGTACTCCTCGAGGTAGTGCGCGCTGAACGGCCGCAGCTCAATGCGTCCGAGCGGCAGGCCGAGCGTGCGGAGCCGCGCGCGGAAAAGCGCGCGCCCGTCGGGGACGCTCAGCGTCTTCCCCTTGAGCACGAGGCGGCTCTCGGGAAGCGCTTCGAGGATGGCGCGCCAGCAGAGCAGCGTCTCGTCGGAGAGCTTCGCGAGGTTGTTGAAGCTGCCGAACGTCACGAAGCCGTTCCGCCGATAGGGGATGTCCGCCGCCTCCTCCGGCATCTCGCGCACGGCGCCGGGCGCGTAGCAGAACTGGCAGTGCGGCAGGCGCACGACGCGCTCCGAAAAGGCCGCCTCGCTCGCGCCGAGCGGCATCGTCACGCCATCGACAAGGAAGCCATCGACGGCGGCGAGCCCCGTCGTCGCCACGTAGCCGAGGCCGGAGAGCTGCACGGGCGCCGCATGGTAGGCGAGCGTCGGCAACGCGTTGTCCTGCGTGTGCCCGGAGAAGTCGACGAGGATGTCGATCTGGTCCTCCGCGATGAGGCGCGCGCACGTGTGCGCCGAGCGTCCGCGCACGTCGCGCCACTGCACAGGGAAGCGGCGCAGTCGCCGCGTGACGTCGTCGACGGGCCCCGTCGCGTAGACGTAGACGGAAAACGCCTCCGGCGTGAAGTCGCGCAGGAAGGGCGCGAGGAAGTACGCCATCGCGTGCAACCGGAAATCGCGCGAGAGGTAGCCGATGCGCAGGCGCCGCTCGGGCACGCGCAGCACGTGCTCCTGCCGGTAGGGACTCACGCCCGCGAGGAAGGCGCCGAACGCCTCTGCCTCCGCCCGCTTCTGCTCGTCCGCCTGCGCGCGGTAGTTCCGCAGGAAAAGGTATTTGCTGTAGAGCGCCGCCGCCATGGCCGCGTCCGGTGCGAGCGCCGTCGCCCGGTAGAGGGCTGCCGCCGCCTCCTCAGGTGCCGCGGCGAGATAGGCGTCGTCGGCGAGGAAGAGCAACGTGCGGAAGAGCAGCGCGCGGCGGTGGCGTGCCCATTTCTCCCGCGCCGTCGCCTGCCGCGGCTTCCCCTGCGTATACGGCAGGAGGTCCCGGTCGAGGTCGGTGATGAGCGCATGGAGCGCCTCCAACGCCCGCTGCAGGGCGAATGTCTGCGAGTCCGCGCCCGCAAGGGCGAGCCGCGCGTGCAGATGCCCCGCATCCTCGCGGAGCACCGCCGCAGCGATGGCCCCTGCCGCCTCCGCGTCGCCGCCGTAGAGCGCCGCGTCCGCCTCCATCGCCCGCGCCTCGAGCGCGTTCTCCCTGCCGCCGAGCGCGCGCACCTCCTTCGCGCAGGCGCGCATGCCGCGCACGTCGCCTTCACGCGCGAAGCGGTCGCAGGTCAGCTGCCAGTCCAAGAGCTCCTCCGCCAACGCACGTCCCTCCCCGCGGCTCAGACCTCCGGTTGGAGCTCCGCGCCGTATTCCTGCAAAAAGACTTTCTGATACTCCTTATACGACGCCGCGAGCGGTTTCTCCTTCGGGCAGTGGATGCACCAGAAATCCTCCGCCTGGTTCGGCACGACGACCGCGTAGCCATGCCGCTTCATCTCCATGCACTCCGACGTATCGTAGAGGTGCCAGCCCGTGAAGAGGTCCGCGCGCCACCTGAGGTCGACCTGCGTCGCGATGAAGAGCCCGTCGACGGCCTCGACCGCCTGATAGGCGCCCACAGGCTCCCGGCAGTGGGAGTCGACGACGCTCTCGGGCTCGCAGGCGTGCAGCACGCGCCCGTACGTGCGCAGGCCGTCCCACCAGACGCCCGAGCGCGGCAGACTGCGGCAGCCGATGACGCCGACGGCGCCGATCGACGCGTCGGCGAAAAGGGCGAGGAGATCGCGCACGAGCTCCTTGTTCACGACGAGCGTGTCCTGATGCAGATAGACCTTGTATTTCGCATTCGAGCGCTCCATCGCCTCATTGTAGCCCGCGCACATCGACGCCGCCCCGCAGACGGGCAGGTACTCCGCTGTCATGCCCGCCGGCAGGTGGAGCGCCTCGAGGTAGAGGCGACACTCATCGTACCAGTGCGCATCGTTCACGCACGTGATGAACGCGACCTTGTGCGCATCGAGCGGCCGCGTCAGCTGCTCCGTCATCATGTCTCATCCTCCTCCCGCAGGGATGCGAGGAGCGCGCGCTCCTCTGCGCTCGTCGCCGCCTCCTCCGCCTCCCCGAGAATCTCTCGGAGTTCCTCTCGCCGCGCTGCGGAATACGCGCGCAGGTGGCGGTAGAACCGCGCGGGATGGAACACGCTCTCCCTGATGAAATTCGCCACGTAGGCGGGAAAGAGCCCGGCCTCATCGTAAAGCGACCAAAGCGCCGCGACCTGCCGCGCCGTGTCGACGCCGTACTCGATGCGATGGAGCAGGCGCGCGAGCGCCTCTCGCTGCTCGGCTGTGTAGAACGACTTGAGGAGCGCGAGCTCCGGCATCGAGCGCGCGGCGAAGACGAGCCAGAACTCCGTCTCGAGATCGTCGTGCGTGTTGTCGAATTCCGCCGCCTCGAGGCGCGCGAGGACGTCTGGCGGCGCCGCCCGCCGCTGTGCGCGCATGCGCACGTCCTTGTAGTACGAGGCGTAGAGGAGCCGCTCGAACTCCGGCTTCGCGAAGAGCCGCGCGCAGACGCGGTAGTAATGGCCGTCGCGCAGCTCCTCGAGCACCGACCAGTGGCGGATGTTGCGAAAGCTCGTGAGGAGCGCCCCCGTCTGCTTGAGAAAGCCAGAAAAGCCCGCAGCGATATCCTGCGGGTTCCCCGCCTGCTCGAGCGCGAGGTCCGCGATGATGTAGTCGAGCGACGCGGGCGCAAAGGGCAGCGGCTCCGCGAGGTAGTCGAGCACCGTCCAGCGGACGCCGAGCCCCGCGTATGCTTTCGTCTCCGTCCGCTCCCGCGCCGCCGTCACCGCGAAGAGCGCGGCGCGCGGGAACATCTGCCGCAGCCGCGGCAAGTAGTCGAGGCTCTCGACGACGAGGATGGAAAGCGGCTGCTCCGATGCCTTCAGGAAGGACAGCAGCTCCCCTTTGATCTTCTCCGCCAACGGCGCACCTCCTCTCCTCTGGAGCCCTTTAGAGCATGTTGCGCAGGAACGCCTGCGTGCGCTCCTCCTTCGGTGCGGTGAAGAACGCCTCCGGCGCGCCCTGCTCGACGATGACGCCGTCCGCCATGAAGATCACGTGGCTCGCCGCCTCGCGCGCGAACGCCATCTCGTGCGTCACAACGACCATCGTCATGTGCTCCGCCGCGAGCTCGCGCATCGTCCTCAAAACCTCGCCCGTGAGCTCCGGGTCGAGCGCGCTCGTCGGCTCGTCGAAGAGCAGGATGTCCGGCTTCATGCAGAGCGCCCGCGCGATCGCCACGCGCTGCTGCTGGCCACCTGAAAGCTGCGCCGGATAGTAGTCCGCACGCTCCGAGAGCCCGACCTTCGCGAGGAGCTCCTGCGCCTCGGGCAGCACCTCCTCCCGCGGCCGCTTCTTCACATGGACGGGCGCCTCGAGCAGGTTCTCGAGCACCGTCATGTGCGGGAAGAGGTTGAACTGCTGGAACACCATGCCCGTGCAGCCGAGCAGGCGGCGGCACGACGCCGCGTCCGTGTACTGCACCTCACCCTCAGGCGTCGTCACCGCGAGCGTCTCGCCCTCGATCTCCACGGAGCCCGCGCTGATGTCCTCGAGGCGGTTCATGCAGCGAAGGAGCGTGCTTTTCCCAGAACCGGACGGCCCGATGATGGCGAGCACCTCGCCGCGGCGCACCGTGAGGTCGATGCCCCGGAGCACCTCGACGCTGCCGAACGATTTCCTGATGCCGCGCATGCGGAGCATGATTTCCTCATTTCGCGTATCTGCCATAATGCGCCTCCAGTTTCTTGAATCCCCAGGTGAGCACCGCCGTCATCACGAGGTAGAACACCGCCGCCACGACGAATGGCGTCATGTCGAACTCGCGCTGCACGATCGTGCGCGCGACGCGCAGCAGGTCGTTCATCGCGAGGATGTAGATGAGCGACGTATCCTTGACGAGGTTGTGCCAAGCGTCTTCGCCGCCTCGTACTGCCCGCGCGGGATCGACTGGATGCCCGCGCGGAAGATCTCCGCGAAATACGCCGCGTAGTTCAGCGTGAACGCCAGCAGCGCCGCCGCGAGGTCCGGCAGCAGGATGCCGACCATCGGCAGCGCGAAATACACGAACAGCAGCTGCAGCATGAGCGGCGTCCCGCGCATGAGCCAGATGTAGAACTCCATGAAAAGCGACAGCGGCCGCAGCTTCGAGAGCCTGCCGAGCGCCGCGAGGATGCCGAGCGGCAGCGCCAGCACCAGCGTGATGCAGAAGATCTCCAGCGTGACCTCCGAGCCCTCGAGCATGAGCACAACGGTATCCATCAGTTTTTCCATGATCTCTCCTTGCGGGTCCTGCACGCGGCAGGCCCCGAATCCCAGCGCCAGAGCCCGCCCACGCGGGCCTCCCCGGCGCTTTAGTATAGCAAAGTATTAACCT
The DNA here is from genome assembly GCA_902763085.1 of Dongibacter bovis. Taxonomy (GTDB): domain Bacteria; phylum Bacillota; class Negativicutes; order Selenomonadales; family Selenomonadaceae; genus Selenomonas_C. The sequence continues at coordinate 6,459 of CACWQW010000074.1, forward strand.
AATCATTTTACCGATTTTTCCGCCGCTTTTCAAGTGCTTTCTTCTCGCGCTGTACAAGAACCGGCACCATACATCGCTGCTGTTTGTCACGCGCCGGCCTCATGCATCTCGATGCCCTCACTGACAATAGAAAAAAGCTGCCAAACGGCAGCTCTTGTCTGAGAAAGTTCCTTCTCTTAAGGAACCACTGATTAATTCAGCACCCTGCCTTTGCGTATCTGCACTGTCCTCTCGTCGCCCTACAATCCTCAGCGTAGCTCTGCTACGCCTCCGGTTTGTCTCCTAGAGAGATACAACGCATCTACGCAAATTCAGGTCACCTCATTTAATCAGCGGTTCCTTAACGCGCTTATTTTCCCGCAAAAAGTGTCTCCCACTCTCCCGCATGGCTCTGCAGCTCCATCGCCATCAGGGCCAGCAATCCATGGATGCGCTGAGGCGGGAGCGGCTGACCGATATCGGGGAGGGAGAGATCGGCGATGGGGGACATCGCCGGTGTCAGATAATAACGCACCACGCGGCTCTCATACGTCCAGCGCGCGAGGACTGGCAGCAGTGCGGCCGCACAATCATCGTCCGCGCATCCCCCCAGCCAATCAGCGAGATTCACGCGGATCGTCAGATAGCGCGTCATGTCGAAGATGACGGCCATCGGCACCACGCATGTCCCGACTGTCAAGCGGAAATGGACGAGTACGCTGCCCCGCGCGTCGCCAACGTGCTCGACGCGATACGGGCCGAGCGGCTGCGCCGTCAGATAGCGCAGGAACGCCTCGCAGCCTGGCGGATATTCCTTATCACCCATATCAGAACTTCCAGGCGATATGCGCGCCGAACGTGTGACTGTCCTGCTCACTGTTGCCCTGGTAGCGATAGCCGATGCTCCAGCCCATGGTCTTGCTCTCGGCCTCCAGTCCCAGCGTCGCCTCATACGTCCCTTTGCCCAGCACATCGTAGCCGACGATGTCGTTCGCATCCAGGCCCGGTGCCGACACTCGCATGCTGCCGCCCGCCGCGCCGATGTGGCCGACATAGGAGAGATCCGCCCGCATGCGATAATGCCAATTCCCCTGCGTCGTATCGTATTCAGCGCCGACGCCGACCGGGAGCAGGAAGAAATTGCGATTCTCCGGCGCATAGCGGAAGGCTTTCTGCCCGCCGTAGCTCATATCATACGCATCGCTGTTCATACCGATCCAACGCAGGCCGATATGCGGCACGATGACCGAATGTTTCTGCGGCACGCGGTACTCATCCCGCACGCCCAGCGTATAGAGCAGCTGCTTGTCGTCGCCCCCGGAGAGAACGCCTTTGATATCATGTTTCACGCCATAGACACCGGCATCGAAAAGCAGCGCATTCTGCGGCATCTCTGCCGTGTCGTGCTCAGCGGTCTGACGGATACGGCCATAGTATGAGAGGCCGAACGCCTTGTAGCTGTCCGTTGCCAGCGTGCCATCCGACGAGCCCTTGCCATAGCCGACGGTGAGACCGCTCTGGTACAGGCCCTGCACCGGGAAATCGTAGCCGACCGACACGCTGTTGTAATTATCACTCGCCTGCGCGGTCAGTCCTGTCAGCTGCAGCCCATCCATATTCGTATGACGATGGCCGTATTTCACATAGAACTCACCCGGATGCACATCTGCCTGCGAGAGATAGGAGTAGCGCTGCTGCGCCTCGTCAGCGAAGTCGCGCACGGCCTGCACGGCATAGAAACTGGCTCCTGCCGCCTCCGCCGGCTGCGCCACCGTATTCAGGAGCGTCTGCGCCGCCTTGTCGGAGAGCAGCCCATTCGTCGCGTCATTCAGATAGCGCGTTCCCGCTGTCACCTTGCCGCTCGCGTCGAGCGCCGTGAGCAGGTTCGGCAGTGCGGCATCAAAGGACAGCGGATTGTTCATTAGGAAAGCTCTTATATAGACACAATCCTCCTCCCCCGAGGATATTCCTGCTTTATTTTGAAAATACTGGAGGAAATTCTGATAAAATGAAGAGAAATCTGCCTGGCGGCGAAAAGCATGGCAACGAAAAAGGCTCTGTGCTAAGATAGACTGCGTATGACAACGCAGCCCGTCCTCACGGGCTTCACATTTTTCTTTTCAAAGCGCCGCGAGCTTGCGGAAATGTTCTTCGGACATACCGGCTTTCTTCGCGGCTTCCTTGAGCGTAAGCACACCCTCACGGACCAGCTCCGCAAGTGTGGTCCAACGACCTTCCTTACGGCCTTTTTCCATACCTTTTTCCATACCTTTTTCCATACCTTTTTCCATACCTTTTTCCATACCGCGTTCTTCGCTTCTGCGCAGTTCCATGTAGTAGGTC
>CACWQW010000075.1 GCA_902763085.1 Dongibacter bovis
GAGATAGATGCAGGCGCGCTCGCCGTAGTAGTTCCAGCCGAGGATCGTCGTGAACGCGAAGAGCACGAGCGAGAGCGTGAGCAGGCTGCCGCCGATGCTCCCATACGTCGTCATAAACGCGCTGTTCGTCATCGCCGCGCCCGCGGCGTCGCCCTGCCAGACGCCCGTGAGGACGAGCGCGAGGCCCGTCATCGTGCAGATGATGATCGTGTCGATGAACGTGCCCGTCATCGAGATGAGGCCCTGCTCGGCAGGCCATTTCGTCTTCGCGGCGGCGGCGGCGATCGGCGCGGAGCCGAGACCGGACTCATTGGAGAAGACGCCGCGCGCGATACCGTTCTGCATCGCCATCATGATCGTCGAGCCGGCGAAGCCGCCGACGGCCGCTTGGCCCGTGAACGCATCCTCGAGGATGAGCGCGACGGCGGCGGGGAGCTGGTCGATGTAGACGACGATGAGCCCGATGCAGATGGCGATGTAGAAGAGCGCCATAAAGGGGATGATCTTCGACGCGACGCGCGCGATCGACTGCAGGCCGCCGATCGTGATCGCCGCGATGAAAAACGTCAGGATCGCGTCCGTCGCCGCCTTCGGGAAGCCGAACGAGAGCTCGACGCTGTCGACGATGGCGTTCACCTGCGGGAACGTGCCGATGCCGAAAAACGCCACGCCGATGCACGCGAGCGCGAAGAACGTCGCGAGTGGCTTCCATTTCTCGCCCATGCCGTTCCTGATGTAGAACATCGGGCCGCCGGCGATCTCGCCCTTCTCATCGACGGAGCGGTACTTGATCGCGAGCAGGCCCTCGGAGTACTTCGTCGCCATGCCGAAGAATGCCGCCATCCACATCCAGAAGATGGCGCCGGGCCCGCCGACCTTCACCGCCGTCGCGACACCGACGATGTTGCCCGTGCCGACCGTCGCCGCGAGCGCGACGCAGAGCGCCTTGAAGCTCGAGACGTCGCCCTCGCCGTTGTTCTTCGCGCGGAAGATGAGCTTCAGCGCGAGTGGCAGGCGGAACACCTGCAGGAGATGCAGGCGCACCGTGAGGAAGATGCCCGTGCCGACGAGCAGCGTGATGAGCGGCGGCCCCCACATGAACGTGTCGATCGCGTTGAGCACCGGGATGAGAGATTCCATAGAAACAGCCTCCTGATAAGATTTGTCTTTACATAAAAGACAAACGTATATGAAAAATAAAGACAGTTCCTATTGTAGCACATCTGTGGACATTTGTCTTGTTGTTCGGGAAAATTTTCTGCGCGCGTGCGGAGGTGGGGCGTCTCCGCCTCTGATGTCCGCGCGCGGCGGGCGGGGCACCCCTGCCGTCACGTCGGTTCCTCGTCCACGATGCCGACGAGCCGCAGGAGGTAGACGGCGTTCGTCGTCTGGCAGCGCCCCGCGCGCAGGCGGTAATCAAACGCGATCTTCCCATCCTCGTAATGCTCCTCGAAATGGGCGTTCTCTATGGCAGCTCCGGGCACGGTGAGGTCGCAGAGCTCGAAGTCGTGCGTCGAGACGAGCGTGATCGAGCGGTCGTTCGTGAGGTGGCGGAGCGCGGCGCGCGCGCCCGTGATGCGGTCGGCGCTGTTCGTCCCCTTGAAGATCTCATCGATGAGCAGGAGCAGCGGCCGCCCCGTCTTTTCCGCCTCGACCATCTCCTTGATGCGCAGCAGCTCCGCGTAGAACGTTGACATCCCCTCGGCGAGACTGTCATCCACGCGGATCGACGTATAGAGCGCGAGCGGCGAGAGGGAGAAGGAAGCCGCGCAGACCGGTGCGCCCGTCCAGGCGAGCAGCACATTCATGCCGATCGTCCGCAGCCACGTCGTCTTGCCGCTCATATTCGACCCCGTGAGGATCGTCGTCCCCGCAGTGAGCGCGGCATCGTTCGGCACGGCTGCCTCCTCAGGCAGCAGCGGATTCTGGAGCGCCGTCGCGGTGAGGCGCGGCGCCCCCTCGAGGAACGTGGGGAACACCGTCTGCTCGCGCGCCGCCGCGAGCGTCGAGAGCGAGAGCAGCACCTCGCACTCGTTCCAGACTGCGAGCGCCGGCGCGAGGCGTGCGCCCGCGCGGCGGCACCAATGGGCGAAGAGGAGCCCTGCCGCGAAGTCGAAGAGGAAGAGCCCGTTCGCGAGGAAGGAGAAGAAGAAATTGCGCCGCCAGCCGACAGCGGCGGCGAGCCGCGCGAGCGACTTGAGTCCCGCGCTCGCCGCCTCGCCGTCCCCGCGCAGCGTGCGCTGGAGTGCCTGGAGGTGCGGGCTTGTAAACGACGCGCCTTCGAGCGTGCGGAAAATCTCCCGGTATGCGCCCGCCGCCTCCGCGAGCGGCACGAGCAGCGCGAGCGCCTTGGCGCTCCGCCGCTCCGTGAGCCACGTCAGGAGGAAGGAAAAGGCGATGAGCGCGCCAGGTACGAGGAGCGGCACCGCGCCCGCGAGTCCGGCCGCGCAGGCGGCGAGCGTGAGGGCGGGGAGCACGGCGCACGCGAGGACGCGGAGGCGCGGCACGGGGTGCGGCTGCGCGAGCGCCGCGAGGAGCGGCGTGAGGTCCTGGCCCTCGGGCAGCAGCGCGCCGTACGTCTCGAGCGTGAGCGAGAGCTGCGGGCGGCTCACGAGCTCCTCGATCGCCGTGTGGCGGCGGAGGACGTACGTGCGCGCCTCGCCCGCGGGCGAAGCCGTGCGGAACGCAGCGGCGAGACGGTCGCGCCCCGCCTGCGTGCGCGCGCGGCAGAGATACTGGTAGAGCGATGACGGGCCAAAGACGTGGAGGTCTAAAAACTGCGGCGGCGCATCCTGGCCCCGCGTCGCGCCGTCCTCCGCAAGCGACCGCCAGCGCTCGTCCATGCGCGCAAGCACGCCGCCCACCGCTGTGAGCTGCGCCGCGAGCAGCGCGAGCTGCCGCGCCGTGCGCCGATGGCAGACGACGAGCCGCGCGAAGACGAAGAGCAGCGCTATGCCGAGGGCCGTGAGCCCCGCGCTGCCATCGTAGCCGCCCGCGAGCGCGAGCACCGCGAGCACGAACGAGAGGCCGCGCGCGGCTGCGAGCCGCCGCGACCGCCGCCGCTCTGACGTCTGCGCGGCGAGCGCCGCCGCGCGGGCGGAGAGATAGAAATCCTTGAGCATCGAAGACATCCTTTCTCGGAGCGGGGGCACGCCGCGACTGCGGCGCCTCCCCCGAGGTCTCATCGGCTCTATCTTATCAAGCCGCGCCGCCCGCTGACAACCCCTGCGAAATTTTCTCGCGCCGCTGCATTGCCATAGATAAGAAAAAATGATACAATTACACACAAAGTCAATTTGAATTTTACATAAAGGAGGGTCCCCATGAACAACCACGAAGCCCAGAACACCCGCGCGGCAGCCACCCGCCGCGAACCAGCCGCTGCCTGCCGTGCGGCGGTCACGCCGATCTGCCGCTCTGCCTTTTCCATCGCGCCCGACGCGCACATCGCCGCCATCCTGCCCGTCTACGATGAGCGTGGCCGCGGCGTCTCCATCTACACGGCGGACGGCGGCAGGCACGTCTCGCACCTGCGCGTGCGCACGATCCTCACGCGCCTCGCCGAGCGCCGCTGCTGCTCGCTCCCGCTGCTCCGCCGCCGCATGCGCACCCTCTTCGACGGGCGGCAGGAGCTCCCGCTCCCCATCAGCCCGCACCTCATCCTCGTCCCGTGCAAGGTCCTCGTGCCCCGCGTCGCGGGCGATGAGACCGTCGGCTACTTCAGCTTCGCCCATATCCGCGCCCTCCACTGCAGCGCCCGCCGTCCGCACCGCCGCTCGCCCGTCCCCGCTCCCGGCAAAGGCGCTCCGCGTGGCGCCACCAGCACCTCGCCTGCCACCGGCACCCCGCCTGCCACCGCCTCCCGCCCAGACCGCGACCTCCCCGCCTACGAGCTCACAGGCGGCCTCACCATCCCGCTCCTCTGCGCGAGCACCACCGCCCGCCACCGTCTCGAGATGGCAGCGTATGCGCGGTGTCGGATGTTTGAGTGAGGAGGAGAGGGGCTTGGATTTTCTGATTGCAAAAGGCGTATATATGAGATAGTATGATAAGCAGTAGGTGTGCCCTGGGCACGGATGGGAGGATGCAAGTGGACGATGGTCGGTGGCACGGGACGGAGCAGGTGGTCGTCATCCTCCCCGTGTATCATCCGGACGCCAGGCTCCATCGCTGCCTCGCTGCCTTGCGGGCGCAGGAGGGCGTGGCGTTCCGCCTGCATGTCGTCGTGACGGGGACACTCCCTGAGGAGTTCCTGCCCGACCTCGCAGCGCTGCCACAGACGCGGATCATGTGGATCGCCCCCGCGGCGTTCAACCACGGGGGTACCCGCTGGGCTGCCGCACAGGTGTACGGGCGGGCAGCGATCTTCGTCTATCTGACGCAGGATGCGGTGCTCGCGGATGGTACGGCGCTCGACCGCCTGGTCCGCGTTTTCCGGCGGCCACAGATCGGCTGTGCCTACGGGCGACAGCTGCCGCAGGCGGATGCCTCGCCGGTCGCTCGCTTTGCCCGCGCGTTCAACTACGGGGCGCGATCGCAGGTGCGGAGCTTTGCCGATCGAGAGCGGTACGGCGTGAAGGCGGCGTTCCTTTCCAATTCCTTCGCGGCTTACCGCGGGGAGACCCTGGCTGCGGTCGGCGGGTTCCCCACGCAGACGATCCTCTGCGAGGATATGTACGTCGCGGCGAAGATGCTCATGGCGGGCTGGCAGGTCGCCTATGTGGCGGAGGCGGAGGCTTATCACAGCCACGATTATACGCTCCTGCAGGAGGCGCGCCGGTATTTCGATTTCGGCGTCTTCCATGCGCGGGAGAGCTGGATCCAGCAGACGTTCGGCAAGGCGGAGGGCGAAGGGGTACGGTTCGTGCGCGAAGAGGCGCGGTTCCTCCTGCGGGAGGCACCGTGGCTCCTGCCGTCGATGGTCTTGCGTGACGGGCTGAAGTTCCTGTCCTATCGTTTGGGAAGGCTGGAGAGATACCTGCCGCTCGGTGTGAAACGGAGGCTCTCTATGACGAAGTCTTTCTGGGAGCGCCGTCAGGGTGAGTCTGATGATGATAGGCGATCGCGATGAACAGGGTTCATGGCATCGGTGATGACAGCGGCCGATGAGGCTGCAGAAGGGAAGATGGCAGGATGCAGGTTACGGAGACGAAGCTCAAGGGTGTCTATATCGTGGAGCCGCAGGTATTCGGAGATGCGCGCGGGTGGTTCATGGAGTCTTGGTCGAAGCGGAAGCTCGCGGAGGCGGGGATCGATGTGGAGTTCGTGCAGGACAACCAGTCGTATTCCGCGGAGAAGGGGACGCTGCGCGGGCTGCACTATCAGCTGAATCCGATGTGTCAGGCGAAGCTCCTGCGCGCGACGCGCGGGACGATCTTCGATGTGGCGGTCGATATCCGCAAGGGTTCACCGCAGTATGGTAAGTGGGTCGGCGTGGAGCTCTCGGCGGAGAACAAGAAGCAGCTTTTCATCCCGCGCGGGTTCGCACATGGTTTCATCACGCTGACGGATGATGTCGAGGTGCAGTACAAGGCGGATAATTACTACGCGCCGGAGTGCGACGGGAATATCCGCTGGGATGATCCGGATATCGCTGTTACCTGGCCCATCGAGCCGGTGATTCTGTCGGACAAGGATACAAAGGCACCGACGCTCAGGGAGCGGGCGGCGGAGTCGTTGAATTTCGTGTATGAGGGGTAGGTGTGTCGCGGCGGACGGCGGGATTCTTGTCGTATGTTGGTTCTTGCCGATATGGCCGGGCGTCGCTCTGTACGCGAAAATCTCCAGCAGGATATCTGCTGGAGATTTTTGTGTGTGGCAGGGATATGACGGAGGTTTGCAGGTGAGAGATACTAGGCGAGGACAGCGTGTATGCAGTCGAGCGCGCGCCGAATGACGTCGTCCATATCGTAGTAGCGATATTCCGCGAGGCGGCCGCCGAAGATGGTGCCGTCTTCTTTTTTTGCCAAGGC
>CACWQW010000076.1 GCA_902763085.1 Dongibacter bovis
GTGCAGTCCCGTCGTCGGCTCATCGAGGATATAGAGCGTGCGCCCGGTCGAGCGGCGCGAGAGCTCGGTCGCGAGCTTGACGCGCTGCGCCTCGCCGCCTGAGAGCGTCGTCGCACTCTGCCCGAGCTTGATGTAGCCGAGGCCGACGTCCTGGATGACCTGTAGCTTGCGCGCGATGCGCGGCACGTTCTTGAAGAACTCGACGGCTTCGTCGATGGTCATGTCGAGGACTTCGGAGATGTTCTTCCCCTTGTAGCGTACCTCGAGCGTCTCGCGGTTGTAGCGCGCGCCCTTGCAGACCTCGCAGGGAACGTAGACGTCCGGCAGGAAGTGCATCTCGATCTTGAGGATGCCGTCGCCGCGGCATGCTTCGCAGCGGCCGCCCTTGACGTTGAAGCTGAACCTTCCCGCCTTGTAACCGCGCATTTTCGCCTCGCTCGTCTGACTGAAGAGCTCGCGGATGGCATCGAACACGCCCGTGTACGTCGCGGGATTGGAGCGCGGTGTGCGGCCAATAGGCTGCTGATCGATGTCGATGATCTTGTCGATGTTCTCGAGGCCCCGAATGGCCTTGTGCTTGCCGGGCTTTCCCTTTGCGTGGTAAAGGCGCGAGGCGATGCCCTTGTAGAGGATCTCGTTGACGAGCGTCGACTTCCCGGAGCCGGAGACACCGGTCACGAGCGTGAGTGTGCCGAGCGGGAATTTCACGCGGAGGTTCTTGAGGTTGTTCTCCTGCGCGCCGACGACCTCGAGGAACTTCCCGTTGCCGGGCCGCCGCTTCGCGGGCACGGGAATGTAGCGCCGGCGCGAGAGATAGGCGCCTGTGACGGACGCGGGCACCTGCTCGATCTCCTCGGCCGTTCCCTGCGCGACGACATGCCCGCCCTGCGCGCCCGCGCCCGGGCCGATGTCGATGATGCAGTCCGCCGCGCGCATGGTGTCCTCGTCATGCTCGACGACGATGAGCGTATTGCCGAGGTGCCGAGGTCGCGCAGTTTCTTGAGCGTCGCTAGCAGGCGGTTGTTGTCGCGCTGATGCAGGCCGATGCTCGGCTCATCGAGCACATAGAGCACGCCCGTGAGCCCCGAGCCGATCTGTGTGGCGAGCCGGATGCGCTGCGCCTCGCCGCCCGAGAGCGTCCCCGCCGCGCGTGAAAGCGTGAGATAGTCGAGCCCGACGTTGAGCAGGAACGTGAGCCGCGCGTGGATCTCCTTGAGAATCTGCGCGGCGATCTTCGCCTCACGCGGCGTGAGTTCCACGCTGCCGAGGAAGGCGTCCGCTTCGCGGATATTCATCTCCGTGACCTCATAGATGTTCTTGCCGCCGACGGTGACGGCGAGCGTCTCCGGGCGCAGGCGCGCACCATGGCAAGCCTTGCAAGGGATCTGCGTCATGTAGTTCTCATACGACTCGCGCATCTCGTCGCTGTCCGTCTCGCGGTAGCGGCGCGAGAGCAGCGGCATCACGCCTTCGAACGGCACGTTGTATTCTTTGCGCTCGCCGAACATGTTCGTATAGCCGAACTTGTAGCATGTCTCTCCCGAGCCGTAGAGCAACGCTTTCTGCGTCTTCTTGTCGATGTCCTGCCACGGCGTATCCAGCGTGTAGCCGGCCGCCTTGAGCAGCGAGCTCATGGCGCACATCGCGTAGGAGTGCGGGTTCTTCGAGAGCGGCGCAAAGACGCCCGCCGCGACGGAGAGCGCGGGGTCCGGCAGCACGAGCTCCTCGTCGAACTCCATGTGGCTGCCGAGCCCCATGCAGACAGGGCAGGCACCGTAGGGATTGTTGAAAGATGATGCCGCAGTCGACACAGGCGAAATTCTCACTGAACATCAAAAGATCGCCGCCGACGACCTGCACGTAGACGACGCCCTCGCCGAGCTTGAGCGCTGTCTCGAGCGAGTCGGCGAGCCGCGTGTCGATGCCCTCACGCACGACGAGGCGATCCACGACGACCTCGATGGTGTGTTTCTTATTCTTCTCGAGCACGATGTCCTCATTGACATCGTAGATGTCGCCGTCGATGCGCACGCGCACGTAGCCTTCGTGGCGGATATGCGCGAGCGTCTTCTTATGCTCGCCCTTTTTCCCGCGCACGACCTGCGCCATGATGAGCAGCTTCGTGCGCTCCGGCAGCGCGAGGATGCGGTCGACCATCTGATCGACCGTCTGCTGTGTGATCGGCTTGCCGCACTTTGGGCAGTGCGGCCGTCCCGCGCGTGCGAAGAGCAGGCGCAGGTAGTCGTAGATCTCCGTCACCGTGCCGACCGTCGAGCGCGGATTGTGGCTCGTCGTCTTCTGGTCGATGGAGATGGCCGGCGACAGGCCGTCGATGCTGTCCACATCCGGCTTGTCCATCTGCCCGAGAAACTGCCGCGCGTAGGACGACAGCGACTCCACGTAGCGACGCTGTCCCTCCGCGTAGATCGTATCGAACGCGAGCGAAGATTTCCCCGAGCCGGAAAGCCCCGTGATGACGACGAGCTTGTCGCGCGGGATTTCCACATTGATATTCTTCAGGTTATGGGCGCGTGCGCCCTTGATCTTGATGCTGTTTTCCATGATAAATTCCTCTCATTCACTCATGCAGAACTCAAGGAATATCATACCATATTTTCCCCCGGGCAGAGAATAATTCAGACATAGAAAACCGCAAACAGAACATGGCCTACCGGAGGAAAGCCCGCAGGAGTCGCAACGCACAGGGAAAACGCATCCCTCAGTTCTCCCCTGCCGCGCGGCGCGCGCACCGCAGGCGGCGGCCGTAGAGGATGCCGCCGAGGAGGAAGAACAGCACGGCGAGCACCGCGAGTTTCTCGAGGCAGGCGGCATAGTTCGGCGAGCTCCCGACGAGGAAGAGATCGCGCACGGTATTCGAGAAATGCGTGAGCGGAAAGAACTGCGCGACGAGCTGCATCCCCTGCCCCATTGACTGCAGAGGCCACGTATAGCCGGAGAAGATGAACGCGGGCACCGGATAAAGGATCACGGCGCGCACGAACGGCAGCTCCGCCGGGAAAAACGAAGCGAAGAAAAAGCAGAACGCGATGACCGCGAGCAGGAACGTAGCCGCGAGCAGCACGAGCATGGCGAGCGGCGCGTGCAGCGGAATCCTGAGCGCCTGCGTGACGAACGCGATGACGAACGCGTAGGACGCCATGCCGAGCAGCCAGTAAACAGCCGTCTTCACGAGCATAATCTTCCATGTCGGCGCGTCCTCCATCGCCTCGGGATACTCCGCCTCGTAAAGCGCGGAGGCCCCGACAGCGAAAAGAACGCCCTGCTGGTAGGCGACCATGGCGAGACCGAGCAGGAAGAAATAGAGATAGCCCTGCGTCGTGTTGTAGAGCACGCGCAGATGCACAGCGACGGGAGCGATGGCGCGCAGCGCTACGCCCTCGTCGAGGCCATAGCGCAACGCCGTCTGTTTCGCCGCCAGATGATTGGAAAAGTCCGCGACGATGTCCTGCGCCGCACCGCTCGTGATGTTTGTGAGGATGATGTTCGAGCCATTGACGAGATAGAGCACCGTCGCGTACGTTCCTGTTTTCGCCTTTTTCGAGAAATCGTGCGGAATGTCGATGGCGGCGATGGCCTGCTTCTCGCGCAGCGCCTGCCGCATTTCCTCCTGGGTGTTGACATAGGCGGTGATGCGGTAGCTGTCGCTCGCCTCGAAATCCTGCACGAGGCGGCGGCTCAGCGCGGAATTCTCCTCGTCGAGCACGACGCAGGGAACCGCCGTCACGATGTTGGGCAGGTAGAGGATGCCGAACACGATGAGATAGGCGAGGGCCGCGCCGAAGAGGAACACGGGCCGCCGCAGATCGCGGCGGATCTCCTGAAGCTCTTGCTGGAAAAGAGTTTTCACACTCATGCTGCCGCCTCCTCTGCCCGGCACAGCCCGCGCAGGCGCCGCCAGTGGAAGATCGCGCTTGCCAGCAGCAGACAGGCGAGACCGCCGCACAGCATGACGGCGCAGTTCATCGCGAGCTCCGGTGCCATCCCGGAAAGGAGGATATCGCGCAGCGCGTCACCGGCGTATGTCATGGGCAAGAGCTTGCCGAAAGCTGCCGCGACGCCGTTCATGTCAAAGACCGGCCAGGAAAGGCCGCTATATAGCAGCCCAGGCATGATATAGACCATAGGCGCCTGCAACGCCAGCTCCCGCGAGGGAACGCACGCGGAAAAGAGGAGCAGGACGCCGCTGACAAAGACGAGGAACGCGCCGCCGAGCGCCGTGGCGTCCAGCCAGCTGCCGCGCATCGGCACGGCGAAGAGGTGGATGACGCACCAGAGCGATATGAGATAGCCGCCAAACGCCACGAGCGCATACGGCAGCGCCCCCGCCGCTACGAGCAGCCAGGATGGATAGCGCCTGTCATAGCGGCGGCGCAAGAGCTCCGTGATGAGCAGCGGCGCCAACGTGACCATCACGCCGATCTGCAGCCCATTGAGCATGAGACCGGAGAGCATGAACGAGGCATAGCCGTTCGCCGGATTGCCCGTGATGCGCACGCCGAGACGCACGGGATAAGCACCTGCGAGCGCCGCCTGCGGCAGGATGCCGCCCGCCTCGAGGAGCTGCGCCGCCACGCCGACGGAGAACGAGCGCGCGATCTCCTGCGAAGCGCTGATGGCCGCGTTGCCAAACATATTGTTCGCCGAGTTCACGATGAGCAGAGCATCCGCGCCGCTGCCGAGATGCACTTCCTTAGAAAAATCCTTCGGTATCTCGAGCGCGGCGAGCGCCTGTCCGTCCATGAGCTTCGCGCGCATCTCCTCCTCCGAGGTCACATAGGTGACGACCGTGAAACGGTCGGCATCATCATACGCCTGGATGAGCTTGCGGCTCAGGCTTGACTGATCCTCGTCGTAGACGGCGAGCGGGATATCGTTGACGACGTTCTGCGCGTAGATCGTGCCGAAGAGCAGCGTAAAGCCAAGCGGCGCGCCAATGAGCAGCGCGGCAAACGGCACCCTGCCGCGGAAAAGTTCCCGCAGGGACGCGAGGAAGACGCGGACAAACTGCTTCGCGATCATTCGCCGTCACCTGCCAGCCGCAGCCGCATACCGGGGCGCAGTCGCGTATCGTCGACCTGGATTTTCACATTGAAGCTCACGATATCCGTCGCGTCGCCGCGCTCGCTCGTCGCGCGCTGCGTCGCGAACTCCGCCTTCTTGCTGATATCCGTGATCGTGCCCGTCACGCGCGTCTCGCCATCGCGCGCGATGAGGCTGACCTCATCGCCGAGCGTGAAGCGTGAGAGCTGCGTCTCCGGCACCTTGAGATCCACCCAGTTGTCCGTCGGATCCTGCACGGCGACGAGCGGCGTGCCACTCGAAATCATCGAGCCCTCCTCGACGTACTTCTCCGTAATGACGCCGTCGAAGGGCGCGCGGATCTCCGTCTCATCGAGCGATACCTCAACCTCCTGCAGAGCGGCCTGCGCCTGCGCGAGCTTTTTCGCCGTCGCGGCCTCGTTCGCCTGGTCGACATCCGACTGGCCGAGTGCGGCCTGCGCCTGACGCACGGATGCCCCCGCTTGCTCATAGGTCGCCTGCGCAACCTCATACTTCGTGCGGAACTGTTCGAACACCTGCTGCGAGACAGCACCGCTTGCGACAAGGTCGCTGTACCTCTCATAGTCAGCCTGTGCGAGCGCGAGGTCGGCGCCTGCCTTCGCCTGTGCCGACTGCGCCGCGCCGAGCGCCGACTGCGTCGTGCCCGTCTGCATGGTCGTCACCGCTGCCGCCTGACGCTGCTGCGCCCGGATGGCTTCGATGCTCGCCTCATACTGCTCTTTCTTGGCCTCGAGATCGCGCTTGTCGATGCGCGCGATGACCTGCCCCGTCTTGACCTCATCGCCTTCCTTGACCAGGAGTTCGACGACGCGGCCGGGGATCTTGGAGTTCACATCGATCTCCTTGGCATCTGCCCGCCCCCACTTGATCTCATTATCTGCCGCGGACTTACTGCCGCAGCCGAAGCTCGAAACTGCCAGACAAAGCGCCAGCATCGCTGACAAAAAGCGTTTCATAAGGACTCCTCCAGTAGTTGAATATGTTCAAATAAATAGCAAAAAAGACTATGTCCACAGAGCGTCTCACTCTCCAATCGGACGCATGGCCAGTTCTCCTGCAATCGTCAGCCAGAGCTGCTCGCGCTCCTCGATGCGCTGCCGGATGCTGCGCACCGCCATGTCCGGCACGCAGAACAGGCGCAGAACGCACTCGATGAGATAGCCGCGGCTCTTCGCGTGATCATGCGGTGCGTCGAAGTAAAGCTCCGCGATGCAGGCCCGCATGGCCCCCTTGATGAGCAGTACACGCTCGTAATACTCCTCATCCGTCGCCTCGAACTGCGTCCCGTCGAACACATGATGCGCGAGCAGGACGAACTGGTTCACCATGTGCTCGAATACCTGCGGGGAATCATAGCCCTCCTTGTAGACATCGCGGATGATGGGTGCCGCCTCCATCTCCGTGAGCTCGAGCGCACAGATAGCTGCGAAGCGGAACGCGGGCGGCTCATCGGGACAGCGTTTCTCGATTTTCTGGATGCCGTTCTGCACCATCTCGAGGATCAACGTCTGGAAGATATCCTCCTTGTTCTTGAAAATATAGTAGATGCTGCCGATGAGCACGCCAGACTTCTCCACGATTCTCCGGATCGTCGTCTGCTTGTAACCGTAACATACCAGAAGTTCCTTCGTGCTGTTCAGAATCCGCCGACGTACCTCGGCGAGATGCGCCTCAGAAAATTCCTTTTTCGTTCGCATCACTCTTCCTCCTTCTAGGAACCGCGGATGTATCCGACAATTCATTTAACATGTTCAAACGAATTCTACCATAAATCACAACAAGAATCAAGGTCCCCCCGGATCCCCCTGAACATCCCCGCAGGAGTTGCCTGCCTGGCAAAACACCGGGCACCATTCCAAAGCTCTGCGAGAGAAAGAGCCTCGTCATCTTTTTCTCATGCATACAAAAAGAGCTGCCGCAAACGACAGCTCCTGGAAAATCATATGTACTTGTTGCGTGTTACTTGCGCGCGTTCTTTGCATTGCGGCCGCGGATCGTGCGGTCGAGAATCGCCTTGCGCAGGCGGATGTTCTCCGGCGTCACCTCGACGAGCTCATCGTTGTTGATGTACTCGATGGCCTCGTTGTTGATGTACTCGATGGCCTGCTCGAGGGAAAGGATGCGCGGCGGCGTGAGGCGGATGGCCTCATCCGAGGAAGACGTGCGCATGTTCGAGACATTCTTCTTCTTGCAGGGGTTGATGTCGATGTCGTTTTCGCGGGAGTTCTCACCGACGATCATGCCCTCGTAGACCTGCTGGCCCGGGGAGATGAACATCGTGCCGCGGTCCTGCAGCGTGTAGATGCCGTAGCCCGTCGTCTCGCCCTGCTCGAAGGCGACGAGGGAGCCGCGCGTGCGGCCCGGGATGTCGCCCTTGTACGGCGCATAGCCGTGGAACACGTGGTTCATGATGCCGTTGCCCTTCGTGCTCGTGAGCAGCTCAGAGCGGAAGCCGATGAGGCCGCGCGCCGGGATCGTGAACTCGAGGCGCATGTAGCCCGCCGTCTCCGTCATGTTCGTGAGTTCCGCCTTGCGCGTGCCGAGACCTTCCATGACGGCGCCCATGTACTCCTGCGGCACCTCGACCGTGAGGTTCTCGATCGGCTCGCAGAGCTGGCCATTGATCGTCTTGTAGACGACTTCCGGCTTGCCGACCTGCAGCTCGTAGCCTTCGCGGCGCATCTCCTCGATGAGGATGGAGAGATGCAGCTCGCCGCGGCCCGAGACCTTGAAGACATCCGGGGAGTCCGTCTCCTCGACCTTCATCGCGACGTTCGTCTCGACTTCCTTGAACAGGCGGTCACGCAGATGACGGCTCGTGACGAACTGGCCCTCGCGGCCCGCGAACGGGCTCGTGTTGACGCCGAACGTCATCGAGAGCGTC
>CACWQW010000077.1 GCA_902763085.1 Dongibacter bovis
AGGCGTGGTGCCGCGCGCGGGCCGCCGAGCTCACCGAGCAGGAGAAGGGCAGGACGCGCAGGGTGACCAGGACCTACGACCCGACCCGCAGGGTCGGGGGCAGGCGCCTGTACCTGGGCGGCCACGTCTTCGTCGACCGCGTGCTCACCGAGCTCGGCGTCGGCGAGATGTGCCGGCAGATCGCGTCGCGCCACCGCTTCTCCTACGACCTGGAGTCCATACTGCGCGCCCTCGTCTGCTGCCGCGCCCTGGAGCCCGACTCCAAGCTCTCCACCTGCGCGCTCGCCGGGTCGCTGATACACCAGGACGCGATCGAGCCCCACGACGTCTACCGCGCGCTGTCCGTGCTCGCCGAGGAGTCCGACTTCGTGCAGGAATGGCTGTACAGGAGGTCGGCGAGGGTCGCCGGCCGGAAGACCGGCGTCCTGTACTTCGACTGCACCAACTACTTCTTCGAGGCGGAGCGGGAGGACGACTTCCGCCGCTACGGCGTCTCCAAGGAGCACAGGCCCAGCCCGATCGTGCAGATGGGGCTGTTCATGGACGCCGGGGGGATGCCCCTGGCCTTCTGCCTGGCGCCCGGCAACTCCAGCGAGCAGCCCATGATGGTGCCGCTCGAGGAGAGGATCGTGTCCGACTTCGGCCTGTCGAAGTTCGTCGTCTGCACCGACGCGGGGCTCTCCTCCCTGGCCAACCGCGAGTTCAACAGCGCCGGCGAGCGGCAGTTCGTGACGGCGACCTCGCCGAAGAAGCTCAAGGCGCACCTCAAGAGATGGGCCCTGGACCGCGGGGGCTGGCGCCTGCCGGGCTCGGAGGCCGAGTGGGACCTGGACGGCGTCGACGAGTCGCTGCGCGAGGGCACGGGCGACCCGCGCCTGCGCGGCGCCACGTTCTACAAGGCCAGGCGCGTCAGGGAGAGGGACGCCTCGGGCGGGTACTTCGAGCAGACGCTCGTCGCCACCTTCTCCTTCAAGTACCGCGACTACCAGCGCAGGGTCCGCGCCGACCAGGTCGCCCGCGCCGAGCGCCAGATCGCCGAGCACCCCGACCGGATGGACCGCAAGGGCGCCAACGACTTCAGGCGCCTCTGCAGGAGGACCGCCGTCACCGGCGAGGGCGAGGTGGCCGAGCGCACCGTCTGGGCCGTGGACGAGGGGGCGGTCGCCGCCGAGGCCGCCTACGACGGCGTCTACTGCCTGGCCACGAGCTTTTTGCCCGACGACGACGTGGAGGGCATGCTGGCGGTCAACGCGCGGCGCTGGGAGATCGAGGAGTGCTTCCGCATCATGAAGACCGAGTTCGAGGCCAGGCCCGTCTACCTGCGGCGCGAGGACCGGATACGGGCCCACTTCCTCACCTGCTTCATGGCCCTGCTGGCCTACCGCATCATCGAGGGGAGGGTCGCCGGCAGGGGCCTGACCTGCGACGCGCTGCTGTCGGCCATGCGGGGCATGCTCTTCGAGGACGTGCGGGGCGAGGGGTGGGCGCCGCTCTACGAGCCCGACGCGGCGACCGACGCCCTCCACGAGGCCTTCGGCTTCAGGACCGACTACGAGATCATCCCGTACCGCTCCATGCGGAGGATTTTCTCGAAGGGGGCCAACTGGTAGCGCGGTACCACATCCCGGGCCTCGCATAACCTGTGCATACGAGCCGTTTGAGCTGGTGTTATGTAGGAACGGTCGGCGCTAAACTGTCAAAGACGGGTTTGAGCTGGTGTTATGTAGGAACGGTCGGCGCTAAACTGTCAAAGACGGGTTTATAAGTCCCCATCTTGGAAGTCGCCACCTTCGCGGAATTTCCGTCTGTGCTCAGAACTCGCGGCACGAGGTCGTCCACCGCATCTGTATAGTGCACCTTCTGCAACACACCGTTACCTTCCAGAAAAGCTGGAGAGAGAAGGCCCTTGGCGAAATCCTCAAGTGGCATAAAGGAGCTCATAGTGTCTGCGGCAGATATGTGGTCAATGGGAATACCCGTGATTCTTGAAAACTCATTTTTCGTGTAATTATGCTTGACAAATGGCATTGGGGGAAGTCCGATCCGTATGCCAGAGTCAAGTGAGGCGTACATCTTCCACATGGGAATGCTTTCCTGGCTGTCATCGGTCCAACAGCTCGCAAAGAAGAAACGCCCAAGATTTGCCACATCCCGCGTCTGGCTTTCCAGCGGGTCGTCCATCCCCGTGAGGGGCATCAGTCGGAGAGTTCTGTTGGTAAGGATGAGCGCCAAGCTCTCGAGATTTGTGTAGTGCCACAGCATGACTGGCCATTCGAATCGACTCTCATCCATTTCAATCCTTTCAGACGATCTCCTACCCGACCAGCAGCGCGACAAGCTTCGTCAGGTTCACCGTCCCGTCGCTGAGCCGGGACATCTCATAGCCGAATTATTACATCTCACCCTACCGTGAAAGCCTCGCTGAGAGCTCATCGAGCGTCACGACCTCGAAACTCGACTCCCCGAGCAGGTTCATAAAGAGCTTGTTACAGACGAGAAGGGGAATGATCTCGGGCGCCTCGGATGGGAAGATGGCAAGATCCACGAGCACCGACATCAGGTTCTCCCGAACGTACTCGATCCGCCGCTCAAACTTCTCCAAATCGCCGCCCCTGCCAAACCACTGCTGCTGTTGCTGCATATAGTCATAGGCGGAGTCGACCTTTATATACTCCTTGCACTCGATAACCCAGACCACCCCGCGAGCGGCGTCGTAGGCAAACACGTCGTAATCTCCGAGCTTAGCGGGATGATTCCCGTGTCTATGCAGCTTAAGGGATTTGTACACGTGCTTAGGATTGAAGCCATGGCTGAGAAAACAGTCGCGTGCATCCCCTTCGAGCGCTTTCTCATAAAGGGACTTCCATTCTTTCATGACGCAGTCAAGCTCGGGGAAGGCATTCTTTGCGGGGATGAACCTTTCCGCAATGCCCCTAGCCCACCTCATCCTCAACACGCCCATTGCCACGGGTGAGAACACCAGCTCACCGTTCAATACGACAATCGGCCTAAGCTCCAGGCGATTCGGGCGCCCCTTCGTGTTGCTAAAGGGAATGTATGCCCCGTCAACCTGCACAATATCGTCCACATCGAGCTCGAGTCTTGCCACGCAGTCTGCAAGCTCTTGCTCAGAAAAGGAATCCCCCAGTCTGCTCGTCGAGAACTCGACGATGGCCTCTCTGTCCATGGCGACCACATTTGGCGCAACATACCGACCCAGCGCGTCCTCAACGCCAAGCGCCAGGACATCGAGCACGCTGGTAAAACAGTCAAACGAGACCCCCGTATCGCTCTCGAACGCCGCTTTCGCACGAGCGATATATTCCTCGTCCTTCGTGACGGAACTCCCCCGATGCCCACCGTCGAGCAACTGCCTCATCCTTAAGACACGCGATTCCGAAACAACACCATCATCCTCAATCATGCGCGCCGTGCAGTTAGGGGAAATTTCAACGCTGACTCCTTTCGGGTCGAAGGAGAGCATGCCAGACGAATCATCAAGGGCAAGATACTGGATAGCCAGATTTATGAGGCTCGCTATGTCGGAAGACTCCGGAATCTCCGGCCCTCCGATACCGAACCCGAGAACCGTCTCGATACAGCAGCGCGCGGCGCGGGCTTCGGCCCTAGCCTCTTCCCTCTCCTCAAGGGAAGACTCCCTAACACGCGCAAGTTCCGCCCGCTCTACCTTGCTGAATTCGCCGAAATAGCCCGTCCGGACATAGAACTCGCTGAGCGAGTCGGCAAGCCATTCGTAAAGGCTGATAACGAGCTTCCTCTGGTCGTACTTCCCGAGCTCGGACTTAAGGTCCTCGAATAAGGCCGTGCGAAAGCTCCTCAGCAGATCCCTGCCCTCCTTTCCGCTATAGACACCAGGCTGGACGTCACAGCGGTTCGCGGCAAGCGCCACCTTCTTGATAGCCCAAGCTCTTGAAACCTCACGATCGGATTGCGAGCCGGTCATTTGCCAGACGAATGGCAGCACGAGCTGGGCCGCATCGACCTTTTTCTCCCCAAAGCGCAGTGCCTTGATGGCTGTAAGCAACATCCGGAGGGGACCGCTGGGGCGAGCAGAAAAAAGAGAGAGTACCGCCGCGGCAAGATCGCATTCGACGCTCCTGTCGGATGCCGAGGAGAGCGCCTCAAGGAATATCTCCCCGTCTACCGCGAGGGCAACAGTGGGAAATCCGTCCGCTCCGTTGCGCAAGGCGCCCTTCACACCCAAACGGCAATTAATCGGGCGCAGCCCCCACTTGTCGGCACCCCTCTCCGCCAGATATACGATACGAAGCAACCCTCCCAACGACCGTGCGGCATCCGCGAACTCATGCCGGAGATCCTTCACGAGGAGCATAAAGACGTCCTCGACAAGAGGCTGGACGCGCGCCTCCCCTTCGAGCTCATCCAAGCTCAGGCCATCGAACGAGCTGGGTTCGACACACAGGCAAACATACGATGCTGGGTCGCCGCCCAGCCCCAGACACGTGGCAACCGATTTATCACCGCTCTTGAGGATGCCCGTCAGGAACCCTCTATCGTTGTGCCCAAACGAGTAGGCGAACGGCGAGCCGAGGACGTACTTATCCTCAACAAGGGGGTAGTCATCAAGGAACTCGCTAAAGAGCCGAATATAATAGGCGTCGGTCTCGTTGTAGTCACAATAGATATTGAGGAGCCCGTCAGCATCCTCTGCTCCAGGCGCAACCTGTCTCCACCCATCCCGCCAGCTACAGAAAAGGTCCGAGTAGCCAGAAAAGAGTGGTTTGTACTGACAGTTTGCCGCCTTCACCCATTGAAAGAAGGCGTTCGACTCTTCGGGCGATGAGGCAATCTGGAGCAGTGCCATGACATCCGTCGCCCCACACGTTACATCCGCGATTTCAGAGCGCTCTACCATGACTTGCGCGAGATCTGGCAAAACATCATCGGCGTAAGCGACAATGTTGAACTTGCACTCACTGGGATTCGAAAGGCATAAGGCCCGCGCGCGCCCTCCGCGCAAGGGAGGGACGAGGATCTCCAGGGGCCCAGTCCGCTCCGCAAAGATGTCCTTCAGCGCCTTAAGATTGCCCTCGCCATCAGCGAGGTTGAAGAATAGGGTCACTGATGGCGTATCGTCAAACACGAGAACCGTACCGGGGCAATTCTCGACAAACTTGCCGTCCATCCTAAAACAGGGAAGGGCGATGTGACCCGAGCGCCCACTCCCGATAACGGGGAAAGATTCGCGGGCCTGCAGCCGAAGGACCCTGTCCACCGCGGCGCGGCGCCGCTCCACATCAATACCCTCGGAAATCTCCTTCAGGTAGTCATACAGTATCGAAGGATTGAACAGGGGGAGCCAATGCGAACCAGACCGTATAAAATGCCGGCATTCGACAGGAGCAGAGGCCTTCGATAGCGCGGATATCACGTCATCGGATAGGCTGATTCCGCGGGCCTCGATTCCAGCGAACCATGCTCCAATCTGCTCCCAATGGCCTCTGGACGGGCGTTGCAGGCCTGGGGAAATCTTGGCCTCGCAATCGCACTCCGTTCCGCCAAGGGCTAGCGTCATCGATTCGACATATCCCAGAAGCCGCTCAAACTCCTCTGTCTTTCCCGCGGCTCCGCACAGGGCATCCGCAAAGCATAGACGCGGGTACTCCCTCGTCAGTCCGCATCCGTACAACGCCCTCCACCATCTCCCGTGGAAAGCCAGCCTGGTCTGACCCATCACGGGCAGGACGGGATCTTCCATTGGGGAAATGTGAGCTGCGCCCCTCAGCTCCTCAAACGCGGAAGCAAACTCTTCGTACGTCACTACATCCTCGCCGTCGGTGCCAGAGCATTGCAGCAGGGCAGCGTTCAACGAGAGACAGCAGGATTGTAGGGAGCGATTCTGATGCCAGGTCGTGATGCAGAAGACTATCTTCGCGGCGGACTCCGTCGAGCAGCGCTCAAGGATGGGCAAGAAAGACACTGAACCCTCTATACAGCCTGGGTATGCGATTGTGAACAGCCCTCCAAAAGTTGATCCGTCTCGTTGATCGCGCCCGTCCCCATCTAAGATTTTATTGCCCATCGCCATCAACCTTCAATTGCTTGCAAGTACTTCTCTTTCCAGCTCCCGACAATGTTGTCGATAAACTCCTTGGGCCTTGGTTGTTATCTGCAATTCTGAGCTGCCTAAGGGTGTGGTCACTTCAGCTGAGCCGATGTAGAGTTTTTATTTAAAATGTAATGAACATTATGCCGTCGCTACTTGGAGGCGCAATGCCCCTATCAATCAATGCTCTTATGCGGCACCTCAGAAAGCCGCCCATTTCCATGCGGGTAAACGGGTCGCGGCAAAAAAGAGACCTGAGAAATATTGGCTACTACCACGGCTATAAGGGCTACCGCTTTATCCATCGTTCCAACGAAAGAATTGCGCTAGACGACTTTGACCAGCTGAAACGCATCTACGATTTTGACATGAGCCTCAAGACGCTCATCTATCCCCAGATAATGTTCGTGGAAACCGCACTAAAGAACCGCGTCTTGGAAGCAACTTTGGAGGATGCCAAGTCGGAGGTTTTTGAAGTCATATTTACTACCAGCATGACCGCATATCGCGAGAAGCAAGGTAAACAATATCGGGAGGCTTTGCAAAAACGATTCCGGGCCCGGGATGAGATAAACGCCATCATTTACAGCAATTGCAAGAACAGCGGCGATCCCGTAATTTGGCATTTTCTTGAACAGGGCAGGCGCGTTCCCATTTGGGCAATCTTCGAGGAACTTACCCTTGGCCAGTTTGGCAACTTCTACTTGACGCTTAAGTCTTCCATCAAGCAGTCTGTCGCGGACGGATTGAGCTTCCCAAAGGCTTGTGAGGGCGGGAAAATTCTCGGGAGCATAATATTCACCCTCAAAGACCTGAGGAATGCCGTGGCGCACAACAAGCCTGTATTCGACCTCCGTTTCAAGACGGAAGCGCCGGGAAAACCTTTGGAACGCTGCATGGAAATTGGTACGGGCGTCGATGGCATCACCTTTGGC
>CACWQW010000078.1 GCA_902763085.1 Dongibacter bovis
CTTATAGTAGGCGTAGACGGAGTCCGGGTCGCCCGTCTCTGCTGCCGCGTTGATCTCCCGGTAGTTCGGGTTGACGGCGAGCCAGGGCGTGCCCGTCGTGAAGCCTGCGTTCTCGCTCACGTCCCATTGCATCGGCGTGCGCGCGTTGTCGCGCGCGACGTTGTTGAAGCAGGCGAGCATGGTTTCCGGCGAGACGCGCTTCTGCTCGTCGACGTATTGGTGCCAGGCATTGATCTCCTCGAGGTCGCGGCAGTCGGCGAGTGAGTGGAACGTCGTGTTCGTCATGCCGAGTTCCTCGCCCTGGTAGATGTAGGGCGTGCCCTTCTGCAGGTGGAGGCAGGTCGCGAGCATCTTTGCGGAGCGCACGCGCCACTTGGGGCTGTCATTGCCGAACATGGAGACGCAGCGCGGCTGGTCGTGGTTGTCGAGGTAGAGCGAGTTCCACGCGCAGCCAGCAAGCTCGCGCTGCCATTTGTTGAGGATGGCGCGCACCTTCGGCATCTGCGGCTTGCCCGTCGTCCATTTCCCGATGACGCTGCCCTTGCCGTTGCCGCTGCCGACGTGCTCGAACTGGAATACCATGTCGAGTTCCTTGCCGTCGCTGCGCGCGTACTTCTTCGCCTCCTCGATGGTGACGCCGGCGGCCTCGCCGACGGTCAGGAGGTCGTAGTGTGAGAGCACGCGGCGGTTCATCTCCTGCAGGTACTCGTGGACGCGCGGCCCGCTCACGCAGTAGGGGGAGGGATCGCCGTAGCCGTCGGGCTTTACGGGGCCGTCCGGGAAGCGCTGGTCCTTGGAGATCAGGCTGATGACGTCCATGCGGAAGCCGTCGATGCCCTTGTCGCACCAGAAGGTCATGAGGTCAAAGACCTCGTCGCGGACCTTGGGGTTCTCCCAGTTGAGGTCGGGCTGCTTCTTCGAGAAGAGGTGCAGGTAGTATTCGCCGGTCGCCGCGTCGTACTGCCAGGCGGGGCCGCTGAAGCACGACTCCCAGTTGTTCGGCTCCTTGCCGTCTTTGCCGGGGCGCCAGATGTAGTAGTCGCGGTAGGGATTCTCCTTCGAGCGGCGGCTCTCGATGAACCAGGGATGCTCGTCGGAGGTGTGGTTGACGACGAGGTCCATGACGATCTTGAGCCCCATGCGGTGCGCGGTGGCGAGCAGCGCGTCGAAGTCCGCCATCGTGCCGAAATCCTCCATGATGGCGCGGTAGTCTTTGATGTCGTAGCCGTTGTCGTCGTTCGGCGAGGCGTAGATCGGCGAGAGCCAGATGACGTCGATCCATGAAGCTGCGCGGATAGATCTGGTAGATGACGGCTTCCTTCCACCAGGCGCGCTGTTCCCTTGTCGTTTGTTCCATGAGATGACCCCCTTTTTGCTTCCAGTTTACACGCGCTGTAGGAAAAATCAAGATGGATTCGCACGCCTTGGGCGAAAACGGACGCAATTCACCAAGAAGGAACATTTTGACAGGAATCTGGATGTATGATATCCTAGTTGGAGAATCGAATAAAGGAATTCAAGGCGGAGTCTGTTCAAATGCGGGCTCCGTCTCTCTGTTTCTCGGAAACAGGGCAAGCGAAGGAGGTCTTTCAGTGGAAGTTTTGGCGGGGATCGTGTTCATCCTCATGTATGTCGTCATCGTCTCGGAGAAGATTCACCGCACGGTGGCGGCGGTGCTCGGCGCGCTCGTCATGCTCTATGCGGGCGTGCTCAGCATGGACTCGGCACTGCATCATGTCGATTTCAATACGCTCGGCCTGCTCGTCGGCATGATGGTGCTCGTCGGTGTGACGAGCCAGACGGGACTCTTCGACTACGTGGCGATCTGGGCGGCGCAGAAGGCGAAGGCGGAGCCGCGGCGCATCCTCATCTATCTCGGACTCATCACGGCGGTCTTCTCCGGGTTCCTCGACAACGTGACGACGGTGCTGCTCATGGTGCCCGTGACGTTCTCCATCACGAGCAAGCTGCACCTCTCGCCGATGCCGTTCCTGCTCACGCAGATCATCGCGTCGAACATCGGCGGCACGGCGACGCTCATCGGCGACCCGCCGAACATCATGATCGGCAGCGCGGCGCCGGAGCTCACGTTCCTCGCGTTCATCGAGAACCTCGCGCCTATCGCGTTCTTCAACCTCTTCATCGTCATCTTCCTCATGGAGGTCATCTATCGTAAGCAGCTCAAGACGCAGCCGGAGCTCCAGCAAGAGGTCCTCGCGCTCGACGCGAAGAAGTCGCTCAAGGACCGCCGTCTGCTCGCGAAGTCGCTCTTCGTGCTCGCGCTCACGATCCTTGGCTTCTTCACGCACGGCATCACGCACATCGAGTCGGCGCTCATCGCGCTCGGCGGCGGCTTCCTGCTCCTCTTGCTCGCGGGCGGCAGCCATCACCTCGTCGAGAAGACGATGAAGTCCGTCGAGTGGGCGACGATCTTCTTCTTCATCGGCCTCTTCATCGCGGTCGGCGGCCTCGTCGAGACCGGCGTCATCCACGACCTCGCGGTCAAGGCCATCGAGCTCACGGGCGGCGACGTCACGGCGACCTCGCTGCTCGTGCTCTGGCTCTCCGCCATCGTCTCGTCGGTCCTCGACAACATCCCGTTCGTCGCGACGATGATCCCGCTCATCCAGAGCATGGGGCAGATGGGCGTCGCGAACCTCGACCCCATCTGGTGGAGTCTTGCGCTCGGCGCCTGCCTCGGCGGCAACGGCACGCTCGTCGGTGCCTCGGCGAACCTCATCGTCGCGGGCCTCGCGGCGGAGCGCGGCGTCAAGATCACGTTCCTGCGCTATCTCTGGGTCGGTTTCCCCATCATGCTGCTGACGATCGTGCTCTCGACGATCTACGTATATCTGCGCTATCTGCTCTGAGCTGCGGCGGGAGCGGCAGACATACCATTACGAGCGGACAGCCGAAAATTTTTCTGGGAATTTTTTCGCCGATGCGCTTGACATCTTTTGCGTATGGGCGTATATTATTCCCAACAACCGATGTAAATGTGTAACATCTTCATATGGATCTACGACATCCGATGATAGGAAAGAGTATTCCCCGTACAAAGCCCACAGAGAGCCGTCGTTTTGCTGAGAGGCGGCAGCGGAGACGGGGAGGAAAATCCTCCTTGAGGAGTGCGGCTGAACGCGATTGGTAAGCCAAGACGTTTTCTCCACGTTACAGGAGACGCGTATGATTGTACGCTGTGAGTGCTCGGCCGTGCGCCGGGAATTTGGGTGGTAACACGGAAACAGACCTCCGTCCCTTTGCGGGACGGAGGTTTTTTATATTTCATCTTCTATCTTATTTGGGAGGAATCATCATGAACTCATCCGTTGACATGAAACTGCTCACACGAAAACGGGACCTGCGCATTGTTTTCCCCGTGTTCCTCGTCTCCATCATCGCCTGCCTCGACCGCGTGAACATCTCCTACGCGGCGCTCACGATGAAACAGGACCTCGGCTGGCTGACGCCGGAGATCTACGGCGCGGGCGCGAGCATTTTCTTCTTCGGTTACCTGCTGCTCGAGATCCCCGGGTCGCTCATCGCGGCGCGCTTCTCCGCCTCGAAGTGGATCGCCCGCATCATGTTCACCTGGGGCCTCGTCTGCTGCTTCATGGCATTCATGAGCACGCAGTTTGAGTTCTACCTCTGCCGCTTCCTGCTCGGCGCGTCGGAGGCGAGCCTCTATCCCGTCATCTACTCCGTTCTCTTCCCGCGCTGGTTCATGGGCAGGGAGCGGGCGCGCGCCACGAGCTATATGCTGACGAGCTTGCTGCTCGCGAACATCATCGGCGCGCCGCTCTCCGGCTGGCTGCTCTCGACGTCCATCATCGGCCTCGCCGGCTGGCAGGAGCTCTTCATCCTCGAGGCTGTGCCGGCACTCCTCTTCGCGGTCTTTTTCTTCTTCTTCGTGCCGGATCGTCCGGATCAGGCGTCCTGGCTCACGGATGATGAGAAAGCATATCTCGGCAAAGCGTATGAGGAAGAGCGCGCTGCCATGCTCAAAAAGAAAAAATACTCCGTGCTCAAAGCGTTCCGCGATCCGAAAGTCCTGCGCCTCTGCGTGATCTATTTTCTCTGGGTTGTTGGCTTCTGGGGTTTTTACTTCTGGATGCCGACCGTTCTGAAGCAGCTCTCCGGTCTCTCCACGCAGCTCCTCGGCGGCGCCATCGCCATCCCGATGATGGCGGCGCTCGTCGTGCAGGTGCTCATCGGCCGCTCGTCCTCGCGCACGGGTGACAAGGTCTGGCATGTCGCAGGCGCGCTCTTCGTCGGTGCTGTCGGCCTCGCCCTCTCGCCGCACGCGCCGAACACGGCGGTCGCGCTCGTGCTCATCTGCCTCTCCGCCATCGGCATCCACGCTTCGATGGGGGTCTGGTGGACCATCCCGACGACGTTCCTCACGGGCTCCGCGGCTGCGGCGTCCATCGCGCTCATCAACTGCTGCGGAAATCTCGGCGGCCTCGTCGGCCCCTATATGATGGGCTGGATCAAGACGAACACGGGCGCGTTTGATCTCGGCTACTACATCATGGGCGGAGCGATGTTCCTCGCGGCGCTCCTCGTGCTCAGCATCAAGTACGGTTTCGGCTTTGCCGCGAAAAAGGAGGAAGAAGAGGAGGCGGCTGTTGCGGAGAACTGAGATTTCGCTGCGCATGCCGTGAGATTCCTCTCATGAAAGTATGCAAATAAGGAAGCGCTCAGTGAATCGGCGCTTTGGAACGAAAATGGCGGCATCCCCCGCGCCTGACTTGCGAGACTGGCGCGGGGGATGCCGTCGTTTTTTAATCTTGAAGCAGCGGATAGAGCTGCACATCCTCGCGACCGAGGCGTTCCTGCAGCGCGGCAAGAATTTCCTTCGTCGCATCGAGGCAGGCGGCGGGATTCTGCCGGATCTTCATCGGCGTCATCCATGCTTCTTTATAGGAAAGGAATGTGCTGGCGAGATGCCCCATCTCCTCATCGAAGCGCGCAGCAGTCGTGCGGATATGCTTGTCTTCGCTGCGCGCGAGGCTCGGGTAGAGGAATTTGTCCTCCGCCGCGAGGTGGACGGTGAGAAGCCCTGCGAGCCGGGAAATCGCGCGGGAGGCTTCCTCGGCATTTGCGGCGAGCATAGACGCGGAGGTGAAGGCGGAAAGCTGTTTCAGCAGCGAATGGATGGATGTGTGATGATCGACAAGCAATTCAAGATACATGGTACGATACCTCCTTTTTACTGTAAGGACGGGCGCACAATGACCGCGACGCGGTCATTGTGCGTTGAGTTTGTTTCCATCATAATATGGCTGCCAACAGGAATCTGTAACGAGTGTTACAAAAAAAGGATGAATGGCTGCAAATAAAATTGCTGAAATTGTGGCACAAAAGAAGGAGAATCAATATTCAACGCGAATTATAAATTATATAAGAGAAACATCAAGTCAAATAAAGAAGTCATGTACTCGAGACACGGGAAGTCTCGAAATAAGGGGGAATGTGGGATGCTAAAGATTACTTCCATGAAAACGCGTTTGATGCTTGCCATCGGCGGCGTCTCGCTGATATCGACGCTTTGCATTGGTGCGTATTTCATTGTCAGTACGGTGCGCGATAATCACGCGCAGCTTGCCACGTACAGGACTGACCTCGAGGAAAGTGTGGGGACTCAGCTCAAGGGAGAGACAGAGGTCGCCTATGGGATTCTCGACGAGTATTACAAGAAGCAGCAGGCAGGTGAGCTCACGGAGGAACAGGCAAAGAAGGAGGCCGCCGACCGCGTGCGCGACCTGCGCTATGACGGCGGCAAGGGCTATTTCTGGATCGATACGGTGGACGGCAACAACGTCGTGCTGCTCGGCAGGAAGGATGTCGAGGGAACGAACCGTTTCAACGCAAAGGACTCCAATGGGTATCCGTTCATTCAGGAGATCAACAAGTCGGCGCAGCAGGAGGGCGGCGGCTTTACACGCTGGACGTTCCCAAAGCCGGGCGAGACGGAGCCTCTGCCGAAATACGGCTATTCTATCGAGTTCAAACCATATCATTGGGTGATTGGCACGGGCGTCTGGATTGATGAGATCGATGCGATCGTCGCGCAGAAAGAGGCGAAGCTCGCGGCGGATCTGCGCACGAGCGTCCTGGAGTCGCTCGGCGTGATCGTCTTGCTGCAAATCCTCCTCGCGCTCTTTTCACGCTATATTGGCGCGAACATCGCGCGGCCGATTGTACGGACGACGGAGCGGCTCGGCATCATGGGGACGGGAGACTTCCGCCTCGAGGGTGAGGCTGCTGCGGAGATGCAGGAGCTTGCCTCCCGTCCGGAT
>CACWQW010000079.1 GCA_902763085.1 Dongibacter bovis
CTTGTCCGGCACGATGAGCCCCGTGCCCTTGAGGCCGATGAACGCGATGAAAAGGCCGATGCCGACGCCGATGGCGACGCGCAGGTTCTGCGGCACGGCATTGATGATGGCTTGGCGGACATGGCTGACCGTGAGGATCAGGAACAGCACGCCGGAGAAGAAGACGGCACCGAGCGCCACCGTCCAGTGGAGCCCGAGCGTCCCGCAGACGTAGTAGGCGAAAAAGGCATTGAGTCCCATGCCCGGCGCAAGCGCCACGGGGTAGTTCGCGACGACGCCCATGACCATGGTCGAGAGTGCCGCGATCCAGATGGTCGAGGCAATCGCCGCATCCTTCGGGATGCCCGCCTCCGACAGGATGTTCGGATTGACGAAAATGATGTAGGCCAGCGCGATGAATGTCGTGAGCCCCGCCAAGACCTCCGTCTTGACCGTCGTCTGCTTCTCCTCGAGCTTGAAATAGCGCGCGAGGAAGCCGGACGATGCCGTTTGTGACTTCATAGAACCATATCCTCCTTATAACGACAAATGACAACGACCATAGCATACCACACACGAAAGTACAGCGCAACCGTCAAGAACGCCTAGGGATTTCCTGTGATAACATAAATGTTCCGCCACCTGACCGATATCAGAGATTCTCCGAGAGCTTCTTGAGCTCCGGGCAGAGGTCGCCGATGGAGCTCGTGAGGTCCTCCTTCGGCTGGAGGATGTCGAGCACCGGCTGCATCGTCTGGCGGAATTTCGCGTCGTCCTGCATGAGCACGAGGATGGCACTCGTGTTGATCGCATCGTCGAGCGCCGTATGCTGCGTGCCCTCGAAATTCCGATCCATCGCGCCGAGCGCGTGCTTGAGCGCGAGGCTGTTGTGCAGGCCGAGCCGATCGTCGAACGCCTGCTGCAGGTCCACCCAGCGGCTGTCGAGCCACGCGAAGTCGAACGCGGGGAGCTTCTTCCGGCATTCGCTCCTGAGCTGCTTGATATCCGACATGCTCCACGAGTAGATTTTCGTCGGTTCCTCGCCCACCCAGTCGACGAACGCCTGGAAGCTCTGCTCGAACGCTTCCCCGCCGTCGACTTTCTCCTGCGTGATGCCCGTGAGCGCCGTGATCTGCTTGCGGATGGGGCCGTACTCCGGCTTTACATAGCACTGAAACGTGCTCTCCTGTGCGAACGACGCGTCGAGGCGCACGGCGCCGAACTCGATGACCTCGTCGCGCAGCGTGCGCCGCACCTCGCGGAAATCGCGGCTCACGGGATTCATCTCGAGGTCCACTACAACGTAATTCATCTTTTCCCTCCTGCGTTCTTCCTGCGTATTTGTCTCTATTCTATATGGAAATCCCCAAGAGTACAAGCCGCAGACGCAGTGCGATTGGCCGGATTTCTTTCGAGGGCGGTCCTATGGACTCACTGGAATGCAAGCCGAAAACCGCCGCCGCGTGAATCGCCCGCCGCGCTATGGTATAATGAGGGCGCCGAGATTTCCAGACGACGAGGAGTGTTCCCATGAGCTATTCGCTATACCTGTTCGATTTCGATTACACGCTGGTCAATTCCGAGGAAGGCATCCTCAAATGCTTCCGCCTCACACTCGATCAATACCATCTGCCGCAGGTGCCCGATGACGTCATCTGCAAGACCATCGGTCTGCCGATGGAGGAGGCCGTGCACATCATCACGGGCTACGAGGACGCCGCACGCATTGATGCCTTCATCGAGGACTACCGAGCGCTCGCCGACCGCTACATGACGCCCGGCACGCACTTCTTCCCCGAGACGCTCCCGGTCCTTCGCGCACTGCGAGACCGCGGTGCCAGCATCGGCATCATCTCATCGAAGACGCGCAGCCGCATCGAGGAGAAGTTCGCCGAGACGGGCACGCGAGACCTCATCGACCGCATCATCGGCATCGAGGACGTCAAGACGCCGAAGCCGTCGCCCGAGGGCATCGAGGCCGCCCTGCGCGCATTCGCCCTGCCGAAAGCGCAGACGCTCTACATCGGTGACAGCGTCGTCGACGCGGGCGCTGCACAGAATGCGGGCGTCGCCTTCGCCGCGGTCTGCACGGGCACAACGCCTGCTGCGGCGTTCGCCCCCTACCCGCACGCCGCGATCCTCGACGACCTGCGCGGCCTGCGCACGCTCGCCGTCGGCGTCCCCTGCCGCCCCCTGCGCCCGATCACCGAGGCGGACAGCATCGACGGACGCCAAGCGGAGGACTGAGACCGCATAAGAAAAACGTGTCCGCCACTTCCCAAAAGGGTGGCGGACACGTTTTCTGGCATCAGGAGCCTTGCTCCTCGAATGCTGCCTGTTTCTGCTCGATTTCCACGTGGCCGATGACCTGGCGCGCCATGCGCTCGAATTTCGTGCGCGGCAGGAGCACGTAGTGGCCGCAGCCCTGGCATTTGAGACGGAAATCCATGCCTGTGCGCACGATGAGCCATTCATTCGTGCCGCAGGGATGCTGTTTTTTCATACGGACGATATCGCCGAGCGCATAGGTCTTCTTTTCCACGCTGCTTCCTCCCAGCCGCTCGTCAGACGTTGAAGCGGAAATTGACGACATCGCCATCCTGCATGACGTAGTCCTTGCCCTCGACGCGGACCTGGCCCTTCTCGCGCGCGGCGGCGACGGAGCCGGCCGCGACGAGGTCGTCGTAGTTCACGATCTCAGCGCGGATGAAGCCGCGCTCGAAGTCCGTGTGGATCTTGCCCGCCGCCTTCGGCGCCGTCGTGCCCTTGACGATCGTCCAGGCGCGGCACTCGTCGGGGCCGGCCGTGAGGAACGTCTGGAGTCCGAGCAGGTCGAACGCCGCCTTGATGAGGCGGTCGAGGCCGCTCTCCGTCTCGCCGAGATCCTCGAGGAATGCCTTCGCCTCCTCAGGATCGAGCTCGGCGATCTCCGACTCAACCTTCGCGGAGATCGCGACGACCTCCGCGCCCTCTTTCGCCGCGTATTCCTTGACCTTCTGCACGAAGGGATTCTCGTCGTACGCCGTCGCGACTTCGTCCTCGGCGACGTTAGCGACGTAGAGCACGGGCTTGAGCGTGAGGAGGTTCATCTCCTTGATGAGCGCGAGATCGTCCTCCGTGAGATCGACCTCTCGCGCACCGCGACCCTCGTCGAGCGCCGCCTTGATGCGGCGCAGGATCTCATCCTCGACCTTCGCCTCTTTGTTGCCGGACTTCGCGATCTTCGCGAGACGCATGATGCGCTTCTCGACGATCTCGAGGTCGGCGAGGCAGAGCTCCGTCTGGATGATGTCGATGTCGCGCAGAGGATCGATACCGCCCTCGACATGCGTGATGTTCGGGTCCTCGAAGCAGCGCACGACGTGGGCGACGGCGTCGACCTGGCGGATGTGCTCGAGGAACTTGTTGCCGAGGCCCTCGCCCTTGCTCGCGCCCTTGACGAGGCCGGCGATGTCGACGAAGCGCACGGATGCCGGCGTCGTCTTCTTCGACTGGTACATCTCATGCAGCACGGAGAGGCGCGGGTCCGGCACGCCGACGACGCCGACGTTCGGCTCGATCGTGCAGAACGGGAAGTTCGCCGCCTCCGCACCCGCCTTCGTGATGGCGTTGAAGAGCGTGCTCTTGCCGACGTTTGGCAGACCGACGATACCGACTTCTAAATTGCTCAATGTGATTCCACCTTTATCTTTCTTTCGCGTAGTTCCTGCGTTTATTTTAGTAGAAAGCAGGCGATTTTGCAAGGGAGCACGCGGCGGAGCACGGCAAGAGGCGCGGCGGCGCGCGCGACTTTTTCTCCCCCGGCGGCAGGATTTCCAGCGCCTGCGGCGAATACGCTTAATATATCAGGAAATGAGACCACAAGGAACGACATCCTCACGCTTTGAATGGAGGCGGACAGATTGGATAAGAAACTCAGACTCCTCGTCTCGGATGACTCGAAGCTGCTGCGCAAGAAACTGCGCGCGGAGCTCGAGGCACTCGACTGCGAGGTCATCGAAGCGGAAAACGGCAAAGAAGCGATCCTCAAGGATCTCAAGGATAAGCCGGATGGCATCATCCTCGACATCGTGATGCCAGAGGTCGGCGGCATCGAGGCACTCCAGGTCATCAAGGAGGTCAGCCCCGACATCCCCGTCGTCATGCTCTCCTCGGCGGGCACGCCGCAGAAGATCATGAAGACGCTCAAGATGGGCGCCATCGATTTCATCCAAAAACCGTATACGAGCGATCAGATCAAAAAGGCGGTGGAAAACATCCGCAGGAGGGCCAGCAAGAAATGAGCAGCATCGAATATTCCCAGCGGCTCCTCAACGCCGGCCTGCTCACCGCAAAAGAGCTGCCGGACATCCTCGCGGGCCGCGTCAGCGAGCAGGCGCTGCGCGACCGCTTCGGGAAGCAGCCGCCGGATACGCACCCGGCACGCAGTGCCGTGCTCATCGCGGCCAAGGGCGTCAAGGACGTCGAGCAGGAGGTCACCTCCTACGCGGACTACGTCGAGCTCTTCACGGCCTCCCTCGAGCGATTCCTGCATCTCTCCGCACTCATCGTGCCGCAGCACCTCGATGCGTCTGCCTTCGAGGAGACGCCGCACACCTGGGCCGTCGCCCAGCACATCACAGGCGACGTGAGTATCGTCAACGGGCTCATCGCGCGCGACGAGGTCTTCCTCGCGCTCGCGCACCGCTACGGCGGCGATGACATCGAGGATCTCCGGGACGACGCCGTCGATGCACTGCAGGAGTTCCTCAACGTCGTCAATGGCCTCTACGTCGTGGAGATCGCGAACCGCAAGGTCGAGCCGGACCTCGATTTCCCGCTCGCAAACGAGGACGTCGTGCCGACGGGCAGCCACCAGCTCTTGCTCCGCCTCTATACGGAGGTCGGCGATTTCGTGCTCGTACTCTCGACCGACGCGTTCCTCTGATCCGTAGGGCTTGTGCCGAGCGTCAAAATTTTGCTTGACAACTCTCCTCCCTGCGGCTATAATAATCCCTGTTGTGAGCGCGCATCGCGTGGTCATCGCAAAATTTCATATCTGCCGTTGGGTAGAGCATTTGGAGAGTTGTCCGAGTGGTTGAAGGAGCACGCCTGGAAAGCGTGTATACGGGGAAACTTGTATCGAGAGTTCGAATCTCTCACTCTCCGCCATTTAGAACGCAGCGCGCTATCGTGAGGAGATGTCCTCAGATAGCGCGTTTTTTGTATAGAACGCACCATGTATCCTCAGTTTGATCAGGAGGGAGCCGCCATGTCCGAAGAGAAGAAGATCCTAGCCGCCATCATGGCGGCGTCCTTCATCACGCCATTTTCCTCGAGCGCGCTGACGCTCTCGCTGCCGGACATCGGCCGCGAGTTCGCCGCGCCGCCGCAGCTGCTCGCCTGGATCCTCACGGGCTACCTGCTCGCGAACGTCGTCTGCCTGCTGCCGCTCGGCCGTATTGCCGACCGCATCGGCAAGCGGCGCGTCTTCCTCTCGGGCATGTGGCTCTCGGGGCTGACGGCGCTCGCGGGCGCCTTTTCCACCGGCATCGGCGCCATACTCCTCTGGCGCTCCCTGCAGGGCGTCGGCACGGGACTCGCGCTCGGGCCGGTGCTCGGCGGCCTCATGAACTACTACCTCGGCTGGCGCAGCATCTTCCTCTTCCTCGCGGCGGCCTCGCTCGTCGCCGCGGCGCTCTCCGAGCGCGTCATCAAGCGGGAGTGGCGCGCCGCTGCCCCGCCGCCCGCCGACACCCCGGGCGCGCTCCTCTACGGTCTCGGCATGACGGGCGTCATGTTCGGCCTCTCCGAGCTCATGGGCTCGCCGCTCGCGCTGCCCGCGCTCCTCCTCGGCCTCGTCTTCTTTGCGCTCTTCCTTCGCCATGAGCTCGCCCTGGGAGAGAGCGCGCTGCTGCCGCTCCACCTCTTTCGCGCGAACCGCGCGTTCACGCTCTCGAGCCTCACGGCCATGCTCAATTACAGCGCGACCTTCGCGCTCACCTTCCTCCTCTCCCTCTACCTCCAGAACATCCTCGGCTTCACCTCGCGGGAGGCGGGGACGGTACTCCTCGTGCAGCCCGTCGTCATGGCGCTGCTCTCGCCGCAGGCCGGCCGCCTCTCCGACAAGTACTCCGCCGCGCTGCTCACCTCCGCCGGCATGGGCATCATCGCTGCGGGGCTCGTGCTCCTCATACCCGTCCTCTCGCATGCCAGCCTGCCGCTGCTCGCGCTGCTCCTCGTCCTCATCGGCGCGGGCTTCGCGCTCTTCGGCGCGCCGAACAACAACGCCATCATGAGCGCCGTCCCGCCGCGCTATTACAGCCTCGCCTCCTCCATGCTCGGCACTGTGCGCCTCGTCGGTCAGGTGCTCTCCTGCGCCATCGTGAC
>CACWQW010000080.1 GCA_902763085.1 Dongibacter bovis
CATGAGCTCGTTCTGGCAGCTCAATTCCATCATCATCGGCATCAACGTCATCATGGCGGTGAGCCTCAACCTCATCAACGGCTACACGGGGCAGTTCTCGCTCGGGCACGCCGGGTTCATGGCGGTCGGCGCCTACGTCGGCGTCGTGCTCACGACGTTCTTCCACCTGCCCTTTGCGCTGGCGCTCCTCGCGGGTGGTGTCGCGGCGGGCTTCCTCGGTTTCCTCGTCGGCATCCCGACGCTGCGCCTGCGCGGCGACTACCTCGCGATCGCGACGCTCGGCATGTCGGAGATCATCCGCATCTCTATCATGAACATCGACTACGTCGGCGGCGCGGCGGGCTTCAAGGGCATCCCGCACCACACGACGTTCGCCTGGGTCTTCTTCCTCATGCTCTTCGCGCTCTTCTTCATCAAGAATTTTGTCAACTCGACGGATGGGCGCGCCTGCCTCGCGATTCGTGAGAACGAGGTCGCGGCGGAGTCGATGGGCGTCAACACGACGAAGTACAAAGTCATGGCGTTCACGATCGGCGCGGCGTTCGCGGGTGTCGCGGGCGGACTCTTCGCGCACAGCTTCTATCTCATCAGCCCGAACTCCTTTACGTTCATGCAGTCGTTCAACTACCTCATCATGGTCGTGCTCGGCGGCCTCGGCTCCATCACGGGCTCCATCGCAGGCGCGTTCGTCGTCACGTTCATCTCGGCGGCGCTCGCCTCGTGGCCGGAGTTCCGCATGATCATCTACGCGCTCGCACTGATCCTGCTCATGTTCTATCGCCCGCAGGGGCTCTTCGGCTACATGGAGCTCACGAACTACGGGCCTTTCCGCAAGCTGCTGAAGAAAGGGGGCCGCAAGGATGGCTGACGCACTGCTCAAGGCGGAGAACGTCTCGGAGGTCTTCGGTGGCCTCAAGGCGGTCTCGGATTTCAATTTCTACATCAACCCCGGCGAGCTCGTCGGGCTCATCGGGCCGAACGGCGCGGGCAAGACGACGGCGTTTAACCTCTTCACGGGCGTCTATCAGCCGACGACGGGGCAGATCACGTTCGCCGGTGACTCCATCGTCGGACTCAAGCCCTACCAGATCACGCAGCGCGGTATCGCGCGCACGTTCCAGAACATCCGCCTCTTCTCCGAGCTCTCCGTGCTCGACAACGTCAAGATCGCGTTCCACAGCCATGTGAAATACGGCATGCTCGAGGCCGTGCTGCGCCTCGGCCGCTATTTCGGCGAGGAGGAACGCGTCGAGGAGGAGAGCCGCCGCCTGCTCAAGATCTTCCACCTCGAGGGACAGGCGGACGAGACGGCGAAAAATCTCCCCTACGGCGCCCAGCGGCGCCTCGAGATCGCCCGCGCGCTCGCGACGAAGCCGAAGCTCCTCTTGCTCGACGAGCCAGCCGCCGGCATGAACCCGCAGGAGACGAAGGAACTCATGGACATGATCCGCTGGATCCGCCGGGAATTCGGCCTCACGATCCTGCTCATCGAGCATGACATGAGCCTCGTCATGGGCATCTGCGAGCGCATCTACGTGCTCGAGTACGGCACCATCATCGCGGAGGGCACGCCGGACGAGATCAAGAAAGATCCGGAAGTCATTCGCGCGTATCTCGGCGGGGAGGGCTGAATCAATGGCAAAGCCAATGCTGAAAATCAACGACATCAACGTCTACTATGGCGCCATCCACGCG
This sequence comes from Dongibacter bovis, assembly GCA_902763085.1. Taxonomy (GTDB): domain Bacteria; phylum Bacillota; class Negativicutes; order Selenomonadales; family Selenomonadaceae; genus Selenomonas_C. Next base: position 1,696 of record CACWQW010000080.1, read on the forward strand.
CTCAAAGGCATCTCTCTCGAAGTCGACGAAGGCGAGATCGTCACGCTCATCGGCGCGAACGGCGCGGGCAAATCGACGACGCTGCGCACGATCTCCGGCCTCCTGAAGCCGAAGACGGGTACGATCGAGTTCCTGAGTGAGAATATCGCGGGGGTCCCCGCGCACGAGATCGTGCGGCGCGGCATCTCGCAGGTGCCGGAGGGACGGCGCATCTTCGCGGAGATGACCGTCATGGAGAACCTCGACCTCGGCGCCTTCACGCGCAAGGACAAGGACGGCATCGCCAAAGACCTCAAGCACGTCTTCGAGCTCTTCCCCCGCCTCGAGGAGCGGCGGGAGCAGGTCGCGGGCACGCTCTCAGGCGGCGAGCAGCAGATGCTCGCGATGGGACGCGCGCTCATGAGCCGGCCGAAACTGCTGCTGCTCGATGAGCCGTCCATGGGACTCGCGCCCCTGCTCATCCGCGAGATCTTCCACATCATCGAGGACATCAACAAGGAGGGCACGACGGTCCTGCTCGTCGAGCAGAACGCGAACATGGCGCTCTCCATCGCGAGCCGTGCCTACGTCCTCGAGACGGGCCGCATCACGCTCTCCGGCGACGCCGCGAAGCTCGCCGCGAGCGAGGACGTCAGGAAAGCCTACCTCGGCGGCTGAGCACGAAGGAAAGATATTTACGCGGGAGCCTTCCCGCGTCGGATAAGGAAGCACTGGAGGCGGGGGCGCGGAAGCGCACGGCCTCCTCGTGCTCCTGCAGCGCTCGGGGCAGCGGCAGCAGCCGGACTGCCCCGGCAGGAAAGGTTGGGATACCATGTTCGTAGCAAACCGCATGACCAAGAATCCGACCGTCGTCACGCCCGACACCGGCGTCGACACGGCGGCGCGCCTCATGAAGAAAGGCCATTTCCGCCGCCTGCCCGTCGTCGAGGACGGCAAGCTCGTCGGCTTCCTCAACGACAAGGACATCATGCGCGTCTCGCCGTCACCGGCAACGACGCTCTCACGCTATGAGGTCACAACCCTGCTCTCGAAGCTCAAGGTCAGCGACATCATGCAGGTGAACGTCATCAGCGTCGGCGAGGACGCGACGATCGAGGAAGCCGCGCTCCTCATGTACAAGGAAAAGATCGGCGGCCTGCCCGTCGTCTCGAGCGTCGGCGCCGTCGTCGGCATCATCACGGAGACGGACATCTTCAAGACCTTCGTCGACGTCATGGCCCTCGACGAAGGCCGCACGCGCTTCACAATCGACACGGAGGACAAGGTCGGCGTCGTCGCCGTCATCGCCGGCATCTTCGCCGACAAAGGCTACTCGATCGACAGCCTCGTCACCTGCCGTCAGCCGACCGGCCGCTACGAGATCGTCGTGCGCACCTCCGTCACGGAGCAGGGCAAGATCGACGAACTCACGAAAGCCATCGAGGCCAAAGGCTATAACGTCATCCACACGGCGAAGATCGGCTGAGCATCCGCGCGACGTATCGGCATGTGAGGATATAAAACGAAGGCATCCAACAGGGTGCCTTCTTTTTATATGGGAAATCGACGCTCGAATATCATACATCAAATGTCCGAATCAGCCGGTAGTCGGCTGGGAAAATCGTTGACCGCGGTCGGCGTTTCGTAGTATGATGAAAAGAGCTATGAATCGGTGGGAGGTATTTTCTTGCAGGAGCAGATCACTTTGGCATCCACCGCGACCTATACGGGCATCGGCCTGCATTCGGGGCGCGATGTGCACATGCGGCTTTTGCCGGCGCCAGCCGGCACGGGGATCGTCTTCGTGCGGACGGACCTCGATGGGCGGCCGACGATCCGCGCGACAGCGGACCACGTGACGTCGACGCTGCGCGCGACGACGCTCGAGGAGCACGGTGCGCGCGTCTTCACCGTCGAGCATCTCATGAGCGCGCTCTGCGCGCAGGGCATTGACAACTGCTACGTCGAGCTCGACTCGGAGGAGCCGCCTGTTGCGGACGGCGCGTCGCTCGCCTTCTTCCGCCTGATCGGTGAGGCGGGGCGTGCGGCGCAGGGAGCACCGCGCGAGGAGGTCGTGATCGACCGCGTGTATCGCATCGACGATGAGGAACGGCAGCGCTTCGTCATGGTCGTGCCGTACGACGGGCTGCGCGTGAGCTTCACCTCGGTGAACCCGCACAAGCTCATCGGCATCCAGTACGAGAATTTCGAGGTGACGTCGGCGGTCTACGAGAAGGAGATCGCGCCTGCGCGCACCATCGCCTACGAAGAGGAGATCAACAAGCTCCGCTCGATGGGGCTCGGCCTCGGCGGCACGCTCGAGAGCGTCATCGTCTACAACGACGAGGGCTGGCTCAATCCGCTCCATTTCGAGGATGAGCTCGTGCGTCACAAGATCCTCGATGTGCTCGGCGACCTGCGCCTCGCCGGACGGATCCGCGGTCATATCATCGCGGCGGCGTCCGGGCATGCGCTCAACACGGCGCTGGCGAAGCGCATCCTGTCCGCGCGGAATTGAAAGTAGCGAGAAGAGGGAGATCAAATGGAACTTGACATCAATGAAATCATGAAGATCCTGCCGCATCGTCCGCCGATGCTGCTCGTCGACCGCATCATCGAGATCGACCCGTTCAAGTCGGCGACGGGCATCAAGAACATCACGATGAACGAGCCGCAGTTCCGCGGCCATTTTCCCGGGCATCCCATCATGCCGGGCGTGCTGATCCTCGAGGCGATGGCCCAGGTCGGCGGCGTCGCCATGCTCTACCCGGAGGAGCACCGCGGCAAGATCGCGCTCTTCGGCGGCATGGAGAACGTGAAGTTCAAGCATCCGGTGATCCCGGGCGACACGCTTGTGACGAAGGCGCACATCGTGCGCGTGCGCGGCGATTTCGGCCTGCTGCACGCGGACGGCTACGTCGGTGACAAGCTCGTCGCCTCGGCGGACTTCAAGTTCGCCTTGAAAAAGGGAGATAACCTCTGAAATAGGCTTATCGAAAGCCGATAATGAAAGATAATCTTTGTTCAACTCGAGAAGCGCCTGGATTTGCTGTCATATCGTGTACCATTATGGAAAGTATATTTGGGAGTATATTTGAAAAGACAGAGCAAAGAGACCCGGCTTGCCGGGATGAGGATAGTTAGGAGTTGGAGCAGATGGGTACAGAGAACAAGGTACTGGCCTTCATACACGATACGGCAGTCATCGCTCCGGGTGCGCACATCGCGAAGAATGTGGAAATCGGTCCGTACTCGGTCATCGGTGAGAATGTGGAGATCGGCGAGGGGACGAAGATCGGCCCGCACGTCGTGATCACGGGCTGGACGCAGATCGGCAAGGACTGCAAGATCTTCCAGGGCGCCTCGATCGGCGAG
>CACWQW010000081.1 GCA_902763085.1 Dongibacter bovis
CTCGCGGATCAGCGCGAAGAGCTCCGGCGAGAGCTCGAGCGACTCGAGCGAGCCGAGCCGCAGGCGCCGCAGTCCCGCCACGGAAAGCACCTCGCGGCAGGCGTCCGCGAGCGTGACCTCGCCGCCGAGGTCGCGCCCGTAGGCACCGAGGTGGATGCCCGTCAGGACGATCTCGTGGAATCCCGCGCGCACGAGTTTCTCCGCCTCCGCACGGATGTGGCTGAGCGCGCGCGACTTCACGGGGCCGCGTGCGTAGGGGATGATGCAGTACGAGCAGAAATTCTCGCAGCCGTCCTCGATCTTGAGGAACGCCCGCGTGCGCTGCGGGCTGTCGTAGAGCGGGATGTCCTCGAACGTATGCGCCTGCATGATGTCGCCGATGCCGTCTAAGATGCCGTCCTCGCGCAGCGCGCGCTCGACATAGTCGACGATGTGTGCGCGCTCCTTCGTGCCGAGCACGACGCGCACGCCCTCGATGGCCTTGATCTCCTCCGGCGCGACCTGCGCGTAGCAGCCGCAGACCGCGATGACGGCGCGCTCGTTCTCGCGGTGCGCGCGGCGGATGATCTGGCGGCTCTTGCGGTCGCCGAGGCTCGTGACCGAGCAGGTATTGATGACGTAGACGTCGGCGGCCTCCTCAAACGGCACGACCGTATAGCCCGCGCGCTTGAAAAGCCCCTCCATCGTCTCCGTCTCGAACTGATTGACCTTGCAGCCGAGTGTAGTAAGTGCTACCTTTGGCAACTTCTTCTTCCTTTCTTTATCAGGGTCGCGTTATCCATCGCAGGCGGTATCAGCGCCCGCGGCGCCTGGCGCGCCGAACTGCACCGCGCCGCTGCCGAGGTCGCCGCGCTCGTACTGCACGGCAGCGAGCGCGGCGATCGCCGCTGTCTCCGCGCGCAGGATGCGCGGCCCGAGCGTCACGCTCACGCCGCCCGCCCGCGCGATCGCGTCTGCCTCCGGGAGCGTGAAGCCGCCCTCTGGCCCGATGAGCAATGTAATCTCGCGCACGGCGGCGGGCAGCGCACGCAGCACTGCCTTGAGCGGCTGCTGTGACTCGTTCTCGTAGCAGAAGAGCAGCGCGGCATCCTCCCGCACCTGCCGCTCTCTGAGCCAGTCCGCGAGCGGGCGCACGGGGCGCACGTCGGGCAGGCGCGTGCGCCCGCACTGCTTCGCCGCTTCGCCGGCGATCTTCTGCCAGCGCTGCTCCTTCGCCGCCGCCTTCTTCGCGTCGTAGCGCACGACGCAGTTGCGGCTCGCGAGCGGCTGGATAGAGACAGCGCCTAGCTCGACCGCCTTCTGCACGATGAGCTCGAGCTTGTCCCCCTTCGGCAGGCACTGCGCGAGCGCGAGGGAGAGCGGCGACTCCGTATCGGCCGCGAGGCGCTCTATGAGGCGCATCGTCACCGTGTCCGCCGTGAAGCCCGTGAGTTCCATGCGCCCGACCTGCCCCGCGTCGTCGACGAGCACGACTTCGTCACCCGCCTTCGCGCGCATCGCGTAGAGCAGATGGTGCGCGTCACCGCCCGCGATCGTGACCTCATCCGCGAGCAGCCCCTTGAGGAAAAGCCGCCTCATACGCTGCCTCCCGCGCGGATCTCGAGCGCCGCCCAGCCGGCATCCTCGTGGACGCGCGCGACGGTGAGCCCGTGCGCGGTGGCCGACGCCTCGACCTCCGCGAGGCGCTCGTCGATGATGCCCGAAGCGAGCAGCACGCCGCCCGGCGCGAGGTGATCCCTGAGCTCATCGAAGAGGCGCAGGATGATATCGGCGATGATGTTCGCCGCGATGAGATCCGCCTGCCCCGAAAAGCCCTGGAGGAGATCGGAGACGCCCGTCTGCACGACATCCTCTACGCCATTTTCCCGCACGTTCTTCGCTGCGACCGCCGCCGCGGGGCGCGCGTAGTCCATCGCGACGACCTCGCGCGCGCCGAGCTTCGCCGCCGCGATGGCGAGCACACCGGAGCCCGTGCCGACATCGAACACACGCATGCCGGGCCGCACGAGCGTCTCGAGCGCGCGCAGGCACATCGCCGTCGTCGGGTGCGTTCCCGTGCCGAACGCCGACTCCGGGTCGAGCCGGAGGACGATGTCCTCTGGCTGCGCAGCGTACGCCTCCCACGTCGGCTGGATCACGATGTGCTCCCCCACGCGCTGCGTGTGGAAATACGCCTTCCAGTTGTCCTCCCAATCCGCGTCCTTCACATGGCACACCTCTGGCGCGCACGCCGCCGCGTCGAAGCCGTCCGCTTGCGCGAGGCGCGCGATGCCGCCCTTGAGCGCCTCGAGGCGCACCGCGAGGTCCTCGTCGTCCGGCAGGTACGCCTGCACCGTGACCGGCTCCTCCGGCTGCGGCGCAGGCACGGTCTCTCCCGCTGCTGCCGCGCGCGCCGCACGCTCCTCCGCCGGGTCGTCGTAGACGACGCCCGCCGCGCCCGCGTCGAGGAACGCCTGCGCGATGAGCTCCATCTCCTCCCGCGTCGTCCGCACGCTGATCTCCGCCCAGTTCAAATCCATCCATCCTTTCTCCTCGCCGCAGATCGGGAAAATCCCCTGCCTTCGCGGCGCCCGTCTTTTCCTAACATCTTATCATAGAGGCCCGCGCCGTGCAAAATTCTCTTTGGGGAAGCGGCGTTTCCTTTCATCCGGAATCACTCCAAACGGAAATTATTTATTTTCAGAAGCCATGATATTATCATGCGTTTGAATTAAAATACGAACCAAACGGCGAATTTATTCATAAATATTGACATTCCCTTCTCGTTCCTCTAAATTAAATTTATGGGATATCATGTTGTTTTTGGAGTGACAGGAGTGATGTAATATGAAGGGAATGACGCTTGTAAAGAAATCGACCTGCGCTTTCGCTGTGCTGATCCTTTTCTTTGTTTCCTTCGGGATCTATGCCGTCTATTCGGGCACGAAGATCAGCCAATCCGCCAATATCATCAAGGAGTGGTCCGACAACTTCGGCACAGTCAGTCAACTATCTGACAGCTTGAACGGCATGCGCCTCAAGGCGTCGATGCTGTTCATCACCGAGGACCCTGCCAAGCAGGCGCAGCTCCTCAGTGAGCTCAAGGAGGCACAGGCCGACGTCGAAAAGAGCATCAACGCGGCCGAGAACTGGGGAAATACGCATGAGTTCAGCAATCCGGAAGGCAAGGAAAAAGTCTTGGCGTCCGTGAAAGACCTGAAGGACAACTGGGCGGCCTATCAGGACGCCTCCAAGAAGACGCTCGCGCTCTACAATCAAGGAAAACGAGCGGAGGCAGAAGACAGCTTCGAGAACGTCGCGCGCCCTGCATTCTTGAAAATGCAGGACATCGTCGTCCAGTATGAGGATTTCAACGCGCAAAAGATCGACGAGTACAAGGAAAAGGCGGATGAGACGAACACCAGCGTCCGCACGACGACGGTCGTCGTGCTCCTCATTGTCATCCTCATCACGATTGGCGTCGTCCTCTACCTCATGCGGGAGATCAAATCCGGCGTCGGCCTCGTGCTGAAATCCGCCGAGGAGGGCGCCGCCTGTAACCTCAAGGCGCGCGCACCGACGGAGAACCGCGACGACGAGTTCGGCAATATCGCGACGAAGCTCAATACGATGTTCGACGAGCTCTGCAACCTGACGCGCAAGATCCAGGCGGCGGCGGACACCGTCGACCAGTCCGCCGGGCAGCTCACGGAGACGGCGGAGCAGTCCGCCGAGGCGACACAGAGCATCGCGCAGTCCATCACCGAGGTCGCGGGCGCGACGCAGGAGCAGATGGACTTCGTGACGAAGACGAAGGAGGAAGTCGACGCGTTCTCCTCCGGCATCGACCAGTCGCTCGAGACGATGTCGGCGATCCGCAGCCACGTCGAGACCACGACGAAGATGGCGCAGGACGGCGGCAAGCTCGTGCAGGCGACCGTCGAGCAGATGCACGCCATTGCTGACACCGTGGAGCACTCGAGCACGGTCGTCGGGCGCCTCGGCGAGCGCTCCAAGGAGATCGGCGCCATCATCGACACCATCTCCGGCATCGCCGAACAGACGAATCTGCTCGCGCTCAACGCGGCCATCGAAGCGGCGCGCGCGGGCGAGCACGGCCGCGGTTTCTCCGTCGTCGCCGAGGAAGTACGCAAGCTCGCCGAGGAATCGCAGGAAGCCGCGACGAAGATCAGCAACCTCATCGCCGCGATCCAGAAGGAAACGGGCGAAGCCGTGAGCGCCATGGAGACGGGACGCGCCGAGGCCGAGAAGGGCCGCGCGAACGTCCAGTCGACGGGCGAAGGCTTCAAGTCCATCATGGAGAACATCGAAGGCATCTACAAGGACACGCAGCTCATCATGAAGACGATGCAAGACATCGACGACAGCGGCAAGAAGATCGTCGGCTACACCGACAACATCCACGGCAGCTCGCAGAAGATCTCTTCGAGCGCCGAGACCGTCTCCGCCGCCGCCGAGCAGCAGTCCGCGGGCATGGAGGAGATCGCCGCCAGCTCCCGCCAGCTCGCCGAACAGGCGCAGAAGCTCAAGGACGCCCTCGGCAAATTCCACACCTGAGGCGCACGGGAGACAATCTCCGCACAGGCTTCTGCCCTGCAGCTGAAAACAGCCTGCGGCAGCACACGATTGCACCTGCACGTCATAGAAGACACGCACAGAAATCGCGGCATCCATGCCGCATGAAAACAGGACGCCCCGCGAGGCAGAGACCTTGATATGATACCCCTAGATAGGACAGGAAAAAAATAAACTGTCTTGTCTGGGGGTATTATTATGCCACATAAAGAGAAATATCCACTAGAATGCAAATT
>CACWQW010000082.1 GCA_902763085.1 Dongibacter bovis
ACGCCGGACAAAATCTACGCCAGCTGCTTCGCGGCATAGTCGCAAGCATAAACACACTAAAAATTTTTCAAAGTGGTCTTGACAGCTGGCCCATTATAATGCGGCTTGTCCGCATCAGCCCGCTCATAAATCAACTCTGCAGCCGTATGGCCATGAACTGCGTAATGCATCTTGTTTTGCACCTTCGCAAAGAACTGCTTTGTCGTCTTTGCTGTGCGGTCATAATCGAGCGCTGTGGCGTAGATATCCGTTATTTTCTGATAAAATCTACGCTCAGATAAGCGTATCTCACGAATTTGCTCCAGCAAGCGATCAAAGTATTCTGTCGTGAGCACAGTGCCACCATTTTTCAATCGCTCATCATCCATGACCCAGCCTTTGATCGTATAGTCCTTCACGCCACTTGCGAAACTGCACTGCCCTCTCATTATTTACCTTGAACCCAACAGCAATGATCATTTGAAGATTATAATGCTTCGTATCACGGGTCACCCGACGCGACCCTTCGGTTTGAACTATCCGGAAATTCCGGATAGTTGACGCATCCTCAAGCTCTGAATCAGAATAAATCTTCTTAATATGATCGTTGATGGTACGAACATCTACATCATATAATGTAGCCATCATCTTCTGTGTCAGCCATATATTCTCATCCTCATAGCGCATCTCAATGCTGTCTTGCTGATCACCGACAGAGGCAACATAGGTCAGATATGCCGCTGCACTGGAACGGATGGTAGTTTTACTTTTTTTCTTTTCCAATAGAATTGCTCCTCTCTGTTTTTCATCTTTTCAGGGAATAGACAATTCTCCTCGGTAAATGACGTTTGAATCGACATCCATTACTCCTTTATTGCTGGTTTCGACGCGGAGCGAAAAAATCCTTGCATGAATCACTATTTACTGACTCATAGCGATTGATCCATCATCAAGGATGCCAGGTTTGCCGTCACTGCGGCAACACGACATACACAAACGAAGTCGCCGAGCGTCTAAGGGCGCGGCCCCCGCTTTGGGAGCCGCGCCCTTCCTTTCTCTCTCACCTGACTGCTCAGGCGAGCTCGCTGCGCTCGGAGCTCAGGACGTAGAAGTCCTTCACGCCCGTGATCGGCGCGCCGCCGACCGTGATGGCCTTTTTCTCAACCATCTCATCGAGCGCCGTCTGAACCTCCGCCTTCGTGAGGCCGTCCTTCGGCTCGGCGAGCGAAAGCGTCGTCGTCTTCGCGTCACCGACCGCGAAGACCATCTTCAGAGACTTTGCCATGTCGTTTCCTCCTTTCCTTGCGACTGCGCTGCCGTGAGTTTACAGAGGTTGCCCGCGCTTCCATCGCACGCCCTGCGTGCTTCTCATGCGCGCCTCCCGTCTCTTCGTCAGCCAGCATCTATGATACCCGCCGCCCACCGCCGCAGTTTTCTGCGTCTACGGCATCATGCGCCGCGATCCGGCGCTCCGCCTCACTCCGCGACGATCTCCGCGCTGTCCGTGCGGCCGACAGCCGCGACCTCGTAGCGCTGGAGCGCGCCGAGCTTCGTGCCGATGGAGAGGAGATCCTCATCCGAGAGCGCCGGATTCACATTCGCAAACGAACGCTGCGCCGTGCTCGGCGTACCGTCGGCCTTCTGCCCCGTCACGACCTTGAGCACGAGCTTCGTCGCCTGCTCGCTTTTCTTTGCCATGCTGCTCACCTCCTTTCACTCTGATATATGCAGTGAGAGGAGGTGAATACAACCGCGGGCAGGAAAAAACATCATGACCGAGAAGCTAGAAAGCTAAGAATTATAGAAAAATCCCTCCCTCATGCAAGAACGCATGGATCGCAAAAAGCGGGATGTTTTCCACCCAGTCCTGCAGGCGATAATCGTTCATGGAGAGGCGGATGGTCTTTGATGGCTGGTATTTATCGTAGTAAGCGCGCAGGCTCTTGGCATGAACATTCTGCTCGGCCTTGACCTCTAGCGGCATCGGTTCATCGCCCTGCTGGATCATGAAGTCGATCTCGTAGCGCCCATTTTCTGAAGTGAAGTAATACGGCTGATACGGCGTGTCGGAAAGCAGCTGCTGGCAGACATATTGCTCCGTCAATGCGCCTTTGAATTCCGTGAATACGCGGCTGCCCTCCAGCAAGGCCTTGGCGTCCAGTCCGCTGCTGGCGCTTAAAAGGCCGATATCTAGAAAAAAGAGCTTATACACGTTTTGTTCCTGATATGCTTTCAAGGGGATGGCGGGTTTCGTGACACGGTTGACTTTAGAAATCAGACCACAATCAAGCAGCCATTGGGTTCCCAGCTCGAACTCCTTGGCACGGCCACCTTTCTTCACCTGTCCGAAGAAGAATTTCTTATTTTCTTTGGCGAGCTGCATCGGAATGGCATTCCAGATCATGCGGACGCGCATGAGGTCTTTTTCTGGGATATGCTTACCGAAATCGGCCTCATACATTTCAAGAAGCTCCTGCTGCAGCCGACGGACGGCCGTGAAATCCTGCTGCTCGGCAAAAACACTCACTACCTCCGGCATGCCGCCCACAAAATAGTAGTTCTTCAGGCAAGTAACGAAACGATCGTGGAATGACGACAGCAGAATGGGATCCTTCTGCTTGAGCAATCCTGCCAGACCGTCTTCCCCACAGGCTTTCAAGAATTCGAAAAAAGAAAGCGGGTATAGATGCAGCGTATTCACTTTACCGACGGGAAAAGACACGCCTTGATGAATTGCGGTCCCTAGCTGAGAACCCGCAGCGATGACATGATACTCTGGGGCGTTTTCACAAAAATACTTGAGGGATGATATCGCCATAGGCGCTTCCTGCACTTCATCGAAGATCAGCAACGTATCCTTTGGTGTCACGCGCACGCCGGTTTCGGCATTGATCGCCAGCAGGATGCGGCTGAGGTCGAAATCCTGGGCAAAGACTTGCTTCATCCGTGAATTATTATCGAAATTGACATAAGCGACCTTCTGATAATACTGACGACCGAATTCTTTCATCAGCCAGGTCTTCCCTACCTGACGCGCCCCTTTGATAATCAGCGGCTTTCGACGTGGATTATTTTTCCATAGCAGTAACTGCTTCATAAATTCGCGTTCCATACAAGCTCCTCATTACATTTTTTACACCATATCTATACAGCTATTATACATTTTTTGTAGCGATATATGTATTCAATCACACATTTTTTGTAAGATAAGCATTTGATCCCCTGATAAAAAAGCAAAAAAGAGCGGCGCACCAACGTGCTGCCGCCCTTTGTAAGGCCTATGAGTACGATCAGCTGAGCTTGAAGTGGCTCGTGGCCTCCTGCAGGTCGGATGCCATCTGGGCGAGGGAGTTCGACGCCGAGGCGATCTCCTCGTTCGAGGCGCTCTGCTCCTCCGTCGCCGCCGAGATCGTCTGCGTGTGCTCCGACGTGGAGCCGCTGATCTCGTCGATGTCGTCCATCGACTGCACGATGCTCTTCGCTCCGTCCTCGAGCGCGTGCACCGAGCCCTGGATCTCGTCCATCTGCGCGCGCATCTCGCTCACCTGCGCGAGGATGTCCTTGAAATGCGTGCTGACGTTGCGGATCGCTGTCGTGCCGTCCGCCACCTGCGCCGAGCCGGACTTCATCGACGTCACGGCGTTCTCCGTGTCCTTCTGGATGGCGGCGATGCGCGTGTGGATCTCCTCCGCGCTCGCCTGCGACGCCTCCGCGAGCTTGCGGACCTCATCGGCAACGACGGAGAAGCCGCGGCCGTGTTCGCCCGCACGCGCCGCCTCGATGGCGGCGTTCAGCGCGAGCAGGTTCGTCTGGTCTGCGATCTCAGAGATCGTGTCGACGATCTCGCCGATCTGCTGGGAATTCTCGCCGAGCGTCCCGATGACCTCGGCGGACTCCTTCACCGACCGCTCGATCTGCTCCATCTGCGCGAGTGCCTGGTCCATGAGGCCCGCGCCCTCCTGAGCCGCGTCCGCCGTCTGCGCCGATGCCTGCGCGATGCGGTTCGCCTTGTCGGTCACGTTCGCGATGTCCTCGTAGACGTGGTCGACGTGTCCCTTGGCGGACTGCACGTTCTTGACCTGATGATCCATGTCGCCAGAGACACTTGCGACCGTCTCGGCGACGTTGTTCGACGCCTCCGCCGACTGCTGCGCGTTCGCCGTGAGCTCCTCACTCGCGGCCGCGACCTGCTCGGACGTCGAGGCGATCTTCGTGATGAGCTTGCGCAGGTTCGCCGTCATCTCGTTGAACGACGTGGCGAGATCGCCGAGCTCGTCGCCCGTATCCACGATGAGGTCGTCCTGGCTGAGGTTGCCGCCCGCGAGCTCATCCGCGTGCGCGCGCACCGCCTCGAGATGGCCCGTGATCGCGGCGGAGAAGCGCAGGCACGCGAATACGACGAGCGCGATGCCGACGATCGTCAGGATGCCGTAGAGGACGCGCAGATGGCGGACCGGCGCGAAGACCTCGCTCTCCGGCACGATGATGCCCGTAATCCAGCCCGTCGTCGGCACCGTCGCATAGGCGACGACATCGTCGCCCGAGACGAAATACCCCTTCTTGCTCTGTACCATCTGGTCGAAATGATCCGCGAGATGCGCGTTGTCCTTGACCTGCGTCATGCTCTCGCCCTCGGTCTCCGAGGCGATGATCATGCCCTTCGGATCGAGCAGGAAGCCCTTGCCCTGATCCTTGTAGTCGATGCCCTCGACAATCTTCTCGAGCGCGCCGAGCCTGATGTCCTCGCAGATGGCGCCGCGGAACGCGCCATTTGCGCCCTTGTACGGTACGGCCGCCGTCACGACGAGCTCGCCATTCGTCGAGTCCTTGTACGCGTCGGTGAACGTGAGGCCGCTCGCGCCCTTCGCCTGCTTGTACCAGCCGCGCTCCTGCGGGTTCACCTTGCCCGTGTTATCCTTCTTCCCGGAGAAGAACGCCCCGGTCTCGTTCGCGTTGACCATGCCGACGATATCGTCATCGCCCGTCACCATGCGGAGCACCGCCTGCTGCTCCGGCACTGTGCTCGCGCCGTCCATCGTCGCCATGAGCCGCGCGGCGCCGACCGCATACGCGGACTTCTCGCGCAGCCAGCCGTCGACGCCCGCCGCCTCCTTCTTCATGTTCTCGTTGAGCTCACTCTCGACGCTCGTCTCGAGATTCGTGTACGCCGTATAGTAGCCGATGCACGACACAATCGCCATGATGAGCCCCGTGATCCCCGCGAGCACGAAAAACTTCTGTCGCATTCTCATAGTCATTCCCACTTTCTTTTCCCCGCAGCGCGGAGTCGCTTCCCCGAAAGCAGCTTCGCATCATTCGTAACTCCTGCCTATTTTTTCGACATGAGGACGGCGGCTCCCTCTTTCCCAGAGAAATTTTATCTCTTCCCTATAGAAAGAACGCGAAAGCGCATCAGATAAAAAATCTTTTCGTCGCCACCTGCCTCATCGCATTGCAGGAAGGAAAACGCCCGGTTATCCACAGAGTTGTGCACAACTTTGTGGATAACCGGGCGTTCCTGTGCAAAACCAGCGTCTGCGGTCAGAGCGCAATGCGCAGATACTCCTCGACGGCGTCACGGATGCTCATATTGCCATGAGCTTATTTTTCCCCACATGTGCCACGGCGCTTTCGTAGATGACATCCTCAATCGAGTCCGGCGTGAGATCTTCCCAGTTCTGCGCCTGGTAGCCGCGCCCCTTCACCGTGTTGTCCGGGCGTCCGCCCGTGACCTCGAGTTCCGAGAGGAACTGAATCTGACGCGTCTTCGGGCGCACGTAGTAGTGCGTGAGGTAATACTTCGCCGGGTAGGTGTAAGTGCCGTCGCTGCCGCTATCCGGCGATTCCTGCGTGAGCTTCACCCAGACATCTATGATATATTCGTCGCCGCTGTGCGGCAAAGGAATCCAGCGGAGATTCCTCGTATCGAGGTCATATCGGTAGCCGTTGTCCGTCAGGATCTGCGCATATCGCTCCCTAGACAAGTTCCCCTTTTTCTTCTTCTGGGTGTCGGGAGCTTCCTGTACCGCCGTGCTTTCACTGACAGTCTGCATCTCAGAGGATTGGCTGGCGTCTGCCTGCACGACGGTCTGGTTGAGCAGACAACTAGCTGCCACACAGAGTGTTAGAAATCGTTTCATTCCCTCTCCTCCTTTTCAGAGCGGCTTCTTCGCCGGCGTGCCGGCCTTGCGCGGGTAGGCGCGCGGCGTGGGGCGTTCTTTCCTGACGATGATGACGGCGCGGACGTCGTCGAGGCCGGGCAGGTGGACGGGGCGGACGTCTCTGAGCGTGCCGCCGAGGAGCTTCAGCGCGCGCGCGGCCTCGTCCACCTCTTCCTGATACTGGCGTCCCTTGAGCGCGAGCAGCGTGCCGCCCTGCCGCACGAACGGCAGCGTGTACTCAAGGAGCACGGGCAGGCGGGCGACAGCGCGGCTCACGGCGATGTCGTAGCGCTCGCGGTATGCCCGGTCGCGCGCCGCTTCCTCCGCCCGCGCGTGCACGCATGTGACGCCTTCCAGGTGCAGTGCCTCCGTTACGGTCTCGAGGAAGTGCACGCGTTTTTTGAGCGCGTCCATGAGCGTCAGACGGATATCGGGCGCGTAGATCTTGAGCGGCAGGCCCGGGAAGCCCGCGCCCGTCCCCACGTCGATGACGCTGGGCGCACCGGCGAAGAGGCGCGCGTCGTAGGCGAGGAGCGAGTCGATGATGTGCTTGACGGCGACGTCGTGCGGCGACGTGAGCGCCGTGAGGTTCATCTTCTCGTTCCACTCGATGAGCAGGTCGTAGTACGTCTCATAGTCCGCGACCTGCGCGGGCGTGAGCGCGATGCCGGCGGCGTCCGCCGCCGCGCGCATTTCGTCAGCAAATCCCATGGGGGATTCCTCCTCTCCCTCTTTTCTTTCGCCGCAGGGCTTCATTTTCCTTCCTGGCGCTGATTTTCCTGCCGCCGCTGCTGCTCGAGCCAGACGAGGAGCACGGAGATGTCGGCGGGCGAGACGCCGCTGATGCGCGACGCCTGTCCGACGCTCTCGGGGCGGAGCGTAGTCGATGGTGTCCGGCAGGCGCTTCGCCTCGAGGCGCTCCATGCGCTCGACCTGCTCCTGCTGCTTCTTGATGTAGCCCTCGTAGCGGCTCCTGATCTCCACCTGCTCGCGCACCTCCGGCGCGAGCTCCGGCAGCTCGGGGAATGCCGCGCGGATGACCTCGTAGGTCACGCCGGGACGGCGCAGGAGATCGCAGCCCGTCGCGCGCGTGTGCACGATGTCGAGCCCGTGCGCCGCGAGCCGCTCGTTCGTCTCGCGGCTCGGCGTGAGCACGAGGCCCGTGAGCGCCTGCTCGGCGGCCCCGATCGCGGCCTGCTTTTTCTCGAACCGCGCCCAGCGCGCG
>CACWQW010000083.1 GCA_902763085.1 Dongibacter bovis
GGATCCACCTGTTCCCATACCGAACACAGTAGTTAAGCATCCAGAGGCCGAAAGTACTTGCCTGGAGACGGGCTGGGAGGATAGGAAGTTGCCGGTTGACCGAGAAAGAGTTTGCGTGTTGCAAGCTCTTTTTTCTTTTGTTATAATTCAGTATGGTGTATTGGAACATGATTCTAGAGAGAAAGTGAGTGGTTTCGATGCCGATGAAGATTGACGGAATGACACCGCACGGTGCCTCTGTTACGCTGGCGCACGACCACGATGACCGGGCGCAGGAGACGGACGCCGATTTCGGCGCGGAACTGCTCGACCAGCAGGGCGGTATGAGCACGGAGCAGCTCGAGAAGCTCCTCCGCCAGATCGATGAGCAGGGCGCGCGGCTCTCCCGCACCCCGACGTACGACGAGCTCAAGAACTATCGGACGCTCATCAAGAATTTCGTCGGCGAAGCCGTGAACCATATGTACGAGCTCCACACGCAGGCGGGCTGGGACCGCATGGGACGCCAGAAGGTCTACACGACGGTGCGCAAGGTCGATAAGAAGCTCGAGGAGATGGCGGAGAAGATTCGCCTCGGGCAAGCGGACCAGCTCGACATCATTGCGAGCCACGATGCGATCCGCGGCATGCTCGTCGACCTTTACATGTGATGGAGATCGCCTGGCATCAGATCCTCGGCCACCGTCAGCCGATCGCGCGTCTGCGCACGCTGCTGCGCGAGGGACGCCTGCCGCACGCGCTGCTCTTCGCCGGCCCTGAGGGTGTCGGCAAGCGCCGCGTGGCGCAGGCGCTCGCGGCGTCGCTGCTGTGTCTCGGCGAGGGCGAGCTGCCATGTGGCCGCTGCGCCTCCTGCCGTGCCCTGCGCGCAGAGGACGGCGCACATCCCGATTTCATCGCGCTCGCGCCGGAGGGGAAGTCCGTCAAGTCCATCCGCATCGATGCGGTCCGGCAGATGCAAGCGGAGGCGGCGCGCCGGCCGACGCTCTCGCGCCGCCGCGTCGTGCTCATCGACGACGCGCAGTGCCTGAACGAGACAGCGCAGAACGGCCTTCTCAAGACGCTCGAGGAGCCGGCGGGCGCCGTGACGTTCATTCTCGTGACGACGGCGAAGACGGCGCTGCTCAACACGATCGTCTCGCGCTGCATGACGGTCGGCTTCGGCCCGCTGCCTGCAGCAGCGCTTGCGGCAGCGCTCGCGGCGCGGGGCATCCCCCAGCAGGAGGCGCAGAATCTCGCCGCGCTCTCCGACGGGAGCTTCCACCGCGCGCTCCAGCTCGAGGAGGGCGGTGGTCTCGCGCTGCGCGCCGATGCGCTGACGTTCCTCAAGGAGCGCCCGCAGCTTACGCCGCTCACGGTTTTCGACCGCGGCGCCCTGATGGGGGACTGGCCGCGCGAAAAGCTCGCGGAGTGGTTCCTCTGCCTGCACACGCTGCTCCGGGACCTGCTCGTGCTCTACGAGAACGGCGCGAGCCCGCTCCTCTACCACAAGGACCTGCGGCAGGAGCTCGCCGCGTGCCTGCCCGCGTACCCCGCGGGCACGGTGCTGCGCCTCCTGGCGCTCACGGAGGAGGCGCAGCATCGCCTGCTCTCGAATATGAACCTACGTTTGCTCGTGGAGGGCTTCTTCCTCCACAGTATGGAACAATAGATGGAGAAGATTATGCAGACTGTCATTGGCGTCCGCTTCAAGAAAGCGGGCAAGATCTACTATTTCAGCCCGGGAAACCTCGCGATCGAGAAGGGCGACCATGTCATCGTCGAGACGGCGCGCGGCATCGAGTACGGAACGGCGGTCATCGGCCCGCGCGAGGTCGCGGACGAGGACGTCGTGCTGCCGCTCAAGGTCGTCCACCGCAAGGCGACGGAGGCGGACGCGCAGAAAGTGGAGGAAAACCACAAGCGCGAGAAAGAGGCGTTCGCCATCTGCGAGCAGAAGATCGCAGCGCATCACCTCGAGATGAAGCTCGTCGACGTCGAGTATACGTTCGATGTCAACAAGATCGTCTTCTACTTCACGGCGGACGGGCGCGTGGATTTCCGCGAGCTCGTGAAGGACCTCGCCTCCGTGTTCCGTACGCGCATCGAGCTGCGGCAGATCGGCGTGCGCGACGAGGCGAAGCTCATGGGTGGCATCGGCTGCTGCGGCAGGCCGCTCTGCTGCGCGTCGTTCCTCGGGGATTTCGAGCCTGTCTCCATCCGCATGGCGAAGGAGCAGAACCTCTCGCTGAATCCCACGAAGATCTCCGGCATCTGCGGCAGGCTCATGTGCTGCCTGAAATATGAAAGCAACTGCTACTGCGGTGGCAACTGCCCGAAGAAAGCCGCGGTCCAGGAGCCGCAGCAGGGCAGCATCGTGGCGACGACCGAGGGCGACGGCAAGGTCATCTCCCTCAATGGGCAGCGCCACACGGCGACGATCCTGCTCCTCACTGGGCGGACCATCGTGGCGCCCTGGGAGGACATCGTTGAGAAAGACCCCGAGGAGGCGGCCGAGGAGCTCGCGTCCCTGCACGCGCTCGAGGGGAAGGAGCGCACGGGGGAGCGCCAGGGCTCCCGCCGCCGCCAGCCGCACGCGCGGTCCGCAGGGCAGGAGAAACGGGAGGCGCACGCATCGGACGGACCGGAGAATCGCGAGCGGAAAAGCCGGCGCCGCCGCAGCCGCCGCCCCCGCGAGGGCAATGAGCCGCGCGAGGGACAGAAAAAGCGCGAGGCGCAGCCGCGCGGTGAGGGCGAGGAGCGCCAGACGCACCGCCGCCGTCGGCCGCGGCGCGACCGCCAGCCGCGCGGAGGGCAGGACGGCGAGGCGGAGGAGTGAGCGCGCCGGAGCTCAAGGCGCATGAGCGTCTCGACGACCTGATGAAGAGCGGGCGGCACATCATCCAGAACACGCAGGAATTCTGCTTTTCCCTGGATGCGGTGCTGCTCGCTCATTTTCCCATCTACCGCGCGCGGGAGCGCGTGCTCGAGCTCGGCACGGGGACGGGCGTGATCCCGCTGCTCATCGCGGATGAGGTGCGACGCGTCGACGCCGTCGAGCTCTCGCCCGTCATGGCGGAGCTCGCCGCGCGCAACGTCGCCTTGAATGCGCTCGAGCAGAAGGTCTTCGTGCGGCGGGGGGACTACCGCGCGATTCGGAGCCTCTACGCGGCGGAGTCGTTCGACCGCGTGCTCGCCAATCCGCCCTACCGCCCCGTGCGGCAGGGCGAGATCAGCCGCCTCACGGGCGTCGCGCGGGCACGCCACGAGCTCACGGCGACGCTTGACGACGTCGTCACCGCCGCGCGGTACGCGCTGCGCTACGGCGGCCGCTTCACGCTCGTCCATCTGCCCGAGCGTCTCGGCGAGATCTTCGTCGCACTGCATGCGCACCAGATGGAGCCCAAGCGCCTGCGCTTCGTGCAGCCGAAGGCGGACCGAGGACCGAACATGGTGCTCATCGAGGCGGTCGTGGGCGCAGCGCCGGGCGGACTGCGCACGGCGCCGCCGCTCGTCGTCCACGAGGCGGACGGCAGCTACACGGAGGAGATCCTGCGCATCTACGGCGGGGAGGAACAGAAGGCATGACGGAAGGACAAACGGCAACGACGGGAACCCCTGGAGCGCCGGGGACGCTCTATCTCTGCGCGACGCCCATCGGCAACCTCGAGGACATGACGCTGCGCGCGCTGCGGTTGCTGCGGGAGACGGAGCTCATCGCGGCAGAGGACACGCGCCACACGCGCCAGCTCCTCACGCATTTCGATATCCATACGCGGCTCACGAGCTACCACGAGCACAACAAGGAGACGAAGGGGCCGGAGCTCATCGACTGGCTCGCCGCCGGGCATGACCTCGTCTGCGTGAGCGACGCGGGGCTGCCGGGCATCTGTGATCCCGGCAGCCATCTCGCGCAGCTCGCCATCGCGGCGGGCATCCGCGTCTCGCCGCTCCCGGGAGCGAACGCGGGGCTCTCCGCGCTCATCTGCTCGGGGCTCGATACGACGCGCTTTACATTCATCGGCTTCCTGCCGAAGACGGCGAAGAAGCAGCGTGAGGTGCTCGAGGAGCTCAAGGATCGCCGCGACACGCTGATCTTCTACGAGGCGCCGCACCACCTGCGCGCGACGCTCGCCGTGCTCGCGGACGTGCTCGGCGCTGCGCGGCGGGCGGCACTCGGGCGCGAGCTCACGAAGAAATTCGAGGAGTTCGCGCGCGGCACGCTTGGCGCGCTCTCTGAGCGCTACGAGAGCGAGCAGCCGCGCGGCGAGTACGTCCTCGTCGTCGAGGGCGCGCTGGAGGAGGAAGAGGCGAAAGCGGCGGAGGCGCCGCCAGACGTCACCGCGCTCTACGCGCGCCATCTCGCGCAGGGCATCCCGAAGAAGGAAGCCATGCGGCAGACGGCGAAGGAGCTCGGCATCAGCCGCCGCGACGTCTACCAGCGCGTGCTGGAGGCGGAGCACTGAGAGACAGAGACACGAGAGGAGCCGGCAGCGATGCCGGCTCCTTTTTTTCGCGCGGGAAATGGTATATAATAGACGAAAGTCCGCGTCCGTTTCATTCGCGGGCGCCAAGGGAGGAACAACCATGCACGAGAAGAAACCATTCTATATCACGACGCCGATCTACTATCCGAGCGCGAAGCTCCACATCGGCCATGCCTACTGCACGACGATCGCCGATGCCATCGCGCGCTTCCACCGCCTCGAGGGGGACGATGTCTTCTTCCTCACGGGATCTGACGAGCACGGGCTCAAGATCCAGCAGAAGGCCGAGAGGAGGCGGGCGTGACGCCCATCGAGTACACGGACAAGATCGTCGCAGGCTTCCAGAACCTCTGGAAACGCCTCTCCATCAGCAACGACGACTTCATCCGCACGACGCAGAAACGCCACGAGCGCGTCGTGCAGGAGGTCTTCCGCCGCATCTACGCGAAGGGCGACATCTACAAGGGCGAGTACAAAGGGCTCTACTGCACGCCCTGCGAGAGCTACTGGACGGAGCATCAGCTCGACGAGAACGGCTGCTGCCCGGACTGCCATCGCCCGGTGCAGGAGGTTGCGGAGGAAGCGTACTTCTTCAAGATGAGCAAGTATCAGGACCGCGTGCTCCAGTACATCGAGGACCATCCGGACTTCATCCAGCCCGTCTCGCGGCGCAACGAGATGATCAATTTCATCAAGCAGGGGCTCGACGACCTCTGCATCAGCCGCACGTCGTTCAACTGGGGCATCCCCGTGCCCATCGACCCGAAGCACGTCATTTACGTCTGGTTCGATGCGCTCACGAACTACCTCACGCCGATCGGCTACCTCGACGATCCGGAGAAATTCCATAAATACTGGCCGGCGGACCTCCACCTCGTCGGCAAGGAGATCGTCAGGTTCCATACGATCATCTGGCCGTGCATCCTCATGGCGCTCGACCTGCCGCTGCCGAAGAAGGTCTACGGTCACGGCTGGCTCATCGTCGACGGCGACAAGATGAGCAAGTCGAAGGGCAACGTCATCGACCCGATCGGCCTCATCGACGAGTTCGGCGCTGATGCCATCCGCTATTTCCTGCTGCGCGAGATCAACCTCGGGCAGGACGGCAACTTCTCGCGCGACGCGCTCATCGGACGCATCAACAGCGATCTCGCGTCGTCCTCGCGCCCGCGGGCGAGAGCGACGTCGACCGCGCGCTCAAGGCGGAGGCGCGCGAGACGGTCGCCTTCTTCGAGAAGAACATGGAGGAGATGCAGCTCTCGCTCACGATCAAGAAGGTCTGGGCGTTCATCAGCCGCGCGAACAAGTACATCGACGAGACGGCGCCGTGGGCGCTCGCGAAAGACCCCGCGAAGAAGCAGGAGCTCGCGAACGTGCTCTACAATCTCACAGAGGCGCTGCGCGTCATCAGCGTGCTCATCTCGCCGTTCCTGCCGACGACGGCCGTGCGCATCTGGCAGCAGCTCGGTCTCACGCAGGACTTCGCGAGCGTCCGCACGGAGGACATCGAGCAGTGGGGCGGCGTTCCCGCCGGCCTCCACGTCGGCACGCCCGAGCAGCTCTTCCCGCGCATCGAGGTGGAAAAGGACGAGGCGGCGCCTGCCCCCGCGGCGAAAAAGCCCGCGAAGGAGAAACGCGTGGAAAAAGCCAAGGACGAGGCGCTCCCTGAGGGCATCATCTCCATCGATACGTTCGGCAAGGTGCAGCTGCGCGTCGCGGAGGTCAAGGCGGCGGAGCCCGTGCCAAAGGCGGACAAGCTCTTAAAGCTCACGCTCTCCCTCGGCGAGGGCGCACCGGAGCGCCAGGTCGTCTCCGGCATCGCGCCCTGGTACGCGCCCTCGGACCTCGTCGGGAAGCACGTCGTGCTCGTCGCGAATCTCAAGCCCGCGAAACTCCGCGGCGTGCGCTCGGAGGGCATGATCCTCGCGGCCGGCGACGGCAAGGAGCTCAAGATCCTCGAGGTCGACATGCCGGCCGGCACGGAGGTCCGCTGATGGGAGAGGAGGCGGCCATCGAGCTCGTCGATACGCACACGCACCTCAACGACGAGAAGTTTGCCGCGGACGTCGAGGAGACCATCGCGCGCGCCCGCGCGGCAGGCGTCACGCGTCTCATCAACATGGGCGATACGCTGGAGAGCTCCGCGCGCGCTGTCGCGCTCGCGCAGGCCTACCGCGGCCTCTACGCGGGTGTTGGTATCCATCCCGAAGAGGCGTACGAGATGACGGCGGCGGACGACGACCGGCTCGCCGCCTGGGCGGCGCTCCCCGAGGTCGTCTGCATCGGTGAGATCGGCCTCGACTACTACTGGGTGAAGGACGAGGCGCAGCGCGCGCTGCAGCGGCGCATCTTCGTCCGCCAGCTCGATCTCGCGCGCCAGCTCCACCTGCCCGTCTGCATCCACGACCGCGAGGCGCACGGCGACACGCTCGCCATCATGAAGCGTGAGGGACGCGGCATCCCCGCCGTCCTGCACTGCTACTCGGGCAGCCGAGAGATGGCGCGCGAGTTCCTGCGTCTGGGGCTCTACCTCGGCGTCGACGGGCCGCTCACATTCAAGAACGCGGCGAAGCTCCCCGAGATCGTGCGCGAGATGCCGGAAGACCGCCTGCTCGTCGAGACGGACGCGCCCTACATGGCGCCCGTTCCCATGCGCGGCAAGCGCAACGAGCCGGCCTTTGTGCGCTACGTCGCGCAGAAGGCCGCGGAGCTGCGCGGCGTGACGCTCGAGGCGCTCGCGGCAGCCACGACGCACAATGCCGAGGCGCTTTACCACCTCACCGAGGCGGATGCGCAGATGGCGCAGACGGGGAAGGAATGAGCTCCTCTGCCGCCTCCGGCAGGAAAAAATCAAAAAGTGAAGCGACGTCCGGGCGGACGCGGCAGCGATGCCGCGCCCGCCTTTTTGCGTGCCCGGCGTCCCCCGCGCGGTGGGAGATGACGCGATTTTCCTAAAGTGGTGGAAGAGTATCTTAAAATTGAACATATCAGAAGACATCTCCCATTTTTCAGCTAATTTTCAGCCGTAAAGTGGGAGGAAGGGGCGCTTTCATTTGACAAGGGGGCACGCCCCTGCTATAATTGAGTCGTTCTTCAAGCTGCGAAAGGGGGAATTGAATGACCAGAAAGTGGAATCTCGACTTACAGAAAACAAGGAAAATCGTTCTGTGCTTCCTGCTCACTGCCACGATGGTGCTGAGCACGGGTTTCACGCAGAACAACATCCATACCGTGACCATCTCGGTGGATGGCAAGATCATGGAAACCCGCACGACGCATACGTCACCGGACGTCATCCTCGCCCGTGCCGGCGTCAAGTTAGACAGCAAGGATGAATATACACTCAAAAAGACCGATAATCATACGCAAATCATCGTACATCGGGCTGTCCCCGTCAGCATCACCTATGAGGGACAGCAGAAAACCATCATGACCAGCAAGCCCACAGTGGGGGACATGCTCCTGGAGGAAGGATATCATCTCGAGGATATCGTCGCGAATCCGGGAATGGACACGAAAATTCAGGAAAATCTTCATATCAACGTAGACAAGACTGCGGCGAAGAAAGCAGAAGAGGCCGCGTTGCAGCAAGGAGAACAGGAAGCCAGTTTCGAGGCGATGTCGCGCGGAGCGCACAGGTACGCAAACGCGATCACGATGGAGGCGACCGCCTACCTGCCGTCGGACGGCGATGGCAGCGGCATCACGGCCTCCGGCCTC
>CACWQW010000084.1 GCA_902763085.1 Dongibacter bovis
CTGACGGCGAAGTGGCGAGATGGACAGTCCACGATGATTTCTTCCTGGAAACCCATATCCTTTGAAGATTGCATCGAAAAAATGCAAAACGGTCTATCAAAAAGAAAAGGCGACGCAGGGGAATATGTAAATGTACTGAGATTGACGAATATTGCTCCAGAAGGTCTGTCTTTCCAAGACATGAGAAAAATATTACTCACGTCAGATGAGAAGGAAAAATATAAATTAGCGCCTGAAGATGTCTTAATGGTGCGGGTAAACGGCTCAAAAGATAACGTTGGAAAACAGCTTTACATTGATAAAAAAGACGCAGATAACCAACTTACTTTTTGCGACCATTTGATAAGGATTCATTACAACGAACAGCTGGTAGCTCCACAATTCATGGTGTATTTTTCTCATACGATGCAATACAAAAGCTACGTAGAGAAGAATATGGTTTCCAGCGCCGCGTGAGCAGCGCGCCCGGCAGGCGGCGGCGGAGACGCTTGCCGCCATCGATCGCATGAAGCAAGCCATCCTCGCCCGTGCGTTCCGGGGAGAGCTATGACCGCGCGCGTGTGATTTCATCAGACCCTACGAAAAAACGGAGCTGCAACGTCAAATGTGCAGCTCCGTTTTCTGGATTTGGTATTGCTAAAAAGTAAGGGAGGAGGAAAGGAATGAAGACAACGGCTTCTTGGGAAGATGGGAAAATGCGTTGCTTCTGGGCGAACCCGCAGAACAAGCGCTATGTGAGGTATCACGATGAGGAGTGGGGGCGGCCAACGCATGATGACCAAGCGCTTTTTGAGTTGCTGACGCTGGAATGTTTCCAGGCGGGGCTCTCGTGGGAGTGCGTCTTGAACAAAAGGGATGGATTTCGTCGGGCCTTTGCGGATTTCGACCTGGACCGCGTTTGTGACTTTACCGAGGCGGAGATGGACCGGCTGATGAAGGATCCGGAGATCATCCGTCACCGCCGCAAGATCGAAGCGGCGGTCAACAACGCCCGCGTATTCCGGGAAATCGCCAGGGAATACGGCAACTTTGCGGAATATCTCTGGCAGTGGACCGATGGCAAGATCATCTATGATCCGGTTTCTGCGACGTCGCCGCTCTCTGATGATGTATCGAAAGACCTCAAGAAACGGGGCATGAAATTCGTCGGCTCCACGACCATCCAATCCTACCTCCAGTCTGTCGGTATCATCAACGCCCACCAACCAGGCTGTTTCCTCTTCGAGGGAAATCTCACGTAAACTTCTCGTCAAAAAAGCGATGCACTTCTTCTTCAGAAAAGCCGACGATGTTCTCCATGGTCCCGTTTGGCAACCATAGATCCATGCTGTCAAAGACATCATGTCCGTCATTGTAGACCACCACAGGAATTTCCTGTTTACACGTCCTCTCGCCTATGATATACTATGCAAGGTGTGTTTTCACCGAGCCGTTCCACGGCACAGAGGCTGGCGACTCCTGCCGTCTCCTTGCTGTCGGAAGCGTATTTCAGATTTAGGAGGAAAAAAGTATGTTGACTCAGGAAGCAAAACAGGAAATCATGGCAAAGTACGCGGTGCATGAGGGCGACACGGGTTCGCCGGAGGTGCAGATTGCCGTTCTGACGGCGCGCATCCAGTACCTCACGGATCACCTCAAGGAGCACAAGAAGGATCATCATTCCCGCCGCGGCCTGCTGAAGATGGTCGGCCATCGCCGCCGTCTCCTCAGCTATCTCTATAAGAAGGACATCGAGCGTTACCGCGCGATCATCGCGAAGCTCGGCCTGCGTTCCACGGTCGAGCGCTGAGCCGTTTCGCGGCACGAGCCGCCTGCGATTTCGAAAGAAGTCGCGGGCGGCTTTTTACTATGTAAATCCCCAAGAGCGCAAGCCGCAGGCGCAGCGCGATTGGCAGGATTTACTGCAAGGACGGGCGCACAATGTCCACAAAGTGGACGTTTGTGCATGTAGTTTACTATGGGCGGAAATGCCTAGGCAGATTGCAGAGAAAAAAGGATTTCGGGCAGTTTCGTCGAAAAGAACTAGAGAATGCTATCGAATGAGAATGTATGAGATATCTGGGGAGGAAATCATGATGGAGACCTTTACGATGCAGGTGGGCGACCGGCCGCTCGTGATCGAGCAGGGGAAGATGGCGAAGCAGGCGAACGGCGCCGTGCTCGTGCGCTATGGCGATACGGTCGTGCTCGTGACGGCGACGGCGTCGAAGGAGCCGCGGGAGGGCGTCGATTTCTTTCCCTTGACGGTCGACTACGAGGAGAAGATGTACGCAGCGGGCAAGATCCCTGGCGGCTTCATCAAGCGCGAGGGACGTCCGTCAAACGAGGCGACGCTCTGCGCGCGCCTCATCGATCGCCCCATCCGTCCGCTGTTCCCGAAGGGGTATCGATGCGATGTGCAGATCGTCGTGACGGTGCTCTCGGTCGAGCCGGACAACGCGCCGGAGCTCGCGGGCATGATCGGCGCGAGCTGCGCGCTCTCTGTCTCCGATATCCCCTTTGATGGGCCCATCGCGGGCGTGCGCGTGGGCTGCGTGGACGGCGACTTCGTCATCAATCCGACGGCGGCGCAGCGTGAGGTCTCGACGCTCAATCTCACGGTCGCCGGTTCTGCCGACGCGATCCTCATGGTCGAGGCGGGCGCGTCCGAGCTGCCGGAGGAGACGATGCTCGAGGCGATCCTTTTCGGTCATGAGGAGATCAAGCGCATCGTGGCGTTCGAGCAGGAGATCAGGGAGAGATGCGGCAAGGAGAAGCGCGCGGCGACGCTCTTCACCGTGCCGGAGGCGCTTGCAGCGGCGATGGCGGAGGCGTACGGGAGCCGCATCGATGCGGCGGTGCGCAGCGAGGACAAGCTCGCGCGCGACGCACGCGTCGCATCGCTCGCGGCGGAGGCGATGGAGGCGTTCCTACCCCAGTATCCGGGGCAGGAGAAGGAGATCGCAATGGCGTTCCACGATGTGGAGAAGTCCGTCGTGCGCCGCATGATCACGCGGGAGAAGATTCGCCCCGACGGGCGCGGGCTCGAGGAGGTGCGCCCCGTCTCGTGTGAGGTCGGTCTGCTGCCGCGGCCGCACGGCTCGGCGCTCTTCACGCGCGGGCAGACGCAGGTGCTCTCGGTGACGACGCTCGGCGCGCTGAGCGATGAGCAGGTCATCGACGGGCTGGGGCCGGAGACGACAAAGCATTATCTGCATCAGTACAATTTCCCGGGCTACAGCGTCGGCGAGGCGCGTCCGATGCGCAGTCCCGGGCGTCGCGAGATCGGCCACGGTGCGCTCGCGGAGCGCGCGCTGCTGCCCGTCGTGCCGTCGATCGAGGAGTTCCCCTATACGATCCGCGTCGTCTCGGAGGTGCTCGAATCGAACGGCTCGAGCTCGATGGCATCGGTCTGCGGCAGCACGCTCTCGCTCATGCAGGCGGGTGTGCCGATCGCGCGGCCGGTCTCGGGTGTCGCGATGGGGCTCGTGAAGGACGGGGACGACTATACGATCCTCACGGATATCCAGGGCATGGAGGATGCGCTCGGCGATATGGACTTCAAGGTCGCTGGCACGGAGCGCGGCATCACGGCGCTCCAGATGGACATTAAGGTGCACGGCATCCATCGCGATATCCTTTCGGCGGCGCTCGCCCAGGCGAAGCGCGGGCGCGCGTTCATCCTCGGCAAGATGCTCGCCTGCATCCCCGCGCCGGCGGCGGAGCTCTCGCCCTACGCGCCGCGCGTCGAGACGATGACGATCAAGGTGGACAAGATCCGCGATGTCATCGGCACGGGCGGCAAGGTCGTGCGCGGCATCGTCGATGCGACGGGCGTCGACATCGATATCCACGAGGATGGCCATATCTTCCTCACCTCGCCGGATGCGGACAGCATGGCGCAGGCGCGCCACATGATCGAGGAGATCGTGCGCGAGGTCGCCGTCGGCGAGGTCTACACGGGCGTCGTCACGCGGCTCATGAAATTCGGTGCATTCGTGCAGATCCTGCCGAACAAGGAGGGCCTCTGCCACATCTCCCAACTCGCAAATCACCGCGTGGAGAAAGTGGAAGATGTCGTCCAGGTCGGCGATCAGCTGACGGTCAAGGTCGTGGAGATCGACGAGAAGGGACGCATCAATCTGAGTCATAAGGCGACGCTTTGAGTCTCTGGCAGGAGAGCGCCGGTGAGAACGGATAGCGGGGGGAGGTTATGATGATGGTACAAGCTTTGGTATTAGCGGCGGCAGCCGTCGTGTTTATGGTTTTGCTGCGGAAATTCATCCAGAGCCTTCATGAGCAGCCGCCGCAGGAAGAACTGCGGCCGTCGGCTGCGGGCGAAGGAATGGCCGAGGCAAAGAGCAGCGGGCAGGAAGCGGCGCCGTTTCCTGCAACGCAGGAGGTCAGACGCGCTGCGCCGCCGCGTGTCGCTTCGCTGCTGCACGCGCGTCCGGAGGAGGCAGCGCACTCGGCAGCAGCTGCGCGCGTACGAGAGCTGCAGGATGCGCGCTACGACCGGCAGGCGCTCGCAGCCGCCCGCCGCGCGCAGGCGCAGGAGCGCGCGGCGGACAGCCGCATGATGGCGGCCGCTGCCGTCGTCGGCGCGATCGGCGGCGCGGCGCTCATGCATCACCATGATGCCGCGGCGCAGCAGGATCTCGTCCGTCAGGAGATTGCCGCGCGGCAGCAGGAGATGCTAGTTACGATGCCGATGTTTATGATAGCAGCGACTACGATGATGACGGTTATGATGACGACGGTGATGCTGACTACGACGTGAACGACTACGGCGGCGATGAGGAGGATCGTGACTACGGCGCAGAGGATGATAGCTGCGATGACGGTTACGACGACGGCGATGCGTATGACAGTGGCTATGATGGTTATGGCGGTGATGATTATGGCGGTGATTATGATGGCGGCGGAGACAGCTATGACGGCGGCGGTGACGGCTTTGATTTTTGAGGCGCAGCGGCGCAGCAGCTGCCTTTCTGTGCGCGTTTCCTGTCGTCAGGTGTAAAAGAGAACGCAGGGCATCGACGATGCTCTCGAGGCGGTCCGGCAAGGGCCGCCTTTTCGCGTCAACGCAGGAAATGGCAGTGCCTGGCTGCTGTCTGGAATTGCTGCTTCTCGCCTACCGTTTTCCGGGAAAAGATGATATAATGATGCATATCACAGCCTAAAGGAATGAATGTAATATGGCAAAACGATACTATGAGCTGACTGTCGCCGGTGTGACGCGGCAGCTGCCAATCCTCAACGTGACGGAGACGCTCGCCATCGCCGGTTTCGTCATGCTCGGCGACGTCGAGCTCGTCACGCGCTGTGCGCAGGAGATGGCGAAGCGCGTGCCGGAGGAGACGGAGATCATCCTCACGGCGGAGACGAAGGGCATCCCCTTTGCCGCAGAGCTCGCCCGTCAGCTCGGCAAGCCGCGCTACGTCGTCGCGCGCAAGTCGATCAAGGCGTACATGGAGGACCCGCTCTGGGTGAAAGACGTCTCCATCACGACGGAGGGAGAGCAGCAGCTCTGTCTCGACGGGCCGGATATCGCGCGCATCCGCGGGCACAAGGTGCTGCTGCTCGATGATGTCATCAGCACGGGCGGCTCGATGAAGGCGCTGCGCGAGCTCTGCGAGAAGGCGGGCGGCGAGGTCATCGGCGAGGCGGCGGCGCTCGCCGAGGGAGATGCCGCGAAGCGTACGGACATCCTCTACCTCGCACCGCTGCCGCTCTTTGCGGCGGAATAAGCCCTGCGGGGCCGCGCTCTCTGCGCGCGATGATACAGGAATAAGGGGGTATACCTAATGAGTGAGAATAACCGCATCGTCATCAGCCAGGTCATGATGCCGAGTCAGGCGAACCCGAACGGCAACGTTCACGGCGGCGAGATCATGAAGATGATGGACTCGACGGCGTATGCAGCCGCGCGCAAATACGCACGCTCGAACGTTGTGACGGCACGCGTCGACGAGCTCGAGTTCCATCAGCCGATCCTCATCGGCGATCTCGTGACCTGCACGGCGGACATCGTCTTCGTCGGGCACAGCTCGATGGAGATCGCTGTCAATGTGGAGGTGGAGGACCTCGACCACGAGGGCAAGCCGCAGAAGGCGCTCTCCGCCTATTTCACGATGGTCGCCCTCGACCGCAATTCCCGCCCGAAGGCGGTGCCACCGCTCATCCTCGATACGGATGAGGCGCGCGAGGCATTTGAGGCGGGGCGTCAGCGCTACGAGCATCATAAAGAGCTCAAGAAGCAGGAGCGCGAGGCGCAGAAGGCGCGCAACCTCGCGAAGAAGACGCTGCGCGAGCCCGTGCCGATGGAGACGGAGTCCGTGCGCGGCGACAACGTCGTGGAGCTGCAGAAGAAATGATTTCATCGTTTCCCGCGTCGGTTTTTCAAAAAAGCCCTTGCCAAAGCGGGGAAGATGTGGTATCCTAGCAACCAATGAAACAACTTTACACAGTAAATGCGTTGCAGAGGAATAGTAGGATGTGCGGAGCGAAGAGAGAGCAGCCGGTCGGTGGAAGGCTGCAGCGAGTCACATCGGAACTCACCTCGAAGCAGCCCGCTGAAGGTATCATCTGGTAGGCGGCGCCGGAGAGCCCCCCGTTAGCGCAGGGCAGGATATGTTGGTATCCGTAGAGTGCCCGCCGCTGCGGCGGGAAATTGAGTGGTAACACGAAGGTCAGCCCTTTCGTC
The DNA here is from genome assembly GCA_902763085.1 of Dongibacter bovis. Lineage (GTDB taxonomy): Bacteria > Bacillota > Negativicutes > Selenomonadales > Selenomonadaceae > Selenomonas_C. Next base: position 6,686 of record CACWQW010000084.1, read on the forward strand.
TCTTTGAGATGAAAGGGCTTTTTTATTGGGAAGGAGAGACTGAGGATGAAGAATTTTCAGAAGTACAGCAAGGGCTATTTCCTGCCGCCGACGGTGGACATTGATTGGCTGAGGAAGGACGCGCCGGATCATGCCCCCATCTGGTGCAGTGTCGATATGCGCGATGGCAACCAGGCGCTCGTCATCCCGATGAGCCTCGATCAGAAGCTCGAGTTCTACAAGATGCTCCTCAAGGTCGGGTTCAAGGAGATCGAGGTCGGCTTCCCCGCGGCGTCCGATACGGAGTACGAGTTCCTGCGCCGCCTCGTCGAGGACGACCTCATCCCGGACGATGTGACGGTACAGGTGCTCACGCAGGCGCGCGAGCACATCATCCGCAAGACGTTCGACGCACTCAAGGGCGTCAAGAACGCCATCGTCCACGTCTACAATTCCACGTCGGTCGCGCAGCGCCAGCAGGTCTTCCGCAAGTCGAAGGACGAGATCAAGCAGATGGCAGTCGACGGCGCAAAGCTCCTCAAGGAGCTCACGGAGGAGGCGGGCGCGAACTACCGGTTCGAGTATTCGCCGGAGAGCTTCACGGGTACGGAGCCTGAGTATGCGCTCGAGGTCTGCAACGCCGTGCTCGATGTCTGGCAGCCGACGCCCGACCACAAGGCGATCATCAACCTGCCCGCGACGGTCGAGATGAGCATGCCGCACGTGTTCGGCATGCAGGTCGCCTACATGAACAAGAACCTCAAGTACCGCGATGGCGTCGTGCTCTCGCTGCATCCGCACAACGATCGTGGCTGCGGCGTCGCCGACACGGAGATGGGCCTGCTCGCGGGCGCGGACCGCGTCGAGGGCACGCTCTTCGGCAACGGCGAGCGCACGGGCAACGTCGACATCGTGACCGTCGGCATGAACATGTTCGCGCTCGGCATTGACCCGCAGCTCGATTTCTCCAACATGCCTGAGCTCGTCGAGACGTACGAGCGCCTGACGGGCATGGAG
>CACWQW010000085.1 GCA_902763085.1 Dongibacter bovis
ATCGATGTTTTAAGATGCTTTCGCATCTTGACATCTGGCTTTACATCATGGTTGCATGATGTTCTGCATTGTTTAGTTTTCAAAGAACACCCGCGATTCCCTCAGAGCGTTTCACCCGCCCTTTCGTGAATCAGCTTCTATATATTACCTCATCTCGTTTCGCTTGTCAAGAAGTTTTTTCTTCTTTTTGCGATTATCGATGCGGTGTCCGCGGCGCTTTCTGCCGCCGACTTGTAATATTATACACGGTTCTCTGCCTTCTGTCAATAGGGGAAATGGAAATTCCTTCAATTTTTTTCGCTACAGCAAGAAGGAGCCGCCACACGTCTTGCGACGTATGACGGCTCCTCTTTCTGACAACCGCTCACTCCTCGAGCAGCTTCACGATGCCGGGCTGGAGGATGGTCCAATGCCCGCCGTCGGCGGAGAAGAGCGCGGGGAGCTTCACCTGCAGGCGTGCGGCGTCCTTGGTCTCGAAGTTCGAGGCGAAGGTCTCTTTCATGCCCGCCTTGTCGTGCAGGTTTTTCGTGTAGCCCTTGAGCGGGTTGGGCACGACGGCGTAGCGCGCGCTCGCTTCGTCGATGCGCCACGCCCAGTAGTTGCTCTTCCCTGCCTGGCCGACCTCAACGAATTTCGGCGCCGGCTTGCCGTCGTCCTGCTTGGCGGCGGGGTCGAGGCAGATGAGGCCCTTGAGGCTGCGCAGGGCGAAGAAGCGATCGCATGCCTCCTGGCCCTGCTGCGGCCCGTCGAGGCTGGCGGCGAGCAGGTTGTAGTCCGCAAGGAAGTCATCCCAGGGCTGCGCGTCCGCTTTCTTCCCTGCCGGTTTCGCCGGCTTCGCCTCTGCGGGCGCCGGCTGCGCGAGGGCGGCAAGCTTCTTCTCGAAGTCTGCGACGCGCGCTTCGAGGATCTTCACCTTTTCCTGCAGCTCCGGCACGTCGTCCGCACGGCTGCGGATGATGCGCACGCCGACGAGCGCGAGCGCTGCAGCGATGAGCGCGATGAGCGCGGCGACGAACGACAAGACGATCACAAAACTCATAAGCGATCCACTCCTTCCGTCGAGGGAGCGCGGATGGATGCACGCGGGTGCGCCGCACGCTCCATCGGCGCTGCCTCAGGTCAAGCGCCTCCGGCAGCTCCTCGTCAGAGCGTGCCGAAGATGCGGTCGCCCGCATCACCGAGGCCGGGGACGATGTAGCCTTTCTCGTTGAGGTGGTCATCGATGGCGGCGACGTAGATCGGCACGTCGGGGTGCTCCTTGTTCACGAGGCGGATGCCTTCCGGCGCCGCGACGAGGCACATGAGCGTGATGGATTTCGCGCCCTTTTCCTTGAGCAGCGTGAGCGCCGCCGACGAGCTGCCGCCCGTCGCGAGCATGGGGTCGACGACGATGAGCATGCGCTCGGCGACATCGCTCGGCAGCTTGCAGTAGTACTCGACGGGCTTCAGTGTCTCCGGGTCGCGGTAGAGGCCGACGTGGCCGACACGCGCCGCGGGGATCATGTTGACGACGCCGCCGAGCATGCCGAGGCCAGCGCGCAGGATGGGCACGACGCCGACTTTCTTGCCGGCGAGGACCTTGCCCTTGCATTTCGCGACAGGCGTCTCGATGTCGATGTCCCGCAGGGGGAAGCTGCGCGTGATCTCGTACGCCATGAGCATGGAGATCTCCTCGAGGAGCTCGCGGAAATCTTTCGTGCCCGTCGTTTTCTGGCGCATGAGCGTGAGCTTGTGCTGGATGAGCGGATGATCGATGAGATGGACTTTGAGTTGTTCTTCTGCCATGATGATATCTCTTCCTCAGTCTTCGTAAAGTGGGTATTTCTTGCAAAGGGCGGCGACGCGGCGCTTCGCCTCGTCTTTCTTCGCCGCGTCCTCGGGATGGTCGAGCACGAGCGCGATGATGTCGGCGACTTCCTTCATGTCGGCTTCCTGGAAGCCGCGCGTCGTGAGCGCCGGCGAGCCGAGGCGGATGCCGCTCGTGACGAATGGAGAGAGCGGCTCGAAGGGAATCGTATTCTTGTTGACCGTGATGTTGACCTCATCGAGGAGGTTTTGCGCCTCCTTGCCCGTGAGATGCTTGCTCGTGAGGTCGACGAGCATGAGGTGGTTGTCCGTGCCGCCCGTGACGATGCGGAAGCCATCTTTCATAAGCTCGTCGGCGAGCACGGCGGCGTTCTTTACGACCTGCTTCGCGTATTCCTTGAACGAGGGCTGGAGCGCCTCGCCGAGCGCGACGGCTTTCGCCGCGATGACGTGCATGAGCGGGCCGCCCTGGATGCCGGGGAAGATGGCCTTGTTGAACTGCTTGCCGAACTCCGCGTCCTTGCAGAGGATCATGCCGCCGCGCGGGCCGCGCAGCGTCTTGTGCGTCGTCGTCGTGACGACGTCGGCGTAGGGCACCGGGCTCGGGTGGAGCCCAGCGGCGACGAGGCCGGCGATGTGCGCGATGTCGACCATGAGGTAGGCGCCGACGCCGTGCGCGATCTTTGCCATGCGCTCGAAGTCGATGATGCGCGCGTAGGCGGACGCGCCTGCGACGATGAGCTTCGGATGGCAGTCTTTGGCGATGCGCTCGAGCTCGTCATAGTCGATGCGCTCGTCTTCCTTGCGCACGCCGTAGGGGACGATGTGGAAATACTTGCCGCTCATGTTGACGGGCGAGCCGTGCGTGAGATGGCCGCCGTCCGTGAGGTTCATGCCCATGACGGTGTCGCCGGGCTGAAGAAGGGCGAAGAAGACCGCCATGTTCGCCTGGGCGCCGGAGTGGGGCTGGACGTTCGCATACGCCGCGCCGAAGAGCTTCTTCGCGCGGTCGATGGCGAGCTGCTCGACGACGTCGACGAACTCGCAGCCGCCGTAGTAGCGCTTGCCGGGATAGCCTTCGGCGTATTTGTTTGTGAGCACGCTGCCCTGCGCCTCGAGCACCGCCTTGGAGACGATGTTCTCCGAGGCGATGAGCTCGAGCTTCGTGCGCTGGCGGGTAAGCTCCTTGTCGATGGCGTCCGCAACGGCGGGATCGGCGGTTTTCAGGTGTTCCATAAGGCTCATATCTGGTTGTCCTCCTCAGCGTTTCCTTCAGTCGTTCTTCTCAAGGGCCATGATCTTATGCACGCGGCGCTCGTGGCGACCGCCGTCAAAGCCGGTCTCCACGAAGGCGCGCACGATCTCTCCGGCGGGGCCGAAGCCGAGCACGCGCCCACCCATCGCGAGGACGTTCGCGTCGTTGTGGTGACGCGCCATCTTCGCGGAATAGACGTCATTGCAGAGGGCGCAGCGGATGCCCTTGATTTTGTTGCAAGCGATCGAGATCCCGATGCCCGTGCCGCAGAGCGCGATGCCGCGGTCTGCCTTGCCGCTCGTGACGTCGGCGCAGACCTTCTCGGCGATGTCGGGGTAGTCGACGGAGTCCGTGCCGAACGTGCCGACGTCCGTGACTTCGATGTCGCCGTACTCCTTGAGCACCATCTTGACCTCTTCCTTGAGCGCGACAGCGCCGTGGTCGCTGCCTATCGTGATTCGCATGAGTTCCATTCCACCTTTCCTAGCCTACATCTTTCTTTATTCTATCATATCCGGTTGGAAAAACATACGGAAAATTGAACGGAGAGGAGCGCTGCGCGCAGGTCTCCGCTTTGGGCAGACGAAAGGGGCTGCCGCACATCCTTGCGTGTGCAGCAACCCCCAGTTCTCATTGCAGTCAGAAGATATCCTTGGCGATGACGATGGTCTCGTCGCGGTTCGGGCCGACGGAGACGATGCCGAGGGCGATGCCCGTGACTTCGGACATGCGCTCGAGGTACTTCTTTGCATTCTCCGGCAGGTCTTCGTAGCGGCGGACTTTCGTGATGTCCGTCTTCCAGCCCGGGAACGTCTCGTAGACAGGCTCGACCTCCGCGAGGACCTTGAGGCTCGCGGGGATCTCGTTGAGGAGCTTGCCCTGGTACTTGTAGCCCGTGCACATCTTGATCTCGTCGAAGCTGTCGAGGATGTCGAGGCGC
>CACWQW010000086.1 GCA_902763085.1 Dongibacter bovis
GTAGCAGGGGCCGATGCCGCGGTGCGTCGTGCCGACCTTGTTCTTGCCGCGCGCCTCGTCGCCGATGCCGTCCATGAGGCAGTGATACGGGAGCACGACGTGGGCGCGGTTGCTGATGCGGATGCCCGAGAGGTCGATGCTGCGCGCCGCGAGGGAGTCCATCTCCTCGAGCATGACTTTCGGATCGAACGCGACGCCGTTACCGACGACGCAGTGCGTGCCCGAAAAGAGGATGCCCGACGGCATGAGCCGCAGCTTGTAGGCTTCATCATTGACGACGACGGTATGGCCGGCGTTGCTGCCGCCCTGATAGCGCACGACCGTCTCTGCCTGCTGGGCGAGGTAGTCGACGATCTTGCCCTTTCCCTCGTCGCCCCATTGCGTACCGGTTACTACTACTGTTGACATAGGCGTGATTCTCCTTTTGGCGGCGCGGTGGCGCCGCTTCCTTTACTGCCAGGCCGCTCCTCCCGCCGCGCGGGCGGGCGCAGTGCTCAGAGCCCGAAGCGGGCGAAAATCATATCGACGTTGCGCAGGAAATACTTGTAGTCGAAGCAATCGTCGATCTCTTCCTTCGTGAGGTACTTCGTGATATCGGGGTCGTTCTCGACGCTCGTGCGGAAGTCCTGCCCCTCCATCCAGCGCTTCATCGCGTTGCGCTGCACCCATTTGTAGGCGTCCTCGCGCAGCACGCCCTTATCGACGACGGAGAGCAGGATGCGCTGGCTGTAGATGAGACCGCCCGTGCGGTTCATGTCGTGAAGCATCTTCTCCGGGTAGACGAGCAGCTTGTCGATGATGTCCGTGAGCTTCGCCGTGCAGTAGTCGAGATTGATCGACGAATCCGGCAGGATGACGCGCTCCACCGAGCTGTGGGAGATGTCGCGCTCATGCCAGAGCGTGATATCCTCGAGCGCCGCGACGGCGTTGCCGCGGTTGAGGCGCGCCATGCCGCTGATGCGCTCGCAGTTGATCGGGTTGCGCTTGTGCGGCATCGCCGACGACCCCTTCTGTCCCGGGGAGAAATACTCCTCCGCCTCGCGGATGTCCGTGCGCTGGAGGTTGCGGACCTCCGTCGCGATCTTCTCGAGCGTCGAGGAGCAGATGGCGATCGTCGTGACGAACTCCGCGTGGCGGTCGCGCTGGATGACCTGCGTCGCGAGACGAACCGGCGTGAGGCCGAGCTTCTCGCCGACCATCTGCTCGATCTTCGGATCGATGTTGGAATACGTGCCGACAGCGCCCGAGAGCTTGCAGACGGAGACGATCTTCTTCGCGTGCTCGAGGCGCTCGATGTCGCGCTCGATCTCAGCGCTCCAGAGCAGGAGCTTGAGGCCAAACGTCATCGGCTCCGCGTGGATGCCGTGCGTGCGGCCGATGCACGGCGTGTGCTTGAACTCGACGGCGCGACGGCGCAGGACCTCGTGGAAGTCATGCATATCCTTGAGGAGGATGTCGCAGGCGTCACGCATCATCATGCAGTACGCCGTATCTTTCACGTCAGAGGACGTCAGTCCTTTGTGGATGTACTTGGAGTCATCACCGACATGCTCGGCGACGTTCGTCAGGAACGCGATGATATCATGATGCGTCACCGACTCGATCTCATGGATGCGATCCACGTCGAACGCAGCCTTGGCGCGGATGTTCTTCGCCGCCTCTTTCGGGATCTCGCCGAGCTCTGCCATCGCGTCGCAGGCAGCCATCTCGACGTTCAGGATCTGCTGCCACTCGTTCTCGATGGACCAGAGATGCCCCATCTCGGGCCTGGTGTAACGTTCAATCATGCGTGTTTCCTCCTTAAAGTCCTGCCTCACAGGGCAGGAACAAAGCTACGTGCACAGACGCCCGCGCGCGGGCCTCGTGCACCGCCCTTGCAATAAAACACAAAAAAGGAACCCAGACGGGCATTGCCGCCGAGCTTGGAGAACCCTTATTTCCCTCGGCTATCATATCATTTTGGAAAACGTGTGTCAATAAAGGCACGCGGCAACAAAACAAACTGCCGCCCAGCGTGCACGAGGCGCCGCGCGCCAGAGGAATTTCTCCGCAGATTCTCATGGAAATCCACGGAAAAGAGGCATACAATAGGCGCAGGCAGCTGCGCCTGCCTGCCATCTCAACGATAGAAAGAAGGACCTCCTTTGCTGCGCATCCTCTTCGTACTCACGGACCTCGTGGCGCCGCTCATCTGCGGCTATTTCCTCAAGGAGCATCACCTGCTCTCGCAGCGCGTGAACGATCTCCTCATAAAGCTCAACATCATCTGCATCAACACGCTGCTCTCCCTGCTCGCGTTCTGGGTCCTGCCACTTGATAGTGGCCTGCTCATCGCGCCGCTCTTCGGCTGCTTCCTCGTGCTCTTCCCCGGTCTTGTCGGCTACGCGCTCTTCGCGCGCCGCCTCAGGAGCCCGCTCGACCGCGGCGCCTACATGGGGAGCGCCTTCCTCTCAAATATCGGCACGCTCGGCGGCGTCTGTGCGTTCATCCTCTATAACGAGCAGGGCTTCGCCTACGCGCAGCTCATCGCGACGATCCAGAACTTCCTGCTCTGCATCGTCGTCTTCCCGCTCGCGCAGTACTACCACGCGCAGGCGACGCATGCCGCGCGGCAGACGAGCCGCCTTACGAGCCTGCGACAGATGTTTTTGAGCCCGAACCAGCTCTGCATCGTCGGCATGGCGGCAGGACTCGCGCTCAACGCGGCAGGCGTCGCGCGTCCCGCGGCGCTCGGCACGCTTTTTGAAAGCCTCGTGCACATCGGCGCCTGGTCCGCCATGCTCCCCGTCGGCTTCTTCATCGACCTGCACACGACGCGCCGCTACCTCCCCCACATCCACAGCCTCACCGCCCTGCGCTTCCTCATCACCCCCGCGGCGGCGCTCGCCCTCGCCTCGCTCCTCGTCAGCGACAGCATCCTGCGCCACACCATCATCATCCTCTCCTTCGCCCCCACCGCCATCAACGCCGTCCTCGCCGCGCGCCTCTACCGCCTCAACGTCAACCTCCCCGCCGCCAGCTTCCTTGTCACCACTGCCGCCTACCTCATCCTCATTTTCCCCTGCCTGTTCTTCCTGCTGCGGTAAAGAAAGAAAACGAATGGCAAGTGCCGCGACGAACCATCGCCAGCGCTACCTGCCACCGCGTCCCGCCTCGAGCCAGCCTCGAACCAGCCTACCTCGAACGACCTGCCACAAACCAGCAGCCGGTGGATGGCGGACAGCGAGCGCAGCGCGGAGCCTATTCGGAGGCACGACGCCCCTCACCCCTCCACGAGCCCCCCTTTGCCGACGAGAGCGCCGCGCGGAGCGAGTCGGCCGCCGTCCACCAACTGCGCTTCGCTTCCAACTAAAGCATGCCTCGAACCGTGCCGCCTCGAACTATCCTACCTCGAACTATCCTGCCACAAACCAGCAGCCGGTGGATGGCGGACAGCGAGCACAGCTCGGCGCCTATTCGGAGGCACGACGAGCCCATCCTCGCATCCTCAACCTATTGCCGACGAGAGCGCAGCGCGGAGCGAGTCGACCGCTGCCCGTCGGCTGCCCGCCTCGAACCACAGACAGCCTCGAACCGCTCCCGCCTCGAACCGCTCCCATCTCGCGCCCCATCAGCAGCCGACGGACAGCGGACAGCGAGCGCAGCGCGGAGCCTATTCGGAGGCACGACGAGCCCCATCCTCGCCTCCCAACCTTTCTTGCCGACGAGAGCGCAGCGCGGAGCGAGTCGACCGCTGCCCGTCGGCTGTCGGAGGCACGACGAGCCCCATCCTCGCCTCCCAACCTTTCTTGCCGACGAGAGCGCAGCGCGGAGCGAGTCGACCGCTGCCCGTCGGCTGTCTGCCTCGAACCACAGACAGTCTCGAACCCCTCCCGCCTCGAACCCCCGTTCCCCACACAAAAAACGGGTCATGCCGCCGCACTTCTCGTGCGGCCACATGACCCGTATTTTCACGCCCTTCCAGGCGCACATACCTCATTTGATTCTCCCGATATCCATGCTGATATCGAGCGCCTTCACACTATGCGTAAGCGCGCCGACCGAGATGACATCCACCCCCGCGGCGGCAGCCGCCGCGAGCGTCGTCTCATCGATGCCGCCCGACGCCTCGACCACCGCGCGGTGATCAATGATCCCGACCGCCTCGCGCATCATCTCCGGCGCCATATTATCCAGCATGATCACATCGGCGCCACCCTCGAGCGCCTCGCGCACCCCGGCGAGATCCTCCACCTCGATCTCGATCTTCGTCATATGGCTCGCATACGCCTTCGCTCGCGCGAGCGCTGCGCTGATACCGCCCGCCACCTGGATGTGATTATCCTTGATGAGCATCGCATCGTAGAGCCCGAGCCGGTGATTGCTGCCGCCGCCCACACGCACGGCATACTTGTCGAGCAAGCGCATCCCAGGCGTCGTCTTCCGCGTATCGACGAGCTTCGCCCCGTACGGCGCCGCGATCGCCGCGAGCTTCGCCGTGCGCGTCGCCACCCCCGACATGTGCTGCAAGAGATTCAGCGCGAGCCGCTCGCCCGTCAGCACCGCACGCGCGGACCCATGCACCTCTGCGATCACCGTCCCCGGCGCGAGCGCCGCACCGTCCGCGAGCTTCTCCTGAAATGCGATCTCAGGCTCCAAGAGCTCAAACACGCGGCGCGCCACCGATACGCCCGCGAGCACGCCCGTATCCTTCGCGTGGATGATGCCCGTCGCCTCCATCTCCGGCGATACGATCGCATTCGTCGTGATATCGCCGCTGCCGATATCCTCCTCAAGCCATGACCGCAACTGCGCGTCCAGACCAAACATCATGTCCATCTTCCGACTCTCCCTTTTCCTGCTCGAGCGCCGCCTGCTCCTCCTTGCTATCGAGCACGTGGCAGCGCCATTTCTCACTCTTCTCCGGATAATCCATGCGGTAGTGCGCACCGCGGCTCTCCCGGCGGCGCAGCGCCGCCCGCGCGATCAAAAGATCCGCGATGAGCCTCCCGCGCAGGTCGAGCTCCTCTGCCGTCTCCGCCGCATACCCTTCGCGCAGCGCCGACAGCCGCGAAAGCTCCTGGATCGCCTTCAGGATGCCCGGCGCGTAGCGGCGGATGCCGAGATACTGCGTCATCAGCACCTGCGTCTCGCGGTTCAGCCGCGCCGTATCAGAAAGCGCCGTCTCGCGCAGCCCGTGCTCCTCGAACTGAAGCTCCGCACAGAACGCCGCCCGCGGCGCCTCAGGCACCTCCGCCGCCGCAATCGCCTGCGCCACGCGCCTGCCGAACACCAGCCCCTCGAGCAGCGAATTGCTCGCGAGCCGGTTCGCGCCCTGGAGCCCCGTGCACGCCGCCTCGCCGCACGCGTAGAGTCCCGCGACATTCGTGCGCCCGTGCGCATCCGTGTGCACGCCGCCCATCATGTAATGCGCCGCCGGCGCGATCGGGATGAGGTCCTTCTCGATATCCACGCCGTACTGACGGCACGTCTCCGCAATCATCGGGAACTTCTGCGCCGCGTCGCCGATCCCCGTCGCATCGAGGAACGCATGATCCATGCCGCCCTCCTGCATCTCCTTGAAGATACAGCGCGCCACCACATCGCGCGGCGCGAGCTCCGCCATCGGATGATACTTCGGCATGAACCGCTCGCCCTTGCCATTCCTCAGCACCGCGCCCGCACCGCGCACCGCCTCCGAAATGAGGAAATTCGGGCAGCCCTCGAGCGCGAGCGCCGTCGGATGGAACTGAACGAACTCCATGTCCATGACCTCCGCACCCGCGCGCCACGCCATCGCGAGCCCGCTGCCCGTCGCGCCCTCGGGATTCGTCGTCTTGCTGAAAAGGCGCCCCGTGCCGCCTGTCGCGAGCACCACCGCAGGGGCGCGCAACACGACCTTCTTCCCATCGAGGAGCGCCACCGCTCCGTGGACGCGCCCCTCATGCACGAGCAGATCCACCACATAACAATGCGTAAGCGGCCGCACACGCGCCTCCTCCGCCACCATCGCGTTCAGCGCACGCGCCACCTCTGCGCCCGTCGCATCCCCGTGCGCATGCACGATGCGATGACGGCAATGGCATCCCTCGCGCCCGAGCGCGAGCTGCCCATTCGCCGTGCGGTCAAACTCTGCCCCATGCGCCGCAAGCAGCCGGATATCCTCCGGCCCCTCCGTCACCACGAGCTCTGCGATATCCCGGTCCGTCAGCCCCGCGCCCGCCACGAGCGTATCGGCAAGATGCAGCTGCGGATTATCATCGCTGCCAAACGACGCCGCGATGCCCCCCTGCGCCTTATTCGTATTGCTGTCAAACAGCGTATCGCGCACCGCGAGCAGCACCGACTTCCCCGCCCGCGCCAAATGCCAGGCCGCCGTCAGCCCCGCCACCCCGGAGCCAATGACCAGCGCCTCCGCCTCGTACACAGGCAGGCTGCGCGTATCGAAATTCATCAAATACCGTTGCATCGATTCCAGCTTCTTTCCTCATATATCACATAGAACCATTCATATTCACATTTATATTGATATCCAACCCCAAGGCGGCGGACCGCACCGCCTCGAACCATCTAATGCCTCGAACCGTCCAGCCTCGAACAATCCAGCCTCGAACAGTCCCCACCTCGAACCATCCAGCCACTCCGTACGCCCAGGCAGCGGGTGCCGGACAGCGAACGCAGCGGTTTGCCTATTCGGAGG
>CACWQW010000087.1 GCA_902763085.1 Dongibacter bovis
GGATCCACCTGTTCCCATACCGAACACAGTAGTTAAGCATCCAGAGGCCGAAAGTACTTGCCTGGAGACGGGCTGGGAGGATAGGAAGTTGCCGGTTTGATCTAGTGGTGATGGCTATGTGGACCCACCTGTTCCCATACCGAACACAGTAGTTAAGCACATAAACGCCGAAAGTACTTGCCTGGAGACGGGCTGGGAGGATAGGAAGCTGCTAGTCGAGTAGATAGGTCATGCAGAATCTTCTGCGTGGCCTATTTTGTTGTTTCCTCATCGGGGAGGCGGCGTCGTCGCAGGAATTCACTTTTTACTCCCTGCCTGTGGATAAGCCTGTGGATCAGCGTCGTTTCCAAGCCAATAAAATGGACAGAAGTTGACATCTTCACAGGTTTATCCACGCTATCCACAGGTTGAGAGGGGATAACTGTGGATAAGTTGATGAAATAAATAGAGAGAAATCCACAGGAGCTGTTGACCTTTGTCGACGTCTCCGGTAAGATGAAGGAAAACAGCAGGGATGGAAAGGAACGGGAATCGCATGGAACAGAAGTACAGGATGATCGCACTCGACCTCGACGGCACGCTCAACAACGACGCCAAGGAGATCACGCCGCGCACGCGGGAGGCGCTGCTCAAGGTGCAGGAGCGCGGCGTGACGGTCGTGCTCGCCTCCGGGCGCCAGGCGCCCGGGCTCGCGCGCGAGGCGGCGGCGCTCGAGCTCTCGAAGCATCACGGCCTGCTGCTTTCCTACAACGGTGGCCGCATCGAGGACGCGACGACGCATGAGATCCTCTTCGACCGGAGCCTCCCGAACGAGCTCGCCGTGCGTTTCCTGCGCCATCTCGAGAAGTTTTCCGTCTCGCCCGTCGTCGACAATGGCAAGGCGATCCTCACGACGTGCGCCTACAACTACAAGGTGCAGGACGAGAGCCGCAACAACAACATGGAGATCGAGATCGTCGACAACATCGCCGATGCCATCGAGTCGCAGGGCGTCTCCCCGGTGAAGATCCTCACGGCGGCGCAGAACGAGACGCTCGTGCCGCTCCTCCCGTACATCCGCGAGGGCTTCACGGAGGAGATGGATTTCGTGCAGAGCGCGCCGTGGTTCTACGAGGGCACGGCGAAGGGCGTCTCGAAGTCGGAGTCGCTGCGCCGCGTCTGCGAGCGCCTTGGCATCGCGCCCGCGGAGGTCATGGCGTTCGGCGACGCGCAGAACGATCTGAGCATGCTCGATTTCGCGGGCTATGGCGTCGCGATGGGCAACGCCTGCGAGGAGCTCAAGGCGATGGCGGACGAGGTCACGCTGAGCAACAACGAGGACGGCATCGCGGCGTCGCTCGCGAAGCATTTCGGTGTCTGAGATGGGGCAAGAGAAGGAACGGGCGCAGGCGGCGGGCACGCACCGCCGCCGCGTCCATTATCAGGGAAAATACCCGCGCCGCTTCGAGGAGAAGTACAAGGAGCGGCAGCCGGAGAAATACAGAACGGAGATCGCGCACGTCATCGCGAAGGGGAACACGCCCGCGGGTATGCACATCCCCATCATGGTCGACGAGATCCTCGATGTCCTCGCCATCCAGCCTGGGGAGCGGGGCTTCGACGCGACGCTCGGCTATGGCGGTCATACGTGTGCCATGCTCAAGAGGCTCGCGGGGCAGGGACATCTCTATAGCGGCGACGTCGATCCCATCGAGTCGGCAAAGACGGCGGCGCGCATCCGCGCGCTCGGCTACGGTGAGGACCTCTGGTCGTTCCGGGCGATGAACTTCGCCGCGATCGATGCGCTCGCCGCGGAGGTCGGGCCGTTTGATTTCGTGCTCGCCGACCTCGGCGTCTCGTCCATGCAGCTCGATGATCCCGCGCGCGGCTTCACGTACAAGGAAGACGGGCCGCTCGACCTGCGACTCAACCCGCAGGCGGGCATCCCCGCGGCGGCGCGCCTCGCCGAGATGGAGCGCGAGGAGATCGAGGGCATGTTGCAGGAGAACGCCGATGAGCCGTACGCGGCGGAGATCGCGCGCGAGATCGCAGCGGTGCGGCGGCGCGGTGGTCACCTCGAGACAACGCGCGCCCTGCATGAGGCCGTCGTGCGGGCGCTGCGCACGCGCGTGCATTTCCCCAAGGGCACGACGCCCGAGGAGCAACGTCTCGCCGAGAAGAAGAGCAGCGCGCGTGTGTTTCAGGCGCTGCGCATCGATGTGAACCACGAGTACGAGGTGCTCTACGAGTTCATGGAGAAACTGCCGGACGCGCTCGCGCCCGGCGGCCGTGCGGCGATCCTCACGTTCCACTCGGGCGAGGACCGCATCGTCAAGAAGGCGCTGCAGGCGTTCCATCGCGCGGGTGTCTACCGCGCTATCGCGCCGAAGGTGCTCCGCCCGAGCCGCGAGGAATGTTACCGCAACAGCCGCGCGCACTCGACGAAGCTGCGCTGGGCGGTGAAGGCATAGCGAGCGATGCGCGTGCGCCCGGCAACCATGCACGGAACGCGGCAGGCGATCAAAATAAAGGCAGGCGAAAACGCCCGTCACGGCTGATCGATCCTCCATACGGGGTTGTCCCATATGGGGGATCGATCAAAGTGTAAGCCGTGGCGGGCGTTTTTATCTCAGAGGGAAAGTAGGTCAGAACCAGAAGTGCACGAGGGAGAGCGCGAGGCCGAGCAGCACGAAAGAGCAGATGGTGGCCGACGCGAGCGGGCGGAAGCCCTCGCGCAGGATCACGCCGAAGTTGACGTTGAGTCCGAGCGCTGCCATCGCCATGCCGAGCAGGAGATAGGCGAGCTGGACAAAGGAAGGGATGGCGGCAGCGAGTACGGGGAGATAGCTGCCGAGCGCGCTCGCGAGCAGGAACCCGCCCATGAACCAGGGAATGGGGACGGAGAAGCCGCTCGCATCATCCTTGTGGCGGCGCGCCTCGATGAGGCCGATGATGATGGCGACGGGCGCGAGCAGCAGGACGCGGGAAAGCTTCGCAATGATGGCGCTGTCCGTGCCCACCATGCCGGCACTGCCGCCGGCGGCGACGGCATGGGCGATCTCGTGCAGGCTCAGTCCCGCGAGCACGCCGAACTGTTCGGGGGAGAAGCCGAGGAAGGGCTGGAGGCCGACCTCGATGAGCGTGAAGACCGTGCCGAGGATCGCGACGATGGCGACGGCGAGCACGGACTCGTCCGTCTTTGAACGCACGGCGCCCGAGACGCCCATGACAGCCGCCGCACCGCAGATGCTGCAGCCGCAGGCCGTGAGGAGCGCGAGCGTATGGCGCACGCGGAAGAGGCGTGCGACGATGTAGTTCAGTGTGACCATGACCGCGACGACGAGGACGGCGGCCGTGAGGCTGTGAAGCCCCGCGCTCATGAGCAGGACGAGATTGAGCTTGAAGCCGAGCAGGATAATGCCAGCGCGCAGGAATTTATTCGCGATGAACGGCGTGCTCCGCTGCGCCGCATGTGTGAGCGGGCGCACGCATTGCAGCGCCATGCCGAGGAGCAGCGCGAGGACGAGCTGGCCGATGAGGGAAAAGCCCGGCAGCTTCGCGAGCGCGTAGCCGCGTGACCAGGAAGCCGACGCCGAGGCGCGGAATGCCGCGCAGGGAAATCGTAGATGTCATGGATGTTCCTCCTTTAGGAGCGTTGGATGAATCCGCGCTTCCGTTCTTGTCTGTCGATACAGTCGTCATTATAGAGGGAAGGAACGAAAATGTAAAATCATAAATTATTCTATATTAATAATAATATTTTATTGACATGACCAGTCCATGCGCAATCCCTTGCTGTCGGACGATGTGCGCCGCCTGCAGCCTGCCTTCAGGCAACCGGCGGCGGTACGCTGCGCGCTTCATCGCGGGCAGGCTGTGGAGACACCGGAGGGCGGCGTGAGCGAGCATGGAGCGCGCAGCGCGGAATGGGAAAAATGGAAACGGGGTTGTTGCAACAGTGTATTCTCACTGCTGTAACAGCCCCGTTTTTTACTTAAGGAGCCACTGATTAATTCAGCACCCTGCCTTTGCGTATCTGCACTGTCCTCTCGTCGTCAACAAATCCTCAGCGTAGCTCTGCTACGCCTCCGGTTTGTTTCCTAGAGAGATACAGCGCATCTACGCAAATTCAGGGCACTTCATTTAATCAGCGGTTCCTTAAGGAACCGCTGAAATTTGAAGTATCTCGGAAGTGTATGAATGTTTGCGTCCTCTTTTCTCGAAGAGAGATCGGAAGCCGTAAAAAAATGCTCTTCCTGGTTTATGTCGCGGATCGTAGAATTGCAGGAGGACAGCACAGACGCATGAAGACGGGGGGCTGAATGAAGGTGTGCGGATAGGGGACGGATCTTTCCAAGGCTTTCTGTTATTTTTTTGAGCTGATAGCAGGAGAATCCGCACGGGGGGGAACTATGTAAGTGTATAGTGTACTCCTTTTTTACGCATGGAGGCGATAGATTATGGAGAAGCGGAAGCTCAGGCGGCGCGTCCTGCTCGGCCTCACACTTGGGACGACAGGTTTCGCGCTGCTTCCGGCCTTGCCTGCGCAGGCGATGACGCTTACTGAATACAAGCAGGCACTAGCAGAGGGTAGGGCATATCACCTGGATGTAGATGATTTTTCCGCCAAGGTCGTCACTACGAAGCAGCTGGCATCGACACCGGAGCAAAAAAAGATTTTGCGGGCGGCGGGCCCGAGCGGCGAGGTCCTCGTACAAATGGATGACGGCACAAAGCTGGGCCCTGCGGAAATCCGTTCGACGAACATTGCGCTTGATCATGAGGGCAATATCCGTAAGCAGTGGACATATCGTACGAATAATGAGAACGGTGAGACATCTACGACCGATGAATTGGGACATACGGAGGATAATGGAGAGATCTATTTTGGCGATGGCGTGCACTTGGATAATCATGGCATACCGAATGCAGATATCAATAATTCCTCGGCCGTCGTTGACGCGACGGACACGAAATTCGTCGGATCGGTGCACCAGTTGAACGGAACGGTGATTGCCAAGGCGGAAAATATCTTTGGCGGTACCGCCTATGATGCAAACGCAGGATGGCACTCTGGCGGTTATACGATCGGTTCTGATGAAGAGATGGATGAAGACATGCGTGAAATCGGCCACGTGGTGAATGCCACGGCGACTTTGCGCCTTGTGGGGAATACCCTGTTCAATACGGACTGGACGGACGAGGAAACCGGAATAAAGGCATCCTCGAAGCGAACTCGGCACAGCTTTTTGATGTGAGCCTCGGCAATGGCTCGGTGACGGATCCGAAAAAGGTACGTGCGGACGCGGACACAGCGATCAACTTCCTCGGCGGCACGGTGCTCCTCGATGACTCTTATTATAATAATGACTATCTCGCGAATGCGCAGAAACTCGTACGTGCAGCTGACGGCGGCACGACGCAGGTCGCGATGAGTAAGGCCTCAAAGTTCTATGTAGAGCCGACAGACCTTGCTGACGTCAAGGAAGATGGAGCCTTTATCCCCGTGAAGACCGACCTTACGGAGGCAACCATCGTTGCAAAGGCCAATGAGCGGGCGAGTAGGGCAAACAAGGTGCTCGATCAGTTTAACGGGTCTATGCTTCGCATGGGGAAGCCTGTGAATGGCAGGTTGAAGCTGTGCATTTACGGTACGAAGGCAACGCTCGGCGATCCGGACAGCACGATGACGGAACTCATCACGGAAGAGGGAAAGATACCGGAGATTCCTGCGCAGATTACGGTGGGAGACAAGGGAGCTCTTACGCTAGGCACGAACCAGTCGAAAGACGGCACGGTCAACAGCCTCAAGGCAGATGTAACCTTAGGCGATGGAACAGCGAAGAACACGGGAACGCTCACCGCGGCGAGGCTCTGACATCAAGGTCGCGGCACCGGCGACGCTTGAGACGACGGATGGCATCAGGCTCGATGGGGCGAGTCAGCTCGCTGTGCAGGGCGTTGTCAAGAGCAAGGTCACAGCGGGCAGCGACGCCACGATTTCCGTGGGCAGCGACGAGAGCAGCGAAAGCGCGGGTGAGCTGCACCTGCTCGCAGGCTCAAGTCTTGCGGAGACAAAGGTGTTTCTCGATCCCGCGTGGAAAGACGACGCGGAGATCACGGATGCTTCTCAGCTCGCCGACGCGGGGACGGATGCCAGCTATCTCCTGACCGTCGGA
This sequence comes from Dongibacter bovis, assembly GCA_902763085.1. Lineage (GTDB taxonomy): Bacteria > Bacillota > Negativicutes > Selenomonadales > Selenomonadaceae > Selenomonas_C. The sequence continues at coordinate 6,159 of CACWQW010000087.1, forward strand.
CAGAACGCCGTCGCGAGCTTCGGTACCGATGATCCTACCCATGCCCAGCAGGCATTCGCGAACTCCCGTCAGACCTGGGGCAATGGCGACGACGAGGTATCGGCGGCGCTCTATCTCGCAAAGCCGGTCTCGGTCGCGGCGACAGGCGGCATCAAAGTCGATGGTGCTGTCACCTCGGGGAATTTTGCGAACGGGAGCAATGGCGCTTCGGCAGACACGGTGACGTTCGGCGAGCACTCACTCCTCATGGTGGATGCAGGCGCGCTCGGCAGCAGTGCCGCGCTGACCGCAGCGGACGGCAAAGGGACGCTCCGCATCGCGGACAGCGCGAAGCTCTATCTTGATGATGTGGCAGATGGCAAGGCATACACCATCGTCGACCGCGATACGAGTGATGGTACGGGCTTTGCAAATCTTACGGATGCCAAAGGCTGGTATACAGATACCAGCAAGATCATCACAAACAAGCGCTATCGACTCGACACGACGCAGAGCAATACAGACGGTGTCATCCACATCGTCAGAAACCCGTATGATGTCGATGATCTGGCGATGAAGAACACGCTGGATGCCATGGACGATGCGGCGGCGAATCGCGCGAAATACGCGGGCATCAACTACCTCTACCAGGCAGCGGACGGCCTGTACAGTGATGATAGGACGCGCACGCTGGTCAACATTGCCGCGCAGCCGGCAGAAGCGGCTGGCGCGAGCTACTATGCAGCGCAGACCGTCAACGATCTTTCCGATGCCGTGCAGCAGCGTGGATCGCTCCTCACGACGGAAAACGGCCTGCATCCAGGGGAATTCTGGCTCCAATATGGTCATCGTCATACGAACATGGATACACTCCAGCTCACAGGATTGACTTCGGACGCTGACAGCAACACGAACACCGTCACGCTCGGGTATGATTTCGCGGGCGGCAAGGTGAATCAGGGGATTGCCTTCAGCTATGGCACTGGAAAGAGCGACGGCAGCTATGAAGACGACAGATCCCGTACGTACGGGGCCTCCTATTATGGGAACCTGCTCACTTATCATAAGGCAGATCAGACGCAGAACAATCTGCTCTTCGATCTCGGTGCCTATCGTGTCAAGCATGATATCGATGGCGTTCTGGATGGAAATTTTCACCAGACAATCGTGACGGCAGGGATTCGCGATGAATACTCTCTGCCGCAGGCGGACGGTGCCGCGATCGTGCCGCATGTCGGTCTGCGCTGGCTCGGCATGCACACGCCGTCCTATACGATGAAATGGAATGGCAGCCCTGCGTTCCATTATGCGCCGGAGACGCAGCATCTCTTTACTGTCCCCATTGGCGTCGGGTTCACGTTTGAAAAGGAAAAATGCGGCTGGAACTATAAGGCGCTGCTCGATCTCTCCTATCTCGGCAAACTCGGCAGCGGCAGAGGCACGATGCGTGTTGGCGCGTTCGGCGTCGACGCCAGCGATCTCGTAGATTATGATATCCTCGGTAAATCGTCCTATGGCGCGAAAATCGCTTTGACGGCCGAGAATAAAAACATGTCCTATGCCATCAGTTATCGCTATCAGGGCAACAGCGATATGGACAGCCATACCTTCGGCGTGCAGTTCGGACTGAAGTTCTGAGGCAGTGAGGAAGCGAGCAATGACAGAAAGGATTCTGGAAAAGACAGAACAGATAGAGATCTCACAAGGTGCAGCCGTGCATCTGCATGGAACTGCTACAGAAAGAACCACTTCTCCTGCACGCAAGCCATCTGATGTGTGGCCAACAGGGGCAAAGGAGTTTCTAGCTTATCTTGGACAAGATCCGCACGGTCCTGTGCGGGTGGAACGCCTCAAGGATACGCGTGAGAGCCTCCTTGTCCATTTCAGGACTCGCATGGCAGGAACGGATCTGCCTATCGCGGTGATTTTTGACATGACGGGCTTTCTCGTACTCCGAATGAATCTTTCGCCGCTTTTTGGGGGGAACGAGTATGTCTGTGATGCGTTCGCGGCGGAAGTTATGCCGCATCTGATGCGAGCCACGGCAGAAAGCCGTCTCGTCCGCTACTATCTGACGCCCAATATGCTCGTTATTGCCGACATCTGTTTGCCGCCTTTGGCGGCACTTGCGCCGCACGAGCTCATCGATCTGTTAGCATTACTCGAAGGTGATGTCAGGCGTCATGCGCAGTTATTTGCGGAGATGCGTGGCGCATAGATGCCTATATGGTATACCTAGGGAATGGGGGTGTTGCACGTAATGTACGTGCAGCACTCCTTTTTCGTGCAAAAAAGATAATCCCGGGGCTTGAATGCCTCGGGATTAGGTGTAGAATTTAGTTATGTAAAAAACAAATTCACAAT
>CACWQW010000088.1 GCA_902763085.1 Dongibacter bovis
TCGATTTCCGATAATGGCATCGGCATGAACAAAGAGGAGCTCATCGAGAATATCGGTACGATCGCAAAGTCCGGTACAAAGGCGTTCCTCGAGCAGCTCAAGAAGGCGAAGGAGAGCGGCGAGAGCGTCGATGACAAAGAGATGATCGGTCAGTTCGGCGTCGGCTTCTATTCGGCGTTCATGGTAGCGGACAAGGTGACTATCGTAACGCGCAAGGCGGGCGAGCGGCAGGCTTGGAAATGGGAGTCTGCTGCTGACGGCAACTATACAATCGAAGAGACGGAGAAAGAAAAGCGCGGCACGACCATCACGATCGCGCTCGCGAAGGAGTTTGCGGGCGATGCGGCTGAGGAGGACTTTACGGATCAGTACAAGATCGAGAGCCTCGTGAAGAAATACTCCGACTATGTGCGCTATCCGATCAAGATGAAGTTCGAGACGGAGGAGATTCCGAAGGATAAGGACGGCAAGCCCATCAAGGACGCGAAGCCGGAGAAGAAGACGGAGATCCGCACGCTGAACTCGATGGAGCCGCTCTGGACGAAGAATAAGTCCGATATCAAGAAAGAAGAGTACAACGAGTTCTTCAAGAACCAGTTCCACGAGTGGGAGGACCCGATGGAGGTCTTCCATACGAAGGCGGAGGGATCGGTTTCCTATACGGCGCTGCTCTGCATTCCGGCGCACGCGCCGTTCAATCTCTACCAGCAGGACTATGAGCCGGGGCTGCAGCTTTACAGCCGCCATGTGTTCATCATGGACAAGTGCAAGGATCTGCTTCCGGACTACCTGCGCTTCATGAAGGGACTCGTCGACTCGCCGGATCTCTCGCTCAACATCTCGCGTGAGCTGCTGCAGCAGAGCCGTGAGCTCAAGGTCATCGGCCGCGCGCTCGAGAAGAACATCCTCAAGGCACTGGGACGCAAGCTCAAGAGCAACCGTGAGGACTATGAGAAGTTCTGGAATGAGTTCGGCAAGTCCCTCAAGATCGGCGTTTACAACAGCATGTACTCGGGCAGCTCCGATACGCGTGAGAAGCTCCAGGATCTCCTGCTCTTCCTGAGCTCGAAGGAGGGCAAGCTCGTGACGCTCAAGGAGTATGTCGAGCGCATGCCGGAGAGCCAGGGCAAAGGACAAGGAGACCATCGAGAATCTGCCGCAGATGGAGACGCTGCGCGACAAGGGCATCGAGGTGCTTTATCTCCTCGATCCGGTTGATGAGTTCTGCCTCGAGACGCTGCATGCTTACGAGGAGAAGCCGTTCCACTCCATCAGCCGCGGCGACCTCGATCTCGATGATGCCGAGAGCCAGGAGGTCAAGAAGGAGACGGAGGAGCTGCAGAAGGACAACGGCGATCTCATGAAGGACATCAAGGAAGCCCTCGGCGATAAGGTCGCAGATGTCAAGGTGTCCTCGCGCCTCAAGTCGAGCGCTGTCTGTCTCGTCGCGGATGAGGCCGGTCCGTCGCTCTCGATGGAGCAGGCATTCTCCGATATGAAGAATCCGCTCTTCAAGGCGAAGCGCATCCTCGAGATCAATCCGCACCACGAGCTCTTCGGCCGCCTGAAAGCCCTGCATGACGCAGGCAAGGACAGCCAGGAGTTCAAGGATTACTGCGGCCTGCTCTACACGCAGGCGCTGCTCATCGAGGGCATCCTGCCGGAGAATCCTGTGGAGTTCGCGAACAAGGTCGCTGAGCTCATGGCGAAGTAAGACGGACGCCGCCTAGCGCTGTTGCCTTGATAGAGGTGCCACGGGTACAGAAACAGAAAGAACAAGAGAGCCGGAGACGCAATCCTGCGTTCTCCGGTTCTCTTTTTGTCGTGATGCGAGGAAAGTCAATGGATTTAATAAAAAAACAGAAAAAATACTTGCAATACCGCGATCACTACGTTATAATAAACAACGTAAGGAAAACGTTTTCAAGGAAGAATTTCCGGAGGGGACGTGAAGCAATGGGGATTCTTCGTTGTCCTACAAGCATCGGATGGGACACCATCGATGCAAAAAAGAAATCGTTTACAAAGGAAAAGGAAATGCGGATGGATCGAACCGCAGCAGTTTGGAAGATGGGGACGCGGTAGTATCGATGTTTCCAATCGTTTTCTGCATGGAGGGTATCGCAAATGAGTGAAAATTTTGTTGTTTCCATCAGCCGTCAGTACGGCTGTGGCGGACGGGAGCTTGCGGGCATCCTCGCGAAGAAGCTCGGCGTCAAGCTCTATGACCGGCAGATCGTCCACATCGCGGCAGCGAAGCTCGGTATCAATGACCTCAGCGAGGAGGAGCTGCTCGAGATGGAGAAGGAGGTCAAGCCGCTCTCGATGAATTTCATCCCGTTCCACTCCTTCGGCACGCACATGGGGGAGTCGAGCCGCGGCATGTTCATGTCAGAGTCGGCGGCGATCCGGAAACTCGTCGCGGATGGTTCGTGCTCATTTCGCGCTCTTTGTCTGCGCGGATGACGCGTTCCGCGAGGCGCGCGGCAAGACGGTCTATGACGGCAAGAGCCTCAAGGAGCTCGACGCTGAGAACGCAAAGCGCGCTCGCTACTACAACTACTATACGGGCCGCACGTGGGGCGACGGCAGGAACTACGACCTCGTCGTGAACACGAGCAAGGAGCCGCTCGAGAAGATCGCCGATGCCATCGTTTCCTACATCAAAACGGTGCGCGCCTGAGAAAGGGAGGAAGAACATATCATGTCTAGTTCGACGGGAAAGATTTGGCCGCGCATCGCTTACGCGTGCGGCACGTTCGGCCACGACGTATTCTATGCGATGCTCGCGACGTACTTCATGATCTTCGTCACGAGCAACCTGTTCAATTCCGGCAATGCGAGCCACGACCAGTACATGATCGGCATCGTCACGACGATCATCCTCGTACTGCGCATCGCGGAGCTGTTCGTCGATCCGTTCATCGGCAACATCATCGACAAGACGAAGACGCGCTGGGGCCGGTTCAAGCCGTGGGTCATCGTCGGCGCGTTCGTTGCGGCGATCACGCTCGCCTTCCTCTTCACGGACTTCGGTGGCCTCGCGCTCACGAATCCGACGCTTTATCTGATCCTTTTCGCAATCGTTTACTTCATCATGGATATCTTCTACAGCGCGAAGGATGTCGCCATCTGGTCCATGATCCCGGCGCTCTCGTTTGACTCTCATGAGCGTGAGATCACGGCGACGGTCGCGCGTATCGGCTCGGTGTTCGGCGCGAATCTCGTGACGGTCATCGTCATGCCGGTCGTACTCTATTTCTCCGTCAATCAGAACGGCGGTGCGGGCGATCCGACGGGCTGGTTCGCGTTTGCCTGCATCGGCGGCGGCATCGCAACGCTCGGCGCTATCATCCTCGGCATCGGCACGAAGGAACAGGACTCGGCGCTGCGCGAGAACAAGACGGACACGTCGGCGAAGGATGTGTTCAAGGTCCTCACACAGAACGACCAGCTGCTCTGGACGGCCATCGCCTACCTCGTCTACGGCATCGGCATCAACATCGTCAACAATTTCAACCTTTATTATTTCATCTATGTCATCGGTGACGCTACGAAGTTCTCCGGGCTCGGCGTCATCAACACGATCATCGGCCTGCTCGCCGTCGCGGCGTTCCCGGTGCTCACGACGAAGTTCAGTCGCCGCAAGCTCTTCTTCGCCTCGATCGCCATCATGACCGTCGCGCTCGTGATCTACGCCATGAGCGGCACGAACGTCTACCTCGCGCTCTTTGGCGCCGGTCTCTTCGCGCTGCCGCAGCCGCTCGTCTTCCTCGTCGTCCTCATGACGATCACGGACTCCGTCGAGTATGGCCAGCTCAAGCTCGGTCATCGCGATGAGGCGGTCTGCCTCTGCGTGCGTCCGCTCGTCGATAAATTCGCAGGTGCGGTCTCGAGCGGCATCATCGGCCTCGTCGCCATTTGGGTCGGCATGACGGGCGGCGCCTCTGCCGCCGACATCACACAGGAAAACCTTTTCCACTTCCAGATCGTGATGTTCGCCGCGCCGATCGTGCTCATGATCATCGCTTCGTTCATCTACCGTGCGAAGGTCACGCTGACGGAGGCGGAGCACGCGCGGATCGTCGCGAAGCTCGAAGAGACCTGGGAGAAGATCAACAAATAATGTAAGAAGAGGGAAGAGGTAGCGCTCGCTGCCCTCTCCCGTCCGGGGACTGCCTCATCCGCAGGATGGGACAGTCCTTTTTCGGAAAAAGGCTGCCAGTGTGGGGCAAACGCGCTTCACCGGTCGGCATGAAACCATCAGAGTATTGGAGGAAGCATCATGGGAAACGCGTTCGCCTGGGAAAAACTGCAGGATCCGACGTTCTTTGAGGAAAACCGCCTGCCGGCGCACAGCGATCACCGCTGGTACCGGGATGAGGCAGAGCTCGCGCGCGGGGAGAGCTCGTACTCCCTGCGGCTCGACGGCGTCTGGTATTTCCACTATGCGAGGAATTTGGCGCTGCGCCCGGAGGGCTTCGAGGCGCCGGCGTACGACTGCCGCGGCTGGGAGACGATCCGCGTGCCCGCGCACTGGCAGCTCGAGGGACACGGGCGCCCGCAGTACACGAACATGACGTATCCCTGGGACGGGCATGAGCGCGTGACGCCGGGGGAGATTCCCGTGCGGGAGAACCCCGTCGGCTCCTATGTGCGCTATTTCACGCTGCCCGAGGGATGGCAGGGGAAGTGCGTGCGCGTGACATTCGAGGGGGCGGAATCGGCGCTCGTCGTTTATCTGAACGGGCACTACATCGGCTACAGCGAGGATTCGTTCACGCCGGCATCGTTTGATATCACGGAGCAGCTCACGGCGGGGGAGAATAAACTCGCTGTTTCGGTCGTGCGGTTCTCGAGCGGGAGCTGGCTCGAGGATCAGGATTTCTGGCGCTTCGGCGGACTGTTCCGCTCCGTGCGGCTCGAGGCGGAGCCCGCGGTGCACATCGAGGATCTCTTTGTCCATGCCGTGCCCGTGCATGACTATCGCGACGGGCAGCTGCGCGTCGCGCTCCGCTGGTCGTCGGCGGCGGAGCGCCAGGTGGAGCTCGCGCTCTACGATGAGGTGGGGGCGCTCGCAGCGCGGACGAGCGAGACGCAGGAGGGCACGCAGACGGAACTATCGCTCGCGCTCACGGGTGTGCAGCTCTGGAGTGCGGAGCTGCCGCATCTCTACCGCGCGCTCCTCACGGTGCGCGACGCGGCAGGCGATGTGCAGGAGATCGTGCCGCAGGCAGTCGGCTTTCGCGAGTTCCGCCTCGCGGGCGGGCTCATGCAGCTCAACGGCAAGCGCATCGTGTTCAAGGGTGTGAACCGCCACGAGTTTGACTGCGACCGCGGGCGCGCCATCGATCCCCAGTCGATCGAGCGCGACATCATCACGATGAAGCGGCACAACATCAACGCCGTGCGTACGTCGCACTACCCGAATACCTCCCGCCTCTACGAGCTCGCGGACCGCTACGGGATCTACGTCATCGATGAGACGAATCTCGAGACGCACGGTACCTGGCAGAAGAACGGCGTGCACGTGCCGTCGGAGGGCGTGCTGCCGGACAGCCACGAGG
>CACWQW010000089.1 GCA_902763085.1 Dongibacter bovis
GGATCCACCTGTTCCCATACCGAACACAGTAGTTAAGCATCCAGAGGCCGAAAGTACTTGCCTGGAGACGGGCTGGGAGGATAGGAAGTTGCCGGTTGAACGAGGAGCCTGCGTGATGCAGGCTCCTTTTCTTACCAGGGAGTTTTCTTCAGATGGAAGCATAGGGACAGAACTCCGTAAATAATTGGCACCCGTGCCAGTTTTTTGAAAAATTTCTTTGCACGGGAGAGGGTTTTCCCTTCTACATGTTGAATAGAAGAATAAGATAATAGTGAGAGTGGATTGAACTGATATAGAGGAGGATGTTCCATGGCAGAAGAATTAACGTCGGGTCAGGCAGATCAGCAGCTCAAGGAGAAAGAGGAGATCATTTCCAAGCTCACCTCGTCCATCGAGGAGGTCGCTTCCTCTACGCAGACGGTCTATGAGGCTGTTGAGCAGGTCGCCAAGAGTGCGAGCGCGCTCGCGAAGGCAGGTCAGGAGTCGGTGGAGCAGGCACGTTTCCTGCAGGAGAAGAACGCCGATACGATCAAGGTCATCGACTTCATCACGAACATCGCCGGACAGACGAACCTGCTCGGTCTCAATGCTGCCATCGAGGCGGCGCGTGCCGGTGAGCAGGGTCGCGGCTTTGCCGTCGTCGCGGAAGAGGTCCGCAAGCTCGCGGAGCAGTCGCGTGAGGCAACGGAGAAGATTCAGTCGACGCTCAACGAGATGAATAAGGCCGTCGAAGGCATCTCCAAGTCGATCGAGACGACGGGCGCGATCAGCGAGGAGCAGGCGGCGTCCACCGAGGAGATCACGGCGAACCTTTCCCGCGTCACGAAAGCGGCAGAGGACCTCAAGCAGTACGTCGAGAAGCTGCACTGAGATCGCACGAAAAAACCACCCTGTGCGGGTGGTTTTTTTATTTCAGGCTGCTTTGGAAGCCGTGTGACATGAGGGCGATGCGAGAGCGTGAGGCGAGGCCTCTGGTGCCTGTCGCTCGATCTTGCACCGGAGGCGTTCGATGCAGACGGTTTCGTAGATGGCAGCGGTCAAGAGGCCGATGCCGATGAGGAAGGTGAGGAGAGCCAGCATGGAACCACGCTCCTTTCAGCCGTGTATCTTCTTGAAAAAGTGACTGTCAGCCGTATCGCTGACGCGGATATCATACCCGAGGCGGTGCATTTCGTTGAGCTTGATGAGCATGAGGTTGATGTTGCAGTTCATCGTTTGCGAGAGGGCCGTGATGTCCATGCCCTCGCGCAGCGCCTCGTAGACTTCATCGCTATCGAGCAAGAGATGTGAGGCAAACGCATTCGCCTCGTATTCCGTGCTGTCGTTCATGCGGAAGAGCTCGAACTCCTGGAGCCCGTAGCGGGCGAGTGAACGGTGCAGCTGATCGTGCCCGATCTCGTGCGCGAGGACCATGGGCAGCCAATAGGCGTCGAGGCGGCTGTTCAGGAAGATGAAGCGGCTCTTCATGACGTGGACGTACATGCCGAGCAGGTTCTTGTAGTCGGATTCGAAGTTGACCTTGATGCCGATGGTCTTCGCGAGCGCGACGAGGTCGTGAGAGCCGCCTGCAATCTTTCGCAGCTCGAGGGCACGCGCATAGCATTTCTCGGAATTCATGCGTTCACTTCCTAAAACGTCGCGGGGTATATTTCTTGTTGTCTTCCTTCGCGAGCCAGAACGCCTTCTCAAGGGAGCGCATGACCGCGGCCTTGTCCTCGTCGGTGAGCTCGCCGCCCGCGAACATGCCCGCGAGTTGCCCCGCGAGCGCGCGCGCCTGTGCCATGCCGTGCGCGCCATAGCGCTCGCTGGCCTCCGTGACGAACTGCTCGTTCTCGCCGAAGAGGTAATTGACATCGACGTCGAAGAACTTCGCCATTGCCTCGTACGTGGCGCGCTGGCGCGGATAGCGGATGCCGGTCTCGTAGCCGTTGTACGTCTGACGGCTAATGCCGCAGGCGTTGGCGACGGTCTTTTGGGAAAGTTCCCGCTCCGTCCGGAGCTGGAGGAGTTTCTGTGCAAGTTTCATCGTTTCGTCCTTTCTCATGTCACCTTTTATTTGACCTTATCTTAGCACATGTCAAAAAACTGTGCAAGCCCCGACTGCAAAAACGCCTGGCAGGATTTCCTCGAAGGGGCGTCGAATGAAAAAACAGGAAGGAGGGATCATCGTGGCTATCATCACGCTGCCGGTGGTCAAGATGCTGCTCATCGCGATCATGCTCCTCGGCCTCATGGTGGAGGTCAAGACGGGCGGCATGGGGGCGGGCGTCCTGCTCGGCCTCGTCGCAGCGGCGGTCTTCTGGGGCAGTCAGTACGTCGAGGGGCTCGTGAGCTTCTACATGATCGCCGTGTTCTTTTTCGGGATCCTCTGTATCATCGTCGAGATGCTGCTGCCGACGGTCGGCTTGCTTGCGGGCGTGGGGGTCGCCGCGCTGTTCTACAGTCTCGTGCTCGCGCTCGGCGGCGATGCGTTCGCCATGGGCGTGCTTCTCGGCGCGTTCGCCCTCGCGGCGGTCCTCTTCGCGCTTGTCGTGCGGCGTCTGCCGTCGAGCCGTCTCTGGAGCAAGTTCGTGCTCAAGGATACGTCGACCTCGCGCCGCGGCTATGTGAGTGCGCCGCCGCGCGCGGAGCTCGTCGGTAAAGAGGGCACGGCGCTCACGGAGCTCCGTCCCGCTGGGACAGCGCAGATTGACGGCCAGCCTGTCGATGTCGTCACTGAGGGCGCGTTCCTGCCGAAGGGCACGCCCGTGCGCGTCATCTCCGTGGAGGGGATGCGCGTCGTCGTGCGTTCCTGTTCTTGATTTTTTTGATGGAAAGGAGTACCTTATGGCTTCTCTGATCGGTTCCGGTTTCCTGCTCGTCCTCGTCATCCTGGCGGTGATGCTGTTCCTGCATTTCGTACCGCTCGGGCTCTGGATCTCCGCGCTGGCGGCGAATGTGAACGTGAGCATCTTGACGCTCGTTGGTATGCGGATGCGCCGCGTGCCGCCGGCGGCGATCATCCTGCCGCTCATCAAGGCGAACAAGGCGGGGCTCGACGTGCAGGTCAATCAGCTCGAGGCGCATTATCTCGCGGGCGGCAACGTGGATAAGGTGGTCGACGCGCTGATCGCGGCGCACCGCGCGCAGATCCCGCTGCCGTTCGAGCGCAGCGCGGCCATCGATCTCGCGGGGCGCGATGTCTTGGAG
>CACWQW010000090.1 GCA_902763085.1 Dongibacter bovis
CGTCTGCGGCTCCGTCTGCCCGAACCCCTGCATGGACGGCTGCACGCGCGGCACGATCGACTTCCCCATCCAGATCGGCGACCTCGGCTACAAGTCCGCCTTCACGCCGGTCGCTGCGCCCGCGGAGCACACGGGAAAGACCGTCGCCGTCATCGGCGGCGGCGTTGCCGGCCTCTCGGCGGCCTGGCAGCTCGCACGCAAGGGGCATAGCGTCACCGTCTACGACGATGCGGAGCACATCGGCGGCAAGCTCGAGCAGGTCATCCCGCGCGGCCGCCTCTCCCATGAGCTCCTCGAGGCAGAGCTGAAACGCATCGAGAGCGTCGGCGTGAAGTTTGTCTCCGGCTGCAAAGTCGACCGGGCAAAGTTCGCCGATCTCCAGAAGGAAAACGACGCCGTCATCGTCGCGACGGGCGGCACGAAGTCCCGCTATTTCCCGTGGGAGGGCGTCGAGCACCTCACGATGGGCCTCGAGTACCTCAAGGCCATCAACCCGGCATGGACACCTGCCGCGGCGCCTACGAGATGGGCGCGGAGACCGTCGTCGCTGTCGACGTGCAGAAACCGGCCGCCTTCGCCGACGAGATCGCCTACATCGAAGGCCTCGGCGGCAAGCTCGTCTGGCCGTTCTTCACGAGCAAGATCACGAAGGAAGGCATCTACGCGAACGACGGCCGTTTCATCCCCGCTGACCAGGTCATCGTCTCCATCGGCGAGGAGCCGGAGCTCGACTTCCTGCCGGACGACGAGCGCATCCAGTATTTCCGCAAGAGCTGGCTCGTGCCGGACGCACAGCAGTCTATCCTGCCCGGCGTATTCACGGCGGGCGACACCATCAAGCCGGGCCGCCTCACCGACGCCATCGGCAGCGGCCGCAAGGCCGCCTGGTACGCCGACCAGTACCTGCGCGGCACGGCAGAGCCCTTCCCGGAGAAAAAGGAGATCCCGGCCGAGCGTCTCAGCAAGGCGTATTTCGACCGCTGCCATTTCTGCGACCTCGGCGATCCCGCAGACGACCACACGCGCTGCGTCTCCTGCGGCACCTGCCGCGACTGCAAGATGTGTCTCGAGAGCTGCCCCGAGGAAGCCATCACGCGCAAGGAAAACGCGGACGGCTCCTGGGAGTACGTCAGCGACCCCGAGCGCTGCATCGGCTGCGGCATCTGCGCCGGCGTCTGCCCCTGCGGCGTCTGGACCATCCAGCCCAACCCGGAGAAGATCCCCATGTACTCGACGGGACAGCAGGCGTAAGAAAACCGCTGGGAAAATTTCATACGACTCGCTTGACGGCTCATCCGAGAGGATGGGCCGTTTTTATCGTACTGTCAGCGTGGGAAGTGGCACGATGCGCTGTTATGCCGCGCGCAAGCAGGTGGCAGCCTGGTTTGTTTCACGTGCAACAAGCCGTTGTCATTCGCGAGAAAAGTCTATCCAATAGGAAAAGCCTATGCTAAAATAGGGGAGAAGCATCGTGAACGGGGAGGACCTTATGACACTTACACAAATGCGCTATTTCTATGCGGTCTGCCAGTGGCAGAACATCACGAAGGCGGCGGAGCATCTGCATGTCTCGCAGCCGACGGTCTCCGTCGCCATGCAGGCGATGGAGACGGAGACGGGGCTGAATCTCTTCCACCGCGAGGGGAGGAAGCTCCTGCTGACGCATGACGGCAGCAAGCTGCTCGGCAAGATCTCGCATATCATCGATCAGGTGGAGCAGCTCGAGGCGGAGATCAGCGACCTCTCGCACAACCGCAACCATATCCGCATGGCGCTGCCGCTGCAGATCGGCACGCGCTTCCTGCCGCGCATCCTCGGCGAGTTCCGCGCGGCGCATCCGGAGATCGTGCTCGAGATCATCGAGACGGGCGGCATCAGCGCGCTGCACATGGTCGAGGATGAGAAACTCGACCTCGCCATGACGAACTACGAGACGGGCTTCAGCAACAACCTCGTCTATCGGAAGCTCTTTTCCTGTGAGTGCTGCTTCGTGACGTATCCGGACCATCCGCTTGCCGCGCGGCAGAGCGTGAGCGTGGCGGAGCTCACGAGCGAGCCGCTCACGCTGCTCGACAGCAGCTTCTTCGTCTACCGCCTCGTGCACAGCGCCTACGCCGCGCAGGGGCACAAGCCCGACGTCATCCACTACTCGCCGTATCTCCACACGATCAAGAACCTCGTGAAGTCCCGCATCTGCTCGACGTTCCTCGCCGCGCCCGCCGTGCTGCCGGACGATGACCTCGTCACGATCCCCCTCGCAGAGCACATCCACCTGAACTCTGGCCTCGTGACGAAGAAAGGGCGGCAGGTCTACGATGACGAGAAGAAACTCATGCAGTTCCTGCGCCGCGTCGTCGCGGAGGGGATCGATGGCGGACAGGAACAAAGGGAATGACTGCCCGTTTCACCCAACTTTTTCGTAAATAACGCAGAAATTCCTTGACATCGTTACAACATTACACTATAATAGAATCAAGCAAAGGGAAAGGCAAGGCGGACCAACCGCCAGCGGAGATTGTGTTTCCCGGCGCTGCCGACATGGATACCAGCGAAGGAGGGTGAGTCCGATGGGCTAGCGTAGGCGTGGCCCCATGGGAAGTTACATGGAGAATTCAATAGCGAAGAAATGACCGCATTGGTGACGAGAAAGCCGATGCGGTCATTTTGGTTTGCCTGAAATGTTTTGCTCGAACGATGAGGAAACGCTGATGAAATTCGCGTGCCTGCTTGTGGCACATGTGAGGATTTATTCTGCGACGAGTTTGTTGCTCGTGCGGAGGAATTCCGCGGGGATGGGGGTGTCGAGGCGCCAGATGATGCGGACGGGGTTCGAGCCTGCATGACGGACGTGGCTGGCGGTGCCGTGGCGCTCGGTCTCGATGGCGGCGGCGAGGAGCGCGGGGGGAGGTTTTCGGTGGGGCGATGACAAAAGAAAATGAGGGGACGACCTGCGGCGGCCGTCCCCTCGGGAGCGTCAGTGTTCGCTTTCTTCGCCGTAGTCAGTGGTCTTGGCGTAGGCGAGGTATTCTTCTGTGATTTCCTGCGTGGTCTTGGTGTCGGAGAATTTCTTCGTGCGGCTTTTCTGGATTTCCTCGCAGGCGAGCTCGAGGGCCTTCTCGTAGAGGTGGATGGTGTCGATGGCCGCCTCGACGCCGCGGGCGCCGTAGATGTCACCGAGGTTCATGAGGCCGTGGTAGTCGTGCTCGAGTGCGTCAATCATGAGGTCGCGTGTCATTTCTTTTTTCAGCATGATGATCTCTCCCCTTCGTGTGTTTGGCCGCGCTGTGCTGCCGCCGTGCGTCCAGGCTTGAAGGCGCGTGTGGCGGGCGTTGCCGCGCTGGTGGCGGAGGGCGTTTTTTTCTTCCCTTCCGCGCGGTTCTTATTGGTTTTATTCGACTCTCTCTTTGTGAGTCCTGCTTGTTTGGGGCATCATAACTAAATGGAATCACTGCGCCGAGGTGGCGGGCGACTTTCCTGTTACCCGAATTGCAATAATAAGTTGAACACCCGGCGAACCTTTATTCAGTAAGTGCTGCAAGCATTTCTTCCCTAAAGCACTCCTCGGGTGTCTTATAGCC
>CACWQW010000091.1 GCA_902763085.1 Dongibacter bovis
CGCATCGGCGATCTTTCCGGCGGCGAGCAGTCGCGCGTCGCGTTCCTCAAGCTCATGCTCACGGGCGCGAATTTCCTCGTGCTCGACGAGCCGACGAACCATCTCGACATCCCCGCGAAGGAGGCGATCGAGGAAGCGCTCATGGCGTTCCCCGGCACGTTCCTCGCCGTCTCGCATGACCGCTACTTCCTCGACAAGGTCGCGAACTGCACGCTCGTGCTCGAGGACGGGCACATCCGCGAGTACCCCGGGAACTACAGCTACTACCGCGAGAAGGCGGAGGCGGAGGAAAAGGAGGCCGCCGAGGCGCGCGCGGCGGCGGAGGAAAAGGCGCGGGCGCAGGAGAAGAAAGAGAAGGCGCGCGCGAAGAAGCAGGCGCATGCAGCGCGCGCGGCCGCGGAGGAGGCGGGAAGCGCGGCGGAAGATGCCGCGGCGCGCCGCCGCGCCGAGGCACTGCGCGGCAGTCTGGAAAGCATGAGCGCGGCGAAGCGGCAGGAGCTCATCGACCGCGCGGAGGCGGAGATCGCGATGGCGGAAGCGGAGCTCAAGGGACTCGAGGTGGAGATGAACGACCCCGCGCGGCAGGCGGATCCCGAGCAGAGCCGGGCGCTCGCTGAGGCGTACGCCGCAAAGGAGCGGGAGATTGAGCAGCGCTACGAGAAATGGGAGCGGCTGACCGAGGCGTGAGGCAGCGGCGTGCAGGATGGATGTGACGGGCGGTGCGGGGCGTGGTGCCCCGGTGCGAGAGAAAGCCCCGGCGCAGGGAAAGGGAGGCAGGCAGATGGAGCAGCAGACACTCGCGGGATTCGATACGGAGGAGGCGCTCGCAGGCGTCGTCGAGAGCGTCATCTTCGCGGCGCCGTCGGGCGGCTTCGCCGTCTTCCGCCTGACGCCCGACCACGAGAGCGGGCGCGTGAACGTGACGGTGCAGAGCGAGGCGCCGCTCGTCGGCCAGCAGGTCGCGCTCAAGGGGCACTGGGTCGTGCACCCGAAGTTCGGGCGGCAGTTCCGCGCGGAGCACCTCATCGCGAGCGCGCCGACGAGTGCCGACGGCATCGAGCGCTTCCTCGCGTCCGGCGTCATCGACGGCATCGGCCCCGCGCTCGCACGGCGCATCGTGCAGCACTTCGGTGCGGAGACGCTCGATATCCTCGAGCAGCAGCCCGCGCGGCTCGCCGAGATCCCCGGCGTCGGCAGCGCGACGGCGAAGAAGGCCGCCACCTCGTATCAGGCGCAGTCAGAGCTCCGCGACATCATGATCTGGCTCGAGGAGCACGGCATCTCGGGGACGTTCGCCGCGCGCATCTTCAAGCAGTACGGCTCGTTCGCGCTCGACGTGCTCGAGCATCATCCCTACCGGCTCACCGCCGAGGTCAGCGGCATCGGCTTCCTGACGGCGGACGCGCTCGCAAAGCGTCTCGGCGTCGAGGCGGATAGTCCTGTGCGCCTGCGCGCGGGGCTCGACTACGCGCTTTCCAGGATTGCACTCTCCGGGCACTGCTGCATCCCCGAGGCCGCGCTCATCGAGCGCGCCGCGAAAGTCCTCAGCGCGCCGCACGAGGCAGTGCGCGACGCCCTCTCGCGCGGTATCGAGGCGGACTATTTCGCCGTGGAGAGCATCGGCGGCGAGACGCTCGTCTACCCGCCGCTCCTCTACGACGCGGAGTGCCGCACGGCAGAGCTCCTGCGCTACCTCGCGGGGCGCGCGGACCAGCTGACGGTCGGCGCGCCTGACGCGCTCGTCGCGGACTGGGAGGCGCGCGCGGGGCTCCGCCTCGCCGCTGGTCAGCGCGCCGCCATCGAGGGCGCGCTCACGAGCGGCATCCTCGTGCTCACGGGCGGCCCCGGCACGGGCAAGACGACCGTCGTGCGCGGCATGATCGAGCTCCTCGAACGGCAGGGGCTCACGATCCTGCTCGGCGCGCCGACCGGGCGCGCGGCGAAGCGACTCTCTGAGGCGACGGGACGCAAGGCGGTCACCGTCCACCGCATGCTCGAGGCGCAGGGCGGCGCGCAGGCGATGTTCGCCAAGGATGAGGACGAGCAGCTCGAGGCGGACGTCATCATCCTCGATGAGGTCTCGATGATGGATATCGTGCTCATGCGCCATTTCCTCGAGGCGGTGCCCGCGGGCTGCCACCTCATCCTCGTCGGCGACGTCGACCAGCTTCCCGCCGTCGGCCCCGGCGCCGTGCTCAAGGATATCCTGCGCTCGGGCGTCATCCCGAGCGTCTGCCTCACCGAGGTGTTCCGCCAGGACGAGGCGAGCCGCATCGTCCTCAACGCGCACGCCATCAACCAAGGGCGCCTGCCGGAGTGCGCGGAGGACGGCGATTTCCGCTTCTATGAGCTCCCTGATGCCGAGGCGACGGCGGACCGCATCGTCGACCTCTGCGCGCGCATCCTGCCCGCCGAGGGATACTCGCCGCTCGCCGACATCCAGGTACTCTCGCCCATGCACCGGCAGGACTGCGGCGTCGACAGCCTCAATCGCCGCCTGCAGGCGGCGCTCAACCCGCCGAGCCCCGCGAAGTCCGAGTATACGAACAGCGTCCTGACGCTGCGCCTCGGCGACAAGGTCATGCAGACGAAGAACAACTACCAGAAGCGCGTCTTCAACGGCGACATCGGCTTCATCCGCGAGCTCGAGGCGGACCACCTCACGGTCCGCTTCGCGGAGGAGACCGTCGACTACGAGCGCGCCGAGATCGGCGAGCTCACGCTCGCCTACGCCATGAGCGTCCACAAGAGCCAGGGCAGCGAGTACCCCGTCATCGTCCTGCCGCTCGTGCCCGGCCACCGCATCATGCTCCAAAGGAACCTCCTCTACACGGCCGTCACGCGTGCGAAGTCGCTCGTCATCCTTCTCGGTTCCAAGGCGGCCCTCCAGACCGCCGTCGAGAACGACCGCACGAAGCGTCGTTACACGCTGCTCGCCGAGCGGCTCGCACAGGCGCTGTAGGGGCGCGTGGCGCACTTCCTTTTTGCAAAAAGACAGCGGATTTCCCGCGGGAAAAAGATTTTCCGGCAGGGAATCCGCTTTTTCTGGCGAAAGATATAGCAAGAGAAGGGGGAGTCGAAATGGCAAGTACGATCCTGGAGGCATTCTGTGCGGTGACGCCGCTGCTGCCGCAGCTCATGACGCAGCGCGTCGGCATGGTGGTCGCCGACCGCGAGAAATGGGTCGCGGCGAACTCCATCGAGGAGCTCGCCGCGACGGTCGTCGTCGGTGAGGCGGTGAAGCCGGAGGCGGCGGTCGCCGTGGCGATGCGGGAGCGTCGCCGCGTCGTCGTGCAGGTGAAGAAAGAAGTCTACGGCGTGCCTTACGTGGCGGTCAGCATCCCGCTCGAGGAGGGCGGCGAGGTCGTCGGCGCCGTCGCCGTGCACCAGTCGCTCGAGCATCAGCGCGCCATGCACGAGACGGCGGAGGAGCTGCGCCAGGCGACGGAAGCGCTCGCGAAGGCGCTCGCCATGATCTCGGAGAAGGCGGAGACGCTCGCTGACAGCGGCAAGAGCCTCAAGAAGCTCACGGCCGAGGCGGCGGAGCAGGTCGTCGAGACGGACAAAGTCATCGACTTCATCAAGACCGTCGCGACGCAGACGAACATGCTCGGGCTCAACGCCGCCATCGAGGCGGCGCGCGCGGGCGAGCAGGGGCGCGGCTTCGCCGTCGTCGCCGACGAGGTTCGGAAGCTGGCGGAGAACAGCTCGGACTCCGCGCAGCAGATCACGGACATCCTCACGAAGATTCGCAACTCCATCCACGCGCTGAACAGGGAAATCGCCCAGCTCACGGAGGTCAACGTCGCGCAGGCGGAGCTCATCCGCCAGATCTCTAACGAGAGCAACACCCTGCGCCAGACGTCCGCGCGCGTCGAGAAGATGGCAGGCGAGGTCTAAAGCCCGCCTGGGGGGCGTCCATCTGCGCGCTCATCACATCGTTGTCAAAAGCAAAGGTTCCTGCATGTATCATCTCAGAAGGAGGTGAGAGCATGCAGGACTTTTTTACGTTGATCGGAAATCTCGGGTTCCCGATGGCGGTGACGGCGTTCCTGCTCGTGCGCATCGAGGCACGGCTTGGAGCGCTCAACGACAGCATCCAGGTGCTGACACAGACGATCGCGCAGAAATGAAAGGCGCCTGCCTCTCCGGTTCATTATAAATGAACAATTTTTGAAAAACGGATTGACAGGGGTGAGAATCTATGTTATATTATGTTCAACATAGATGAACAAACGAAACAAAAGGACAACGATGTCTGACGAAAGATATCGTTGTCCTTTTGTATTATCGGGATGTTTTTCTGTGGATGAATCAAGATTACAAAGTCTTGTAGATTCGCGCCGGGCAGCGGGCTTTGGCGCCTCGTTCAGCAAGGAGGTATCTGCTATGAGCAAGACAATGGAACCGTATCTCATGTCGGTCCTCTCGAGCCGGCTTTACAGCATCGGGCTCGAGATGACGAACACGCTGATGCGCACGGCGCGTTCGCAGCTGATGAG
>CACWQW010000092.1 GCA_902763085.1 Dongibacter bovis
GGCTCATAGCCCTCGGCGCGCGTCTTCTTCGGCTGGCGGCGCGGGTAGACGTCCACATGGTCGGGGAGTACGACCTTTTCGCGCAGATGGCCGACGACCTCGTCCATGAGCAGGATGACCGGCGTGCGGAAGCGCTCGGCGTAGTTCACCGCCATGACCGTGACGTCGTACGTCTCGCGCACGCTCCAGGGCGCGAGCGCGATGATGGGATGGTCGCCGTGCGTGCCCCAGCGCGCCTGCATCACATCTGCCTGGGAGGGCGCGGTCGGCTGGCCCGTCGAGGGGCCGACGCGCTGCACATCGACGAGCACGCAGGGGATCTCCGCGCACGCCGCGTAGCCGATGAGCTCCTGCTTCAGCGAGAAGCCCGGGCCGCTCGTCGCATCCATCGCCTTCGCGCCTGCGAGCGAGGCGCCGAGGATGGCGCCCATGCTCGCGATCTCGTCCTCCATCTGGACGAACTTGCCGCCCGGGTAGCCCGCGAAGAAATTCACGCCCGCGGCGATTGCGCCCTCGGCGCAGGCCTCGTTGCCCTGCATCAGTCTTGCCTTGCTCATTTCGCCGCCTCCTCGATTTTATCTACAAAGATCGCATAGTCCGGGCAGCGCAGCTCGCACTGGCCGCAGCCAATGCAGGCGTCGCCGTTCGCGACGTGCACCTTGCCGAGCTCGTCGAGCGCGAGCACCTGCTTCGGGCAGAACGCCACGCAGATTCCGCAGCCCTTGCATCTGGCCATCTTGATGGTGATGTCAGACTTCATACCATTCCCTCCTAAGATACAATACACGCTGGTTCTATAAAGGAATTTTATATCTCATATACTTTACGGGCGATACTTTTTACATCATAGCAGAACGCTGTATAAAAATCCAGTCATTTTGTAAATTTATCGCACACAGGCAGGAACCTTGTGTAGTTTGCCTGACGGCATTGAGCAGATGCCTGGTTTTTCGCTGTGTATTATATTAGTAGGAGAGCTTCGAGGCGCTGCGCCGTTCGACGATTGGAGCAACATCCTCTAACGAAAGCCTGAATATAATATAGCATAATTGAGAATGAAAATCAATAATTAAAAAGAAAATTCTTTGGCAGACGACGAAAAATTTTTTCCCGCGCCTGTCCCCGCCGCCTGCCGTGCGCTATAATAGAGCGGCGGGGCGCGCCGCGGTGACGCGTCCATGAGGAAGGGAGCGTATCAGCGATGTATGAACTGCGCATGAAACGAATCTACGATGCGATCGCGCCGGACGACGGGCAGCGTGTCCTCGTCGACCGCCTCTGGCCGCGCGGCGTGAAGAAGGACCGCGCGGCGCTCGCCGCCTGGCCGAAGGAGGTCACGCCGTCGCCGGAGCTGCGGAAGATCTACCACGCGGGGGAGATCCCCTTCGAGGGCTTCGCCGCCGTCTACCTCGACGAGCTCGAGGCGAGCGCGCCGGCGCACGCGTTCGCGGCGCAGTGCAGGCGCTGGCTCGAGGAGGACAACGTCACGCTGCTCTACGCGACGAAGAACACGGAGCAGAACCACGTCCACGTGCTGCGCCGCTGGCTGCTCCACGCGATGGCGACGGACGTGCGCTGAGGGCTGGCATCGCGCCCCCCGCGAGGAGCGGCGCCCTGGGGCGGAGAAGCGCCCGGAGGGCGGTGTCCGCGGCGGAAGGCATTACGAAAGGGAAGAAGTACATGACTGATTTTTTGAAGGAATGGGAAGGGAAGGCGGAGATCACGCCTGCAGAGCTCGCGGCGCTCGCGGCGGAGACCGTCTGTCTCGTCGATATCCGCGATGAAGCAGCGTTCGCGCGCGGCACGGTGCCGGGCGCGGAGCGCGTCGATCCGCTCGCGCTGCAAAGGGGCGAGCACGAGCTCCCCGAGGGGCGGCTCATCGTCTGCATCTGCCTGTGGGGGAAGATCAGCCTCGGACTCGCGGCGAACCTGCGGCAGCAGGGCTACGTTGCCGTGTCGCTCGCGGGCGGCTACGCGCGCTACCTGCAGGAGAAGCTCGCGCGCGAGACGGCGGCGGCCGCGGACGGCGAGCGCCTCGCGCGCATCGAGGCCTCCCTGCACAAGAAGTTCAAGCGCAAGATCACGGGGAAGTTCGTCGAGACCATCTGCGACTACGACCTCGTCGCGCCCGGCGACAAGATCGCCGTCTGCATCTCGGGCGGCAAGGACTCGATGCTCATGGCGAAGCTCTTCCAGGACCTCAAGCGCCACAACAAGATCCCCTTTTCGCTTGTCTTCCTCTGCATGGACCCCGGGTATAATGAGATGAACCGCCAGATCATCGAGGAGAACGCGCGGCTGCTCCATATCCCGCTGACCTTTTTCGAGACGGACATCTTCGCCTCTGTCTACCACGTCGAGGAATCGCCGTGCTACCTCTGCGCGAAGATGCGGCGCGGCTACCTCTACCGGAAGGCGCGCGCACTCGGCTGCAACAAGATCGCGCTCGGGCACCATTTCGACGATGTCATCGAGACGAACCTCATGAGCATGCTCTACTCGGGCGCCATCCGCACGATGATGCCGCGCGTCAAGAGCACGAGCTGCCCCGGCATGGAGCTCATCCGGCCGCTCTACCGCATCCGCGAGGCGGATATCAAGCGCTGGCGCGACGACAACGGCCTCTATTTCATCCAGTGCGCCTGCCGGTTCACGGAGACCTGTACGACGTGCCACACGGACGGCACGACGGACTCCAAGCGCCTCGAGGTGAAACGGCTCATCGCGAGGCTCGCCGAGACGAACCCGCAGGTGCCCGGCAACCTCTTCCACGCGCTGGAGAACGTCAATCTTGACACCGTGCTCGGATATAAGCTGCACGGCGAGGCGCATACGTTCCTCGAGGACTTCTCCTGATACAGGGGGAAGTGATCCGCATTCGGACGGGTACTCGCTCTTATTTCCTAAGGAACCACTGATTCATTCGGCACTCCGTCTTCACGCGTCTGCACTGTCCTCCCGTCGCCCTACAATCCTCAGCGTAGCCCGCTACGCTTCCGGTTTGTCTCCTAGGGAGATACAGCGCATCCGCGCAAATCCGGAGCACCTCATTTAATCAGCGGTTCCTTAAGCTCCGCGGGGCGGAGATGGGGGCGGCGCAGCCGCTCCCTGCAAAAGAGAGGATGATACTATGAGCAAAACGATGCGGATCCTTTTGACGATATTTCTCGGCGTGATGAGCGCGATGGCGCCGCTCGCCACGGATATGTACCTGCCGGCGCTGCCGGTCATGCAGGCGGAGCTCGGCGTCACGGCGTCGGTCGCGCAGCTGACGCTCACGATGACGATGCTCGGCATGGCGTTCGGGCAGATCCTCATGGGGCCGCTCTCCGACCGCTACGGCAGGCGGCGGCCGCTGCTCCTCGGCATGGTGGGATTCACCATCGCGGCGGTCGGCTGCACCTTTGCGGAGAACGTGCCGATCTTCCTTACGTTCCGCTTCCTCATGGGCTTTGCGGGCGCGAGCGGCATCGTCATCTCGCGGGCGATTGCGCGTGACGTCTGCGAGGGGCCGGAGCTCACGCGCTTTTTCGCGATCCTCATGATGGTCAACGGCCTCGCGCCGATCATCGCGCCGGTCATCGGCGGGCAAGTGCTGCTCTTTGCCTCCTGGCGCGGCATCTTCGTCCTGCTCATCGTCGTCGGTATCGTGCAGGCGGGCGCGACGGTCGCCTATCGCGAGACGCTCGCGCCGGCGCGGCGGCTCGGCGGGGTCTGGGAGTCCTTCCGGAAATATCCCGAGCTCCTGCGCGACCGCTACATCCTCGGGGCACTGCCTCACGCAGTGCTTCGTCTTCGGCGCCTTCTTCTCGTACCTCGCGGGCTCGTCGTTCCTGTTCCAGAACATCTACCATGTGAGCCCGCAGGTCTACAGCCTCATCTTCGGCGGCATCGGCATCGGGCTGCTCGTCGTCGGCATGATCCCCGCGCGCCTCGCGGGCCGCGTGCCGGATGTCAGCCTGCTGCGCTGGTCGATCATCATCCCGCTCGTGAGCTCCGTGCTGCTCCTCGCGGGCTTCCTCGCGGGCGCGCCGATCTGGTACACGATCCCCGTGCTCTTCGTGACGATCGTGCCGCTCTCCGTCATGGGTACGGCGAGCTTCTCCCTCGCACTTTCGCGGCAGGGGAAGAGCGCCGGCAGCACGAGCGCGCTCATCGGTTTCGCGCAGATGATCCTCGGCGGCCTCATGATGCCCGTCGTCGGCATCGCCGGCGACCACACCGCCGTGCCCATGGGCATCATCATGCTCACCGGCTACCTGCTCGCGAACATCGTCTTCCGGAATTTGACCCCGCCCCCTCCCTGCCGGTATAATGGACGCGCGGGCGCTTTGCGTCTGCGTGTGGTTTCGACGGTACGCGCCAGGAGGGCGCGACTGTACGGGGAGGTTTTTCTATGACAAGAGAAGAGAAGTATCGACAGGTGCGGCGAGAGGCAGGCGCGACGGGCGTGCTGCTTTTCGCCATCATCCTCTTTTGGTGCGCGGCGGGCTTTGGGCTCGCGGGGGTGCAGGGGGAGGTCTTCGGGCTGCCGCTCTGGGCGGTCTGCGGGACGGTCGGCGTCTGGCTGTTCGCCGTCGCTGGCGTCTACGTGCTCGTTCGCGGCTGGTTCTGCGACCTGAGCCTCGAGGACGAGGAGCAGTCGAGGGGAGGCGGTGCGCGATGATGCCGCAGACGGAGGGGAATCTTTTCGCGCTCGTGCCGCTTTTGCTCTTCATGGCGCTCATGCTCGCGATTGGCGTCTGGGTGCGGCGCGGCCGCGGCTTCGGCGAGGATTTCGTGCAGCAGTATTTCATCGGCAACCGGCGGCTCGGCGGCTTCGTGCTCGCGATGACGGCGATCTTCCTCGTGCTCGGCATCTTCGGCAAGCGCGTGGCGCTGCTCTCGCGCGAGTTCCACGCGGTGACGGTCGTCGACATCATCCGCGCGCGGTTCGAGTCGAACGGCCTCGCGATGCTCGCGGCGCTCGTGATCGTGCTCTTTTTCTGCGGGACGATGACGGCGCAGTTCGTGGGCGGCGCGCGTCTCTTTGCGGCGGCGACGGGGTACAGCTATGAGACGGGGCTCGTGCTTTTTGGGCTCGTCGTCGTGCTCTATACGAGCATCGGCGGCTTCCGCGCCGTCGCGCTCACGGATACGTGCTGCGCGCTCATGATGATGGCGGGCATCGTCATCCTGCTCTACTACGTGCTCCAGGCGGGCGGCGGCTACACGGCGATCATCGATGGGCTCCACGCGGCGCATCCGGAGCTCTTCGACCCGCTCTCTGCGGGGGAGATGCCCGTCGGGCTCTACCTCACGCAGTGGATCCTCGTCGGCATCTGTACGATCGCGCTGCCGCAGTCGGTCGTGCGCGGCATCAGCTACCGCGACACGCATAGCCTGCATCGCGCGATGCTCATCGGCACCGTCGTCGTCGGCTTCATGAACATCGGCGTGAACTTCACGGGCATTCTCGCGCACGGCGTGCTCGATGGCCCCGTGTCGGAGTACGGCAGCGTCGACAACATCATCCCGCTCACGATCGCGCGCGCCATCCCACCGGAGCTCGTGGGGCTCGCAATCCTCGGGCCGATCGCCGCTTCGATCTCGACGATCTCCGGCCTGCTCATCGTCGCGTCGTCTGCCATCGTCAAGGATGTCTACCTCGCGCATGCACGCGCGAAGGGCCGCACGGTCGGCGCACAGACGCTCTCGCGCCTCTCGGTGCTCACGACGGCGGCGCTCGGCGGGCTTGTCTTCCTCATCGCGCTCACGCCGCCGAGCCTCATCTGGATCATCAACATGTTCGCGTTCGGCGGGCTCGAGACCGCTTTTTTCTGGATGCTCCTGCTCGGCCTCTACTGGCGCGGCGCGAACCGCCTCGGTGCCCTGCTCTCGATGGCGGGCGGCACGCTCGCCTACTGCGCGGCGCAGGCGGCAGGGTTCAAGGTCCTGGGGCTCCACCAGATCACCATCGGCATGACGGTCTCGCTCGCGCTCTTCCTCGTGGGCGCGCGGCTCGGCGCACCGACGCGCGCGGAGGTGCTCGACACCTTCTTCCCGCGGGCGGAGGAGGGCACTGGCGGGCGCCGCTGACCTAGGAGAGAAAAGGAAAAAGAAGAACGCCCCGGAGGAGCATCGCTGTCCTCCGGGGCGTTCTTTCATCTGTCGTTATTTTCCGGCGTCCTTCGGCGCCGCCTGCGCGTCGGCGGCGAACGTGAGTGCCGCTGTCATGACCTTGAGCGAGGCGATGAGCACCTCCTCGCTCGTCCACTCCTGCTCCTGATGGCCGAGCGCCTCGTAGATCGCCTTGAGCTGGTTCGGATGCGGCTCGAGGATCGGGTAGATGCTCGCGAAATAGGGAATCATCGTGAATGTGATCATGTCGAACGTCTCTTCGCTCACGGACGGGCACTGGTGGCGCAGGATGCGCGTGACCTCTGGGAACACCTTGAGCATGATGCGGTTGAATGCGACGAGGTTTTCGTAGCGGACGTTCTGCTCGAGCACCGTGTGGCGCAGGGAGAAGAGGCGCAGCGTCATGCGGTGCTGAATGAAATGATGCGCGAGCCGCGCGCAGAACGCCTCCCGCGTGAGGAGCTCGTCCGGCGGGAACAGGTGGTCGAGCGACTGGTAGAAATGCTCGAGCCGCTGCCCGAGCAGGTCGAGCAGCACCTCCTCGCGCGTCTGATAGTACGTGTAGATCGTCTGCCGCGTGAAGGAGACCTGCTTCGCGATGTGGGAAAAGGTCACATCGTCGAGCCCTCCCTCGTCGAACAGTTGCTCCGCAGCGCGCAGGATCTCCTGCCGCCGGAGCTTGATCTGATCCTCTTTCCGTGCGCGTTTGAATCCCATGGCGATCCTCTGCCTTCCTTTTCGTTTCCCGGGGCAGCGCTGGTGCGCTTCCCCTGCGTTCCTGTTGTTGTCTTTAGTATAATATGCGAATTTGCAACGTGCAAGAGGCGCAGGCGGGCGCGTGCGGGAAATCTGCAGGGCGAAGTTTTCTTAAATGAGACTAATTTTCAATACAGTAAATTCTAATCGACACGTCGTTAATTATTAATTGACAGATTGCAAATAAATGACTATACTGAGAGCTGTCAAGAGGTTCAGAGGACAGCAAGGAAACATGGAAACTTGTGAGATACCGACGAACCTCCGACAGAATGGTTTCTCGTTTTGTAAGGAGGAGTTCATCATGAAGAAGACTCTCGTATCCGCACTCACGACGGCAATCGTCGTCGGCGCTGCCTCCACGACGTTCGCAGCGTCCAATCCGTTCTCCGATGTTCCGGCAGATCACTGGGCATACGACGCTGTATCCCAGCTCGCAGCGGACGGCGTCATCGACGGCTACGGCGACTCGACGTTCCAGGGCGACAAGAACATCACGCGCTATGAGATGGCACAGATGGTCGCCAAGGCCATGGCGAAGACGGATGTTTCCGCACAGGACAAGGCCCTCATCGACAAGCTCGCTGCTGAGTTCTCCGACGAGCTCAACAACCTCGGCGTCCGCGTCTCGAACCTCGAGCGCAATGCCGATAAGGTGAAGTGGAACGGCAAGATGGAGTACACCTACAAGAGCAACCGCATCGAGACCGCAAAGGACAGCGATGTGAAGGATAAGACGAACAGCGACGAGCTCCTGTTCCGCCTCGAGCCGAGCGCTGAGGTCAACGACCACTGGCATGTGAACGCACGTCTCGCTACAAGAACTTCTCCACGCAGCTCGGTAAGTTCGAGCTCTACACGCCGGAGGAGGGCCTCCTCTTCGATGATGAGATGTCCGGCGCAAAGGTCACGTTCGGCAAGGACCTCAAGGCGAGCCTCTACGCTGGCCGCCTCGATCTCAGCGACTCTGCCGTCGCTGACAACACGAACGGCGATTTCTCGGATAAGGCGAACATCCAGGGCATCACGCTCCAGTATGACTCCCCGGAGAGCAAGCTCTCGGGCGGCGCTGCGTACTATCACCTCTCGACGGAAGGCTTCAAGGGCCTCGTCGGCAACGATTATCTGAACAAGGGCGTTGCTTACCGCAACGGTGCGAACGACAGCGACGATGCCAACATTTGGTCCGTCAACCTCGGCTACAACTTCGACGGCACGAGCCGCATCTCCGGCGCCTATGCGCAGAACACGGAGGCGGATAACCTCGACCACAGCTGGCAGGCGTTCTACAACTACAAAGGCGCGCAGCCTGAGAACAAGAACACCTGGGGCGCATACGCCGGCTACCGTTACCTCGGCACCTACACGAGCCTCTTCGGTACGCAGGATGCGCAGATCGTCGGTGCGAAAGGCTGGGAGGTCGGCGCGGACTACACGCCGTTCAAGAACGTCGTGGCTTCCGCGAAGTACTTCAACGGCAAGGGCATCGAGTCCGACCGCGACGCCCAGACGCTCTGGGGCCGCGTCGACTTCCTCTTCTAATCTAGCTTCCTATCCTTTTATGAATCCCCAAATCATAAAATCCATATAGGAAAAACCCTCGCAGGCAGGTTGGTGTGCACCCCGTCAATAGGACACGGAAAAAAATAATGGATTTGCGGTTCGCTTGAGTGGCGAGCCGCTTTTTCTATGCGGCAAGATAATGGTTA
>CACWQW010000093.1 GCA_902763085.1 Dongibacter bovis
GACCTCGTGCGCGACATCCATTTCGTCGCGGCGTTCGTCTTCTGCGCCTCGTTCGTGCTGCGCATCTACGGCTTCATCATCAACCGCGGCGACCGGCTGTTCCCGCGCTTCTGGAAAGGCTATTTCTACGCGCAGACGGTCGACGTCATCAAGCATTACATGCTCGTGCAGCCGAACCACCAGTCGTTCCTGCGGAATCCGCTCGCGCGCATGTCGTACCTCCTGCTCTACACGCTAGTCGCCATCGAGATCTGCACGGGGTTTGCGATGTACTACATGACGGAGCCTGCGAGCTACATCGCACGCGCGTTCGCCTGGGTGAACGTCGTCTGCGGCAACGAGATGGTGACGCACCTCGTGCATCACTACGTCGCCTGGGGCATCATCCTCTTCGCCATCGGCCATCTCTACATGGTCATCCGCTCGGAGTTCATGGAGGGCGAGTCCGAGGTATCGAGCATGTTCTCGGGCAGCAAGTTCCTCGTGCACTACCCGGCGGACGCCGGCGATGTCGATCCCGATGCGCAGAAGGCATGAGGCTGCGATCCGAATTGCAATACTTATGAGGAGGTCTATTTATGTGTAAGGAATGCGGCTGCGGCGAGACGAACGGCAACACGCGCCTGCAGTTCACAGTCACGGGCTATACGGAGGAGACGGCGAAAGACGTCGAGAAGGCACTCTTCGGACTGCCGGGCGTGCTCTTCGTCCACATCCACGCGCACGACGGCGAGACGACCGTCGACTACAGCCCGAAGAAGACGAAGCTCACGGATATCCTGAGCGTCTTCGCGGCGCGCGGCCTGGAGGCGGCGCTCTAAAAGCGATGGAAGCGGAGGCTGCGCAATGGCTGCGCGGCCTCTTTTCCATACATCACAGGGAGGCAGGAAATAACCACGCGACGAAAGTGCGCGAGGTCGGCCTCCTCATCGGCGAGATGGCGGGCGTCGAGCAGGAGTCGCTCGAGTTCTCGTGGCGCGTGCTCACGGAGGGCACGCCCGCGGAGGGCGCGGTGCTCAAGGTGCGCCGCGTGCCGCTCGTCGGCCGCTGCGCGAAATGCGGCAGGGAGTTCCACATCGAGCACTACGATTTCTGGTGCCCGGTGTGCAAAGACGGTGTGCTGAAGACCATCTCGGGGCGCGAGATGCAGGTGGAATATCTGGAGGTAGACTAGCTTGGAAATCAAGGTCATCAAGAACATCCTTGGCGAGAACGACCGCTTTGCGGCGGAGAACCGCGCAATGTTTGCGGAAAAGGGCGTCTTCGTCGTCAACTTCATGGGCTCGCCGGGCGCTGGAAAGACGTCCGTGCTCGAGAAGACGATGGAGCGGCTCAAGGGCGAGCTTTCGATGGCGGTCATCGAGGGCGACCTCTTCACGAGCAAGGACGC
Source organism: Dongibacter bovis (assembly GCA_902763085.1). GTDB lineage: Bacteria > Bacillota > Negativicutes > Selenomonadales > Selenomonadaceae > Selenomonas_C. The sequence continues at coordinate 1,391 of CACWQW010000093.1, forward strand.
GGAGCGCATCGACCGCCACGGCGTGCCCGTCATTCAGATCAATACGGCGGGCGGCTGCCACCTCGACGCGAACATGGTGCAGAAGACGGTGCGCGAGATGGACCTCGCAGCGCTCGACCTGCTCGTCGTCGAGAACGTCGGCAACCTCGTCTGCCCCGCGGAGTTCGCGCTCGGCGAGGATGCGCGCGCCGTCGTGCTCTCCGTGACGGAGGGCGACGACAAGCCCATGAAGTACCCGCTCATGTTCAAGGAGAGCGAGATCGCGCTCATCAACAAGATCGACCTCGCGCCGTACTGCAATTTCAACTGCGCGAGCGCGAAGGAGGACATCTCCATGCTCCATCCGGGCATCGAGATCGCCGAGCTCTCCTGCACGACGGGCGAGGGCGTAGATGTCTGGTGCGACTGGCTGCGCCGCGGCGTCGTCGCGAAGAAGGCGGAGGTGCGCGCATGAGCGATACGGGACTTTTCGCCGCGGAGACGACGATCCTCGGCGTCGGTAACGTCATCCTGCGCGATGAGGGCTTCGGCGTGCGCGTCGCGGAGTATCTCGCGGCGCACTATGATTTCCCCGAGAACGTGCAGATCGTCGACGGCGGGACGCTCGGCATCGAGCTCACGCAGTTCGTGACGGGCACGCGGCGCCTGCTCGTCATCGACTCCATCAACGGGCACGCGGCGCCGGGCACGCTGTTCCGCTTCGAGGACGACGATGTCATGGAGCATTTCCAGGACAAGATCTCGGCGCATGAGGTCGGCATCCAGGACGTGCTCGCGCTACTCGCCGTGACGGGGAAGAAGATTCCCAGGGTCGTCGTCATCGGCGCGCAGCCCTACGACGTCGAGGCGGGCGTCGAGCTCTCCGAAGAGATGCGCGCGCTCGTGCCGGAAATGGCGCAGCGCGCGCTCGAGGAGCTCGCCGCCTGGGACATTGTGCCCGCAGAGAAGCGCGGCGGCAGCGTCGACTACACGGCCGTCGCCGAGGCGGCCGCACGGGAAAGGGAAGAATAGGACGCTGGGGACGCCTGCGAAAGGAGGCGCTTCCCGGCGCCGGCCATACATCAGGAGGAATCGGATATGTGTCTGGCAGTACCTGCCAAAATCATAGCAATCAAGGACGCGCTCGCGAAGGTCGAGCTCGGCGGTGTGACGAAGGACATCTCGCTCATGCTGCTGCCCGAGGCGAAGTGCGGCGACTACGTGCTCGTGCACGCGGGGTTTGCAATGCAGATCGTCGACGAGCGTGAAGCCGAGGAGACGAATGCGCTGCTCGCGGAGATGCGCGGCGCGCCGCGCACCGTGGAGGCGCTCTCGTGACGCGCGCGGGAGAAAGAGAGGCGGCGCAGGAGCTGCTTGCGGAGATCGGGCGCCAGAGTGTGCGCGCGGGGCGGCCGCTGCGCTTCATGGAGGTCTGCGGCACGCACACCGTCTCGATCTTCCGCGCGGGGCTGCGTCAGCTGCTCCCCGAGGGCGTCTCGCTCGTCTCCGGGCCCGGTTGCCCCGTCTGCGTGACGCCGGACGACTATATGGACAAGGCGATCGCCTATGCGCACCGGGACGACGTCATCCTCACGACGTTCGGCGACATGCTCAAGGTCCCCGGCTCTTCCTCGAGCCTCGCGGAGGCGGAGGCGGAGGGCGCGGACATCCGCGTCGTCTATTCGCCGCTTGATGCGCTCGAGATCGCGCGGGAACACCCGGAGAAAAAGGTCGTCTTCCTCGCGGTCGGCTTTGAGACGACGGCGCCCACGGCGGCGGCTCTCGTGCTCGCAGCCAAGGGTGCAGGCGTGCGGAATCTCTTCCTGCTTTCCGCGCAGAAGCTCGTGCCGCCCGCGCTGCGCGCGCTCATGGACGATCCCGCCGTGCGCGTCGATGGTTTCCTGTTGCCGGGGCACGTCGCCGTCGTCACGGGGACAGACATCTTCTCCTTCGTCGCGGCGGACTACCATCTGCCCGGCGTCGTCGCGGGCTTTTCGCCGCTCGCTATCCTGCGCGCACTCACGCGGCTCACGCAGCAGGCGGCGGCAGGCGAGGCGCGTATCGAGAACGAGTACGAGAGCGTCGTGCGCCGCGAGGGGAGCCGCGAGGCTCAGCGCGTCATGCACCTCGTTTACGAACCCGTGGACGCGCGCTGGCGCGGCATCGGCATCATCCCGCGCTCGGGGCTCTCCATGCGCGATGCTTTCGCCGCCTACGACATCGAGCGCGTGCTGCCACTCGAGGTTCCTGCGCCGCGCCCGCGTCCCGGCTGCCGCTGCGGCGAGGTGCTGCGTGGCATCGTCACGCCGCCTGCGTGCCCGCTCTTCGGCAAGGCCTGCGTGCCGATGCACGCCGTCGGTCCCTGCATGGTCTCCGTCGAGGGCGTCTGCGCGGCCTGGTACAAATACGGACAGGGGAGGTTCGTCTATGGCAAATGAGAAAATCA
>CACWQW010000094.1 GCA_902763085.1 Dongibacter bovis
CATCATGAGCGCCGTCCCGCCGCGCTATTACAGCCTCGCCTCCTCCATGCTCGGCACTGTGCGCCTCGTCGGTCAGGTGCTCTCCTGCGCCATCGTGACGCTCCTGCTCTCCCTCCGCTGGGACGCCCCTCCAGAGGGCGCGCTCCTCCGAAGCATCGAGCTCTCCTTCGTCGTCTTCGCCGTACTCTGCATCCTCGGCATCGTGCCCTCGCTCGCGCGGCGCACCGCCAAAAGCGAGCCGGATGACCGCGGATGACCCTTAGCCTGTCGCAATCGCCGCCCGCCTGGCTCTTTGCCTCCGCCTGTCTGCGCGGGTAGATTTCCGCCGCTCCGCGCCGGAAAATTGACGCCCCCGCAGAAACATGGTATAATATCTCACGTTCCGTTGGAAGGTCGGGCCGCAGCGCCTGGGTCTCACGCAATGGGGCCTCACGAACCACGTCAGGTCCGGAAGGAGTCAGGTCCGGAAGGAAGCAGCGTTAAGAGAGATACTCCATGTGCCGTGAGGGTGCCTGGGAGCTGTGGTCCGACGTTCTAAAGGAAAGACGAGCCTTCTCCGCAGGAGAAGGCTTTTTTGAGTTCATGCGGAAGACGTAGGAGGAATGACGCATGGCGTACATCGCACTCTACCGCCAGTGGCGGCCGAAAACATTTGCGGATCTCGTCGGGCAGGAGCACGTCTCAAAGACCCTCTCGCAGGCCATCGTCTCGGGGCGCATCGGGCACGCCTATCTCTTCGCCGGGCCGCGCGGCACCGGCAAGACGAGCACGGCGAAGATCCTCGCCAAGGCGCTCAACTGCGACGAGGGGCCGACGCCCACGCCCTGCGGTACTTGCGAGAACTGCCGCCGCATCACGGACGGCACTTCCATGGACGTCTTCGAGATCGACGCAGCGTCGAACCGCGGCATCGACGAGATCCGCGGCCTGCGGGAGACCGTGAAATTCGCCCCCGCCGAAGGCCACTACAAAGTCTACATCATCGACGAGGTGCACATGCTCACGGCGGAGGCTTTTAACGCACTCCTCAAGACGCTCGAGGAGCCGCCCGCCCACGTCGTCTTCATCCTCGCGACGACGGAGCCGCACAAGGTTCCTGCCACGATCCAGTCCCGCTGCCAGCGCTACGACTTCCGCCGCATCACCGTCAGCGAGATCGAGGGGCGCCTGCGCACCATCTGCGACGCCATGAAGGTCGAGGCGGCGGATAGCGCGCTCGAGCTCATCGCGCTCCAGGCAGACGGCGGTCTCCGCGACGCGCTCTCCATCCTCGACCAGTGCATCTCCCTCGCCGACGGCCCCGTGACCGCTGCGCTCGTGCAGGAGATGCTCGGCCTCGTCGGCCACAGCTGGATCTACCGCATGACGGAGTCCCTCGCATCGCACGATGCCCAGAGCGTCCTCTCCATCGTCGCTGAGCTCCTCGCGGGCGGCAAGGACCTCAAGCAAATGATGGCGGAGCTCGCGCTCCACCTGCGCAGCCTCATGATCTACCAGGCGGCGGGCACCGTCGAGGGGCTCGACCTCTACGCCGAGCCGGAGGACGTACTCAAGAAGCAGTCTGCCTTCTTCCCCACGGAAACCATCATGGCGATGCTCGCACACCTGCACAAATGCGTCGACACACTGCGCTGGTCACCGCAGCCCCGCATCACCGTCGAGGTCACGCTGCTGCTCCTCTGCCGCGGCATCACCGCACCGGCGGAGGACCAAGCGCCCGAAAGTGTCCCCCGTTCCGGCGAGACGGCGGGCGAAGCGCAGCGCCTCGCCCGCCTCGAGGCCCAGATCGCGAGCCTCGGCGCCCGGCTCGCTGCACGTCCCGCAGGAGCCCCCGCCGCGCCAGCAAAGTCGGCAGCCCCAGCACAGGCCGCAGGGCACCCTGCCCCTGCCGCAGCGCCTGCCACCCGCGCCGCCTCTGCCCCGCCCACGGCGCCCTCCACTCCCGCGGCCCCACAGGCCAGCGTGCCCCTGCCGCCCACGCCTCAGCCGCAGGCGTCCGCCGAGGACGCCGCCACCTGGCAGAAAGTCATCGACACCTTCCGCGGTCAGCACAAGCAATCGACGCTCGCCTGCATCACGCAGGGCACGCTGCAAGGCTTCCGCGGCGCCCAATGCTTCCTCGCCTTCCCGACCGAGACGCTCGCCCAGCTCACCATGCGCATCTATAGAGCGCAGGTTGAGGCCGTCCTCGCAGACATCTTCGGCCATCCGATGCAGCTCGTCTGCACCGCCGCAGAGACCGCCCCCGCGCCACCGCCCGCGCCGAAAAAGAAAGAGCGTCCGCCCCTGCCGCCGCTCCCGCACGCGGATAAACCCATCGAGGTCGACATGAGCCAGCTCCCCCCGGACGAGCAGAAGAACCTGCAGAACGCCATCAACATCCTCGGCGACAACTTCATCGAGCCGCCGGAGGAGCAGCCGAAGGAGCCGCAGGAAGCACCGCCGGAGGATTGACGAACCCTGCCTTTTTTGATAGGCTAAAGGGGTAAAATTGCCGAATGGCATACGAGCGGGGACGCAGAGCGCCCCCGCCTCCCCGAGACCGGAGCGCTGCGGCGCCCCGCGCAACAGAAAGAGAGGAACCCGAATGTTTGGTGGAATGGGCAACATGGGCAACATGGCCGGCATGATGAAAAAAGTCCAGAAAATGCAAAACGAAATGAAGAAGATGCAGGACGAGCTCAAGCGCAAGACCGTTGACGTCACGGCGGGCGGCGGCGCCGTCAAAGTCGTCATGAACGGCGAAAAGCAGGTGCAGTCCCTCACGATCGACCCGGCTGCCGTCGATCCTGACGACGTCGAGATGCTCCAGGACCTCCTCTCCGCCGCCTTCAACGAAGCGACGAAAAAAGTCGATGAGATGATGGCCTCGGAGATGGGCAAGCTCACGAGCGGGCTCGGTCTCCCGCCGGGGATGCTCTGATGCAATACATCGCGCCCCTCGCCAACCTCATCGAGCACTTTCGCGCACTGCCGGGCATTGGCCAGAAAACGGCAGTGCGCCTTGCATATCACGTGCTCGACATGGACCCCGCCGCCGCGAAATCCCTCGCGGGCGCCATCCTCGAGGCGAAGGAAAAGATCGGCTACTGCAACACCTGCTTCAACCTCAGCGACCGTAACCCCTGCGCCATCTGCAGCGACGAGAAACGCGACCACTCCGTCATCTGCGTCGTCGAGCAGCCGCAGGACGTCGCCGCCATGGAGCGCATGCACGAATACAAGGGCGTCTACCACGTCCTGCACGGC
>CACWQW010000095.1 GCA_902763085.1 Dongibacter bovis
GCAGAACAGAGGAAAGCCGAGCTCCCGCTCGAGCAGCCGCAGCGTGCGGCTCACGCCGGGCTGTGTGTAGCCCATGCGGTCGGCTGTCTTCGTGAAATTCCCCGTCTTCGCCGCGTCGGCGAAGACCTCGTAGCGCGTCAGTTCCATGATCATCACACACCGTTCTTTAAAATAGAACGAGGGCAGTCACGCACGTGACTGCCCTCGTTGGCATTTCTCTAGCTTTATTTTAGCGGGGAATGGCGCAGATGACAAGAGCGGGCGGTTTGGAAGTTTCTGAAAAATTCCTGTCATTACCATTGCGCTATGCTTCCTTTCACGCGTCACTTGCGAACGAATGCGATGAAATTCCTTCCAAAATAAGAAAACAATCCGCTGCCTTGTCCCGTTATAATCAAAAACAGCAAAGAAAATCGGGCGCATACGTCCTAAGGAACCACTGATTCATTCGGCACACCGTCTTCACGCGTCTGCACTGTCCTCTCGTCGTCGACAAATCCTCAGTACAAAACGCGATGGAGCGTTTTGCCGCTACACCTCCGGTTTGTCTCCTAGGGGGATACAGTGCATCCACGTAAATCCGGAGCACTTCATTTAATCAGCGCTTCCTGAAAGGCGGCCGCTTGTGCGTGTGTTTGGGGAAAGTGGGGCTGGAACAGGAAGAAGAAGCTCATGCGGCTCTTGCTGGCCGCCGGCGTGACGTTCGCGGCACTGGGAACGGAGGTGGAGGCGGCGATCGATAGTCCCGCGGAGAAGGCGCTCGCCAGCGCCACCAGCGAGCGGCAGGCGCAGCAGCTCGCGCACAGCGCCGTGACGGTCACGTCTGTGGAGGTGGCGGCGGATGCCGCGCTCAGCCGGACAGAGGTTTTGCGGCTGGTGCCGGAGCTCCAGAAGGAGATGGTGGACGTACAGCGCCTCTCCCGGCAGCTCGCGCTCTAGAACGAGGGCGGCGCGCTCACGCTCGCGGTGCGCTTCGAGCGCGCCGGCGGGGACGGCTACTGCGCCATCGTCGCGGCGCGGCAGGGCAAGGCGGAGACGACGGGCGTGTTTTTCAGCAATGACGGCTCGTGCTATAACGGCGACTGGCGGGCCACGACGACGTATGTCAATCGCAACCTGAGCGGTCGCGGGGATACGGTCGGCGTTGCGCTGACGAGCTCGCCGGACCATTGGCACCAGCTGCGGCAGGGGGCGCTCTCCTATCGCTGGATCCTGCCGAAGGCGGGCGACGCGATGACGTTTACGGCCAGCCACTCGGATGCGCGGCGCTCAGATCTCGCGCACGGCTATCCGTTCGACCTCGCGAGCAGCGGCAAGAGCACGCGCTTCGGCCTGAGCTATCAGCATTATCTGGCGAACTCGCAGCGCGAGAAGGACTGGCTCGAGATCGGCGTCACGCATCACCGCAGCCGGACGGATACCGTGCTCTCGCTCACCGGCTGCCAGGGGACGATCGGCCACTACGATGTCTCGCACACCGACGGCGTGCTCGCGTTCCAGAACCGGGAGCAGGGGGCGCATCATCTCTTCCACTGGCGGGCCGCCTATCAGGGGAACTTCGATGGCGACAGAGAGGATTTCGCGGCGATGCGGCCGGGGAGCGCCGCCCACTACCATATCTGGCAGGATGGCAGTCCTTCGACATCGGAGCGGGCGAGGGTCTTACCTTTAACAAGGACATCAATTCCCCGCTGGTCAATCTCGTCGCGAGCGGCAGGATGACGGACATCGCCGGGAGAATCGAGCAGTATACGACGCAGCCGGTCTACATCGTCAACACGAGCGGCATCCACCTCGGCGGTACGGCCAGTCTCAAGGCCAAGACCTGATCCTCTCGACCGTCGCGGCCAGCAAGGACGACTGGAAGAACCTGCAGAATATCGACAGCGCCAAAGCCCAGGGCGCCATCTCGATGGAGAAGGGCGCGGGCATCGAGGTGCACGGCGCCCTCAAAACGCAGAGCACGACGCTCCACGTCGCGGATGGCGTTTGGTTCACCATCGATCCCGATACGAACACGACGAGCGGTTGGTCGGAGGGCAGCGTGGACAGCACGGACAGCACGGACGCCTGGTCTCAGGGGACGGTCGCGCTCGAGGCGACGCAGCAGCTGCAGTTCTCCGGCACGCTGCAGCAGGCCGATGGCAGGGCGAATGCAAAGCCGGTCGCGGTCTCGCTCACGGGCCAGAGCCTCGAGCTCAAGAAGGAGAGCGATAACGGCGGTAAGCTAAGCGTCTGGGGTAATGCGGAAGACAGCATCCGCCTGACGGCCAAAGACGCCATCACTGTGGACGGCGCGAGCGTCTACGCAAGCGGCGACCTCGCGCTCGATGGCTCCGCCGTCACGGCGAAGAACGGCGCGCAGCTCACCGCGGATGGCCTCGTCATCACGCATCAGGACGGGACGAAGACGAGCGACACGACGAACCCCAACAGCGGCGACACCGTGCGGAGCACCGCGCCGGTCTACATCATCAACGCGAACGGCGTCGTCCTCGGCAAGGGCGCGCTCCACTACTGGGCCAAGACGCCTTTTACGTTCAACGTCTATCAGGAACTCACGGATCTGCCGGACGGCGTCTACGCCGCCGAGGTCACGACGCAGGGCAAGGGCGATGCCAAGAGCTTTGATCTCTACGTCATCGGCGATAACGGTGAGAAAAAGACGGCGGCCATCCAGGACAGCGGCTGGAAGAACTGGCGGACGGTCCGCATCGACGGCATCACGATCAAGGGCGGCAAGGCGACCGTCGGCAAGGGCTGCGTGCTGATGCTCTGATGCGCGTACCAGCCACTGCGGCGGGCAGCACGTCTCGTGCTCCACGAGCGAACATGGCATTGAGCTGCGTGTCAACCGCAGCATCCAAGCAGAGGGAGCTTTTGCCGATGTCAAGGCTGACAGGAACTACCGTCGCTTCCT
>CACWQW010000096.1 GCA_902763085.1 Dongibacter bovis
AAGATGAAGGAGGCTGCTGCTGCCGCTGGCAAGGACTACGAGATTGCCGCTTACTCCGCCTCGGAGGCGGCCACGAAGGCTGCGGACGCCGACGCGGTGCTGCTCGGTCCCCAGATCCGTTTCTCCAAGGACAAGATCGCCGCGGAGCTGCCAGGCGTGCCGGTCGAGGCCATCGACATGCGCATGTACGGCCGCATGGACGGCAAGGGCACGGTGGAACTCGCTGAGAAGATCATGAAGGGGTGAGCGACATGGGGGATTTAGAGCAGATTGCTTTCCAGATCATCTCGATGGTCGGTACGGCGCGCAGCTCCTACATCGAGGCCATCCGGGCCGCGAAGCAGGGCGACTACGTCAAGGCGGAGCAGCTCATCAAGGAAGGCGACGAGGCATTCGTCGAGGGGCATGACGCGCACACGAGCCTGTTGACGCGCGAGGCGTCGGGCGAGAAGAACATCGTGAGCCTGCTCATTCTCCACGCGGAGGATCAGCTCATGAGCGCGGAGGCCTTCAAGACCATCGCGCTGGAGTTCATCAGCGTCTATCAGCGTCTGGACGGCAAGGAGGAGACAGTATGAGTTTTCCGAAAGGATTTCTTTGGGGCGGTGCGGTCGCCGCGCATCAGCTCGAGGGCGCGTGGCAGGCAGGCGGCAAGGGACCATCGGTCGCTGACGTCATGACGGTCGGCGGCCCCGGCGTGCCCCGCGAGATCACGGACGGCGTCCTGCCCGGGAAGTACTATCCGAACCACGAGGCGATCGACTTCTATCACCACTACAAGGAGGATATCGCGCTGCTCGCGCAGCTCGGTTTCAAATGTTTCCGCACCTCGATCGCCTGGACGCGCATTTTCCCGAACGGCGATGAGGAGACAGTACGGCGGCTGGCGCAGCCGCAAACTCGTCGATTTCTTCGTGCGCTTCGCCGGGGTCTGCTTCGAGCGCTACAAGGACAAGGTCAAGTACTGGATGACGTTCAACGAGATCAACAACCAGCGCAATCTGGACGATCCGTTCGCGTCGTTCACCAACTCGGGCGTGCGCTACGAGGAGGGCGAGGACCGCGAGGCGGTGCTCGCGCAGGTCGCGCACCATGAGTTCATCGCCTCGGCCAAGGCCGTCGTGCTCGGTCACAAGATCAATCCTGATTTTGAGATCGGCTGCATGCTCGCGATGTCGCCTGTCTACCCGGCCTCGTGCCGGCCGCTCGACCAGATCGCGGCGCTCAAGGAGATGGATCGGACGTTCGCGTTCGCCGATGTCCAGTGCCGCGGCCACTATCCCGCGTATCTCCTGCGCGAGTGGGAAAGAAAGGGATTCAAGCTGCAGGTCGAGGACGGCGATATGGCGCTGCTCGAGGCGGGCAAGGTCGATTATTTCGCGCTCTCCTACTACATGAGCTTCGTGAGCGAATATGACGCGGCGGCGCCCGGGGCGCGCAAGGAAGTCCCGAATCCCTATGTCAAGGCCTCGGACTGGGGCTGGCAGATCGATCCGGTCGGCCTGCGCTACACGCTCAACGTGCTATCCGAGCGCTACGAGCTGCCGCTGATGATCGTCGAGAACGGCATCGGGCTGCATGAGCAGCCGGCGGCTGACGGCATCGTGCACGACGACGAGCGCATCCGCTATTTCGCCGCGCACATCGAGCAGATGAAGCGCGCGGTCGAGGAGGACGGCGTCGCGCTCATGGGCTACTGCCCCTGGGGCCCCATCGACCTCGTCTCGGCGAGCACGGGCGAGATGGAGAAGCGCTACGGCTTCATCTATGTGGACAAGGACAACAAGGGAAACGGTACGCTCAAGCGCGTGCCGAAGAAATCTTTCTATTGGTATCAGAATGTCATCAAGACGAACGGGGAGGACCTCTCCGTAGAGGATGTACCTGCGACACAGGAATGAATGTCGCATCTCATTCGCGGTGCGGCCTGCGCCGCGCGCGTGACAGAATGAAAAGGAGGAAGATTCTCATGAAGATGAAAAAATATATGCTGGCAGCAGCCGTACTCGCGGCGGCGTTCTCGCCGCTCGCGCCTTTGGCACCGGCGCAGCCTGTGGCGGGCATCGCCTATGCGTCTCCGGCGGCGGAGACGCAGGCAAGCGACGCGTTCTCAGTGGATTTCAAAACGGGCTGCCCGGCCCTCTTCGAGGCGTCCGACGGCTGGACGAACGGCAATCCGTTCAACGTGTTCTGGCACAAGAGCAATGTGACGTTCGAGGATGGCTTGATGCAGCTTATCATTGATAACGACGATCAGCAGAGCCAGGTGCCGTATTCAGGCGGCGAGTTCCGCAGCAAGCAGTTCTACGGCTACGGCCGCTATGAGGTCTCGATGAAGGCCATGAAGAACGACGGCGTCGTCTCCTCGTTCTTCACGTACACCGGCCCGAGCGACAGCAATCCCTGGGATGAGATCGACGTTGAGGTGCTCGGCAAGGACACGACGAAGGTGCAGTTCAACTATTTCCGCAACGGCCAGGGCGGACATGAGCACATGTACGATCTCGGCTTTGATGCGTCGAAAGATTTCCATACGTACGCGTTCGAGTGGCACAAGGACAAGATCATCTGGTTCGTCGACGGCAAGGAGGCTTATCGCATCGAGGGCACGAACATGCCTGTGACGAAGGGCAAGATCATGATGAACGCTTGGGCGGGCAAGAACGTCGATGCATGGCTCAAGGCGTTCGATGACTCCGATCTGCCGATCATGGCGGAGTATCAGTGGGTGAAGTACACGCCGTCGGAGGACTGAGCCGATGAAATCATATAAGATGAAACGGCTCGCGCGTCTCGTACTCGCCGGCACGGCGCTTGCCGCCAGCTGCCTGACGGCAGCGCCGGTGACATTCGCGGCGGACGCGGCGGCTGCCGCGCCGGAGTCCGGGCTCCATGTCGACCAGGTGGGCTATCTCACCGGACATGAGAAAAAGGCGGCGGTCAAGGACAGCGGGGAGACCGCGTTCTCCATCGTCGATGCGGCGACGGGGGCGACGGTCTACGAGGGGAAGCTCTCGGCGGCAAAGCTCGATGTGCTCTCCGGCGAGCGCCTGCGCCAGGCGGATTTCTCCGCGCTGCGCAAGGCCGGCACGTACCGCCTGAAGGTGGGCGCGCAGACCTCCTATCCTTTTGCCATCGGCGACAATGTCTACGCGAAACCCGCGGTCTACGCCTGGCGTTCCTATACGCTCGCGCGCAGCAACACGCCCATCGACGATCCCGTGACGGGGCTGCATCTCGCGGGCGGTCATCCGCAGGACAAG
>CACWQW010000097.1 GCA_902763085.1 Dongibacter bovis
CTACGAGAAATATTTCCGCCAGAACCGCCTCCCGCACCTCTGGTGCCCCGGCTGCGGCAACGGCATCGCCATGAAGGCCATCGTCGAGGCCATCGAGAAAAAAGGTCTCTCGCAGGACAACACGGTCATCGTCTCCGGCATCGGCTGCTCCTCGCGCGCATCCGGCTACATGGACTTCGACACGCTCCACACGGCGCACGGCCGCGCGATCCCGTTCGCGACGGGCATCAAGCTCGCGAACCCGGATCTCAACGTCGTCGTCATCACGGGCGACGGTGACTGCACCGCCATCGGCGGCAACCATTTCATCCACGGCTGCCGCAGGAACGTCGACCTCACGGTCGTCCTCTTCAACAACAACATCTACGGCATGACCGGCGGCCAGGCGTCCCCCATGACGCCGCTCGGCAAAAAGGCGACGACGGCGCCCTACGGCTCCATCGACCGTCCGTTCGACGCCTGCGGCCTCGCCGAGGCTGCAGGTGCGACCTACGTCGCCCGCTCGACCGCCTACCACGAGAAGCACCTCGTCGACATGATCGCCGGCGGTTTCGACAACAAGGGGTTCTCCTTCATCGAGGCGATGGTTCAGTGCCCGACGGCGTACGGCCGCAAAAACAAGATGGGCAGCCCCGCGAACATGCTGAAATGGATGCGCGACAACGCCGTCATGAAAGCCGCCTGGGACAAGCTCCCCGACGACAAGAAAACCGGCGAAAAATTCCCCATCGGCCTCTTCTACCAGACGACCGCCACGGACTACGACACGGCCTACGATGAGGTCATCGAGAGAGCAGGAGGTGCGAAATGAGAAAGCAGCTTAGATTCTCAGGCTCCGGCGGGCAGGGCGTCATCACCGCCGCCATCATCTTCGCCGAGGCGGCCGTCGCCGAGGGCAAGGAGGCCGTCCAGTCCCAGTCCTACGGCCCGGAGGCGCGCGGCGGCGCCTCGAAGGCCGAGGTCATCATCGACGACGCGCCCATCTACCACCCGCACGTCGAGGTGCCGGATCTCGTGCTCGCCATGACGCAGAAGGCCGCGGACAAATACTACAATCACGAAGCTCGCCATCGAGAAAGTCGGGCGCCCGCTCTTCGCGAACATCGTCGCGCTCGGCGCCCTCGTGCGCCTCACGGGCCTCGTCTCCTTCGACACCATCAAGACCTCCGTCGCCCACCGCGTCCCGCCCCACACCGTCGAGCAGAACATGAAAGCCCTGCAGGTCGGCTGGGACGCTGTCGAGGGAGCAGTATAAAGGGAGGCCGCTGCCAAACGCCTTAGCAATATGCAAAGAAAGTGCCCTTCCAAATCTCTTTTCCAGGATTTGGAAGGGCACTTTTTCTTTTCGATACACAGAGGAGCCATAGCAGGCCGATAGGTCACACAAACAGCGAGGACTCAGAGATCCTTCTCATCGAGGCCGAGCTTTTTGCGCCAGTAGCCGGAGTAGACCACAGCCATCGGGTTGTTGCCGAGCACGCGATCCTTGACGACAAGGGTCGTCACAGGTCCATGGCATGCCTTCGAGAACAGGGCGTCATGGCCGACGCAGAGACCGGCTGAGACAAAAAGCTCGGCGCCGTGTTCGTTGAGGTAATGCGCCTGGGCCTTCGGGTTGCACATCGGCTCGATGGCGCTCTCCTGGTTGACCTTCTTCAGCCCGAGCACGTCCTTGCCGATGCCGCAATTCTTGCAGCAGACCGACGCCACCCGGAAACCCTGATCGGCGAAGTATTTCGCGAATCCCTTCGCCTCGCGCCGGATGCCCATGCAGAATCCGAGGCCGATGGTCTTGTACCCCATCTGACGGGTTCGGCTGTCTCAAGCAGGCGCGGATATTTCATATAGAACGTGGCCTCGACGTAGGCGGCCGCCTTCATGATGCGGCGCTCCTCCTCATCGTAGAGGGCGAGGACCTCGTCCTCTTTCACGGGCACACAGCTCTTGCCCTTCATGAAGCACATATGATTTGCATTGCAATTCGCACAGTCTCCCAGCATGATGAACGCTCCTTCCTGTATTGACACATTCCGGCTCTCTCCGGGCAGTCATTGCTCCGGCGTATCGGGCACGCCCTCGAAGCGCTGCGTATGCGCCTTGGCGAATTTCTCAGCATCGGTCTTCGGACTGATGAGGCCGATATAGGCGAGCTCGGACGCGACGTTCTTGATTGCGTCATAACCGCCCTGTACCGACGGCGTGTAATTATACGATTCGATGAGGCTCGTGTTCAGGTCGATGTTGCCTGCCACATATTTCTTGTCGAGCTCGAGCTGCGCCGCCTCGCGCGGATGCTGCTGCACCCAGAGCGCCGCCCTGTTGATGGCGCGGACGAAGCTCGCCGCAGCCTTCGGGTTCTCCTTTGCAAGCTTATCGGTCACAAAGGCCAGGCAGCAGTACTCGTGAGCGAATGGCTCATCCTTCGCATTGTCGAGCAGCACGCGGTAGCCCGACTGCTGCACCATGATGGGACCGACCGGGTCCGACGCCGTGATGGCGTCGACAGCGCCCTTCTCAAGCGCCTGCGGCAGATCGTTGCGGTCAAAGACGCGGAACTCTACCTCGAGATCCTTGTCCGTCACGCCGATGCCCTCGTTGTGCAGGGCGCGCTTCACGAGAATCGTACCGGCGTCAGCAAGCCCCGGCACGCCGATGGTCTTGCCCTTGAGGTCGCTGAGCGACTGTATCGGGGAGTCGCCGCGCACGAGAACCTTCTGGCAGCCCGTGTGGATGCCGCTCACAGCCTTGACGGGCAGACCGTTCTCCAACGGCTGCACGAGCTTTGCCGCCATGCCCTGGAAGGCATCGACCTGCCCGGAGCCGACAGCGTCGCTGATATGGGCGGCGTCGACCTGCACCATCTCGACGTCGAGCCCTTCCTCGGTGAAATAGCCGTTCTCGTAGGCGACGAAGATGGCAGCGTTGCAGACGCCGGGCGAATAGGCGACCTTCAGCGGAACGGGCCCCTCGGCAGCAGGCTTTTCGCTGCTGCCGCAGCCGAGGGCGAGCAGCAAGGCGGCAGCCAACGCCGCGGCAGAGAGCAGCAGGCGCAGGCGACCGTGGATGTGGTTCGTCAGCATGTTCATGATAAGACCTTCTTTCTGCGCAGGCGCGCGTATCAGAGGAAATATTCCGGCTCGGGCTGTTTGCCGCCGTAGTGCAGCAGGTCGAGAATCCTCGCCGAATAATGGAAGAAGTCGGGCGAGCTGCGCGGGCGCGGGCGCGAGAGCTTAATCGGGATGCGGGCGACGATCTTGCCGGGGCGCGCCGTCATGACGATGACGGTGTCGGAAAGGTATACCGCCTCGTCGACATCGTGCGTGACCATGATCATCGTCATGTGCTCCTCCTGCCAGATGCGCTCGATCTCGGACTGGATGTTCATGCGGGTGAAGGCGTCGAGCGCGCCGAGCGGTTCATCGAGCAACAGCGTCGAGGGCCGTCCTGCGAGCGCCCGGGCGAGCGAGGCGCGCTGGCACATGCCGCCTGAGAGCTGGTGCGGATAGGCATCAGCGAACTCGGCAAGCCCCACGAGGTCGAGCATCTCGGCTACGCGCGCCTCGATGTCGCCCTTATCGTGCCGTGCCCGGAGCCCGAAGCCGATGTTTTCGCTGATCGTGAGCCATGGGAAGAGATTGTGCTCCTGAAACATGAAGCCGCGGTCGGCGCCCGGTCCGGTCACTGCCTCGCCCCTCGCCGCTACGCGGCCGCCGTCCGGGAATGCGAGCCCCGCGATGAGGCGCAGCATCGTCGATTTGCCGCAGCCGGAGGGACCGATGAGCGAGACGAACGAGCCAGGCTCTATCGTAAGGTCGATGTCAGAGAGCGCCTGCGTGACGGCGCCATCGCGCGTGAAGTGCTTGCTTACCTGCTTGAGCTCGATTGCATTTACCATTTTATGACCCCCTTCTGCCAGCTCAGCACATGGTCGCGGAACCGGAACAGCCCCGTCATGAGCAGGTAGAAGCTCACGGCGATGAGCAGCAGTCCGGCGTAGACATTGGGATATGCCATCATTTCCTTCTGCCAGTTGATGTACCAGCCAAGCCCGTATTTCGCGCCGAGCATCTCGGCTGTCACGAGCGTGATGAAGGACGCGCAGGTGCCGTTGAACAGCCCGAGGAACACGCTTGGCAGCGCGGCGGGAATGCCGATGTGCACGATCTGGTAGAGC
>CACWQW010000098.1 GCA_902763085.1 Dongibacter bovis
GGTCGTGCTGACAGTGCTGCACGCGGGCGGCAAGTTCGGCGGCGACGGCTACAAGGTCTCCGGCGGCCTGCACGGCGTCGGCGTCTCCGTCGTCAACGCCCTCTCCACCTCGATGGACGTCCAGGTCAAGCGCGACGGCAAGATCCACGAGATCGCGTTCCGCCGCGGCGTCACGGTGAAGCCGCTCACCGTCGTCGGCACGACGGAGGAGACGGGCACGCGCGTCCATTTCTGCCCGGATCCTGAGATTTTCACCGTCACGGAGTACAGCTTCGAGACGCTCAGGCACCGCCTGCGCGAGCTCGCGTTCCTCAACCACGGCATCACGATCACGCTCGCGGACGCGCGCGGCGAGCAGGCGCGCAAGGAGACGTTCCATTTCGACGGCGGCATCAGCTCGTTCGTCGAGCACCTCAACCGCAAGAAGGAAAAGCTCAACCCGACGCCGATCTACTTCAACGGCACGAAGGACGACACCGTCGTCGAGATCGCGCTGCAATACAACGACAGTTATCAGGAAAATATCTACTCCTTCGTCAACAACATCAACACGGAGGAGGGCGGCACGCACCTCGCGGGCTTCAAGATCGCGCTCACGCGCGCGGCGAACGACTTCGCGCGCAAGCAGGGCATTTTGAAGGACAAGGACGGCAACCTCACGGGCGAGGACGTGCGCGAGGGCCTCACCTGCGTCATCAGCCTCAAGATCCGCGAGCCGCAGTTCGAGGGCCAGACGAAGCGCATCATCGACAAGGCCATCATGGCGAGCCGCGCGAGAGAGGCGGCGCGCAAGGCGCGCGAGCTCACGCGCCGCAAGAACGCGCTCGAGGTCTCGAGCCTCCCGGGCAAGCTCGCGGACTGCTCCATCAAGGATCCTGATCAGGCGGAAATTTACCTCGTCGAGGGCGACTCCGCAGGCGGCAGTGCCAAGCAGGGACGCGACCGCCGCTTCCAGGCCATCCTGCCGCTGCGCGGTAAGATCCTGAACGTCGAGAAAGCGCGTCTCGACAAGATCTTCGCGAACGCCGAGATCCGCACGATGATCACGGCGTTCGGCACGGGCATCAGCGAGGAGTTCGACCTCGCGAAGCGCCGCTACGGCAAGATCATCATCATGACGGATGCCGATGTGGACGGCGCGCACATCCGCACGCTGCTCCTCACCTTCCTCTACCGCTATATGAAGCCGCTCATCGAGCACGGCCACGTCTACATCGCTCAGCCGCCCCTCTACCAGATCAAGAAGGGCAAGAAGCACTGGTACACGTACAGCGACGACGAACTCGCGAAAAAGCTCGACGAGGTCGGCCGCGACGGCATCACCGTCCAGCGCTACAAAGGCCTCGGCGAGATGAACCCTGAGCAGCTCTGGGAGACGACGATGGATCCTGAGGGCCGCACGATGCTGCGCGTCGAGATGGAGGACGCGGAGGAGGCTGACGAGCTCTTCACCATCCTCATGGGCGACAAAGTCGAGCCGCGCCGCCAGTTCATCGAGGAGAACGCGAAGCTCGTGAGGAACCTCGATATCTGATCCCCTCATGCCTTACAGCTGAAAACACAACGCCGCGAACGTGGGCTCTTCCCGTTCGCGGCGTTTTTCTGTATAATGGGAGGCAAACAGAATGCGTATGAAGCGGAGGAGGCATGGAAACGATGGAAAAAATTTTTTATATCTTCCTGGCGTGCGCGTTCGCGGGCCTTCTCTTCTACATCCATCTCCTCCGGCGGCAGGTGCAGCGGCTTGGGAGGCTCACGCGCTTCTACTACCGCGTGTCCTCCTCGCTCGGCCTCATGACGGTCGGCTACGCTGTCAGCCGCGACACGGCGACGCTCTCGCCGGACTGCGCGCATCTCTTCCACCTGCCGGAGGAGCTGCCACAGTTCTCTCGCACGCGGGAGGCGGCGCGCGCCGACGCTTCCCATCCCCTCCACCCCGTCGTGCTCTGCCTCGGCGCCTTCTCAGACGATGTGCCCTATCAGTACCTGCGCCGCGGAGAAGCGCCGCGCCGCTTCCTCTTGAAGAGCTTCGTGCTGAAGGACGAGGAGGGGCGTCCCTACTACCTGCTCGGCGTCTTCCGCGATATCACGCGGCAGGCGAACGAGGAGGCGCGGCTCGTCGCGCGCGCGCAGTTTGACGGCCTCACGCGCATACATAACTCCGGCGCGACGCGCAGCTGGATGCGCGAGCACATCGGGCGGCTGCGTGCGGACGGGACGCGCGGCGGCCTGCTCTTCCTGCTCGACGTCGACCATTTCAAGGGCGTCAATGACACGCTCGGCCACCAGGGCGGCGACCGCGCGCTCATCTGCGTGGCGAACGCTCTGCGGAAGGCGTTCGCGGGGCGCGGCTTTCTCGGGCGGCTCGGTGGCGACGAGTTCATCGCCTACCTTGATGCGGATGACGCCGCAGAGGCGGAAAAACTCGCGTGCGCTATCCACGAAAACGCGCGGCGGCTCGGCCGCGAGGCAGGCCTCCCCATCGACCTCACCGTCAGCATCGGCTGCGCCCTGCTCGCGGGCGAGGACTACGAGGCGGCCTACAAGAGAGCTGACCGCGCGCTCTACGCCGCAAAGGAGCAGGGGCGCAACACCCATGTGATCCTCCACGCGGGCGAGGACTACGAGGCGGCGGAACAGCAAGAGACGGAAAGAAGGGACACGCCATGATCAAGCGACTGCTCTCGCGTTCCGCGCTGCGCGCGCTCTCTTTGCTCGTCTGCCTGTTCCTGTCTGCGGTGGGCGCGGCTGAGGCCGAGGACGCCGCGCCGCCGGCGCATACCAGGGTGCGCGTCGGCTACTCCTCCTCCGGCAGCATGCTCTACCTCTACGAGATCGCCCGCTACACGGGCTGGGACTACGAGTTCGTTCCCTACACCAACTGGTCACAGGCCATCGCCGACGTCGCTGCTGGCCGCATCGACATCCTGCCGACCGTGCTCAAGACGCCGGAGAGGGAAAAGGAGATGCTCTTTTCCCTCTATCCGATGGCCTCGACAAGCATCGCGGTCATCGCGCGCCCTGAAGATGATCGCTACATCTATGGCGCGATCGGCAGCATGGATGGCGCGCGCGTTGGCGTGCGCGAGCAGACCGCAGACACGAAGGCTTTTTTCAACTGGGCAGCAAAGAACGGCCTGCACTTCGACATCGCGAACTACCACGATCGCGGTGACCTAATCGCCGCCCTGCGCGCGGGCGACATCGACCTCGCCGCGACCTCCTACGCGGGCGAGGCGCAGAAGTTCCCCGCGATCGCCGAGTTCTCCCCGCAGGCGATGTATTTCGCCGTCGCACCGCAAAAGCCCCAGCTCGCCGCGCGCCTCGACCAGGCTATGAGTAATATTCTACTCTACAATGTTTCCTTTGTAAGCCTGCTCGAGCGCATTTCTCAGCCGGACAAGAACCGTTACCGCGTGCTTATTAGTGAAAAAGAGAAAGACTTCATCGCTGCGCTGCCGCCGCAGCGCGTCGCGCTTATCGCGAATAACGCCCCTTACTCCTATCAGCGCGATGGCAAGATGGAGGGCATCACCGTCCGCGTGCTCGAGCATATCGCGGCACTCACGGGGATCTCGTTCACTTACGTGCCGGTGAAGGACGAGGCGGAGGCGTTTGCGCTCAGCGAAAAAGGGGAAATCGACCTCA
>CACWQW010000099.1 GCA_902763085.1 Dongibacter bovis
CGAGCGGGAGATCGTCACGATCGATGAGAACCTGGAGGTAAAGAGATGGAAGCAGTAAAGACTCAGGACGTGGGAGTGAACGATCTCCCCTGGATTATCGAATACCATGCGGATCGCTGCACGATGTGCGGCAGCTGCGTCGCGAGCTGCTCGTTTAACGCCATCAAGGTCGTGATGCAGAAGCAGTCGCTCACGGTCTCCGAGGCGAGCGTGCCGACGCCGAAGCATACGCATATCGCGCGCCCCATCATCAAGCAGGTCGCGAGCCTCACGGACTTCTGCCGCGGCTGCGGCATGTGCGAGAAGATCTGCCCGAACAATGCCATCCATCCCGTGCGCAACCCCGACCAGCGCCGCCACCTGCTCGCGAAGGACAACGGCCCGCTGAAGCGCGGCGGCCGCACGAACCTCAACGCGCAGCGCGCACTCGACTCCATCGTCGTCGGCCGCATCTCGCAGATGACGGATCCGTCGCTCGACGCGGCGCGCCATACGTTCGACATCCGCGCGCCGTTCGGCCGCGTGCTCGACTCGCATGAGCTGCCGTTCGAGATCGTGGACGGCAAGCTCGTGAAGAAGCACCGCACGCCGCCCGTGCAGTGGATCTATCCGCTCATCTTCTCCGATATGTCCATCGGCGCGCTCTCGACGCGCGCCTGGGAGGCCGTCGCGCTCGCGGTCGGCTATCTCAACGAGAAATGCGGCCTGCCCGTGCGCATGAGCTCGGGCGAGGGCGGCATGCGTGCTCATCAAGATCGGCCAGGGCGCGAAACCCGGCGACGGCGGCCTCCTGCCCGAGGCCAAGGTCGCGGAGCACGTCCAGGCCATCCGCGGCGTGCCGAAGGCGACGCTCGCCTCGCCGCCGAACCATCAGGGCCTCTACTCCATCGAGGAGAGCGTGCAGAAGATGCATCTCTCGATGAACGCGGCGTTCGGCTTCCGCGTGCCGGTCGCCATCAAGTGCGCGGCGTCGGCGACGAGCGTCTCCGTCTACAACAACCTGCTGCGCGATCCGTACAAGATCTGCGGCGGCTTCTTCATCGACGGCATCCAGGGCGGCACCGGTGCGGCGAACGAGATCTCGCTCGACCACACGGGCCATCCCGTCGTCAGCAAGATCCGCGACTGCTACCTCGCGGCGGTCAAGCAGGGCCGCCAGGGCCAGATCCCGCTCTACGGCGGCGGCGGCATCGGCATGACGGGCGACGCCGCGGCCGATGCGTTCAAGATGATGTGCCTCGGCGCGAACGGCGTGTTCGTCGGCAAGGTGCTCATCCAGCTCCTCGGCTGCGTCGGCAACGAGCAGGGACGCTGCAACTCCTGCAACACGGGCAAGTGCCCGATGGGTATCTGCTCGCAGGATCCGCGCCTCGTCAAGCGCCTCGACGTCGACCGCGGCGCACAGAAGATCGTCGACTATGTGCTGACGTTCGACAAGGAGCTCAAGAAGCTCATGGCGCCGATCGGCAACAGCTCGCTGCCAATCGGCCGCAGCGACGCCCTCGTCTCGACGGACAAGGCCGTTGCGGATCGTCTCGGCATCCAGTACGTCTGCTGATGAAACTGGCGCGAATCACGCGGACAAGCATGGATTCTGCGCGAGTGCCTGGTTGTGGCGAGAGCCGGAGAGGGGAGCGGTCATTGCCGCGGGATGTCTTTCCGGCTACGATGAAGTAAGGGGAGCAAAGCATGTTTAAGATAGAGACAATGAAAGGCCATGAGCGCATGTCCACGCAGGACCTCCTCCTGGCCATCGAAAAAGCCGTCAAGGACGGCGAGACGGAGTTCGAGATCGCGGCCTCCGGTCAGCATGACATCGGCGGCCCGCTCTGGAACACGGACGGCAAGACGCTGCATTTCCACGTGACGAACGCCGGCCAGCGCGTCGGCTCCATGTGCCTGCCCGGCACGGAGATCGTCGTCGATGAGTCCACGTCGGCCGACGTCGGCTGGCTCAACGCGGGCGGCCTCATCACCGTGCGCGGCGACGCGGGCGACACGGCGGGCCACTGCTCGTCGGGCGGCCGCATCTACATCGGCGGCCGCGCCGGCACGCGCACGGGCTCGCTGATGAAGCACGACCCGCTCTACGAGGAGCCGGAGCTCTGGATCCTCAAGAACGTCGGCTCGTTCTCGTTCGAGTTCATGGGCGGCGGCCGCGCCGTCGTCTGCGGCTGGGACAGCGAGGCTTTTGACTCCGTGCTCGGTGAGCGTCCGTGCGTCGGCATGGTCGGCGGCGTCGTCTATGTGCGCGGCCCCATCGACCAGCTGCCGGGCGACGTGCGCCCGCACGCGCTCGCGCAGGAGGACATCGACTTCCTCGCGGGCGGCATGGACAAGTTCCTCGCGGCCGTCGGCCATGAGGAGCTCGCGGCCGAGCTCTCCGACTGGAGCCAGTGGCAGAAGCTCGTGCCGCTCACGCAGGCGGAGAAAAAGGCGCTGCCGAAGCCCGCGGGCGTCGCGGCGTTCCGCCGGACGGAGTGGGTTAAGGGCGGCATCTTCTCCGATGTCGCGCACGACGATTTCGCCGTGCACAACACGCTCTCGCACGGCCTCTACCGCCTGCGCGTGCCGAGCTGGGACAACGCGAAATACGCCGCGCCCTGCGAGTTCCACTGCCCGACGGGCATCCCGACGCAGCGCCGCCTCGGCCTCATCCGCCAGGGCAAGCTCGACGAGGCGCTGCAGCTCGAGCTCGACTACACGCCGTTCCCCGGCTCCGTCTGCGGCTCCGTCTGCCCGAACCCCTGCATGGACGGCTGCACGCGCGGCACGATCGACTTCCCCATCCAGATCGGCGACCTCGGCTACAAGTCCGC
>CACWQW010000100.1 GCA_902763085.1 Dongibacter bovis
CTCAACGCGGCCATCGAGGCGGCGCGGGCAGGCGAGGCGGGACGCGGTTTCTCCGTCGTAGCGGAGGAGGTGCGCAAGCTGGCCGAGGAGTCCGATACCGCGGCGCAGAAGATCGCCGCGCTGATCCATACGATCCAGGAGGATACGGAGCAGGCGGTGCAGCGGATGGAGAAGGGTACGTCCGACGTCGAGGGCGGCCGCCAGGTCATGAGCGAGGCGGGAACGGCTTTTGAGCATATCGCCGAGGCCGTGACGGAGCTGACGGCGCAGGCGGATACCATCCAGCAGGAGGCGCGCGCGTCCGCGAAGCGCGCCGCGTCGCTCGTCGAGGTCATGGAGGGCGTCAATCAGTCCGGGCGCGACGTGGCGGCCGAGACGGAGTCCGTCTCCGCGGCCACGGAGGAGCAGTCGGCCTCGATGGATGAGGTCGCCGATGCCAGCAAGAAGCTTTCCAATCTGGCGCAGGAGCTATCCGCGACGACGGAAAGATTCCGGATCTAAGGAGGGCAGATCATGAAATATTTCATTCACTGGTGCGGCCTCTTGGTACTGGCCGTCTCCCTGCTTTTACTCTCTGGCTGCGGCAGCGGGCAGACGGATAAGAGCGTCGCCGTCTCCTTTGCCAACTCCTCATCGAGCTGGCAAAAGAACGGGCAGACCATCAAGGAGATGCTGGAGCAGGAAGGTTTCACCGTCGACCTGCAGTTCGCGGATACCTCGGAGCAGCAGGTCGAGCAGATCAAGCAGCAGATCGCCGCGCGCCCCAGGTGCCTGGTCATCGGCGCTGTCGATGGCGGGGCGCTGACGGATGTGCTCGCTGAGGCGAAGGCGCAGCACATCCCTGTGATCGCATACGACCGCCTCATCATGAATACGGACGCGGTGTCGTACTATGCCGCCTTCGACAACGAGGCGGTAGGCGAGGCGATGGGTGAATACATCGAGGCCAGGCTCCGCCTCAAGAGCGGCGCGGGCCCGTTCAACATGGAGGTCTTCGCGGGAGATCCCGCGGACAACAACGCGCATCTCTTCTTCTCCGGCGCGATGAAGGTCTTAGGGCCGTATCTCGACCGGGGGCAGCTCGTCATCCCGTCCGGGGAGAAGTCGTTCGATCAGGTCAATACCAAGGACTGGAAGCCGGAACATGCGAAGGAGCGCATGAGCAAGCTGCTGCGCGGGCCCGACGCCGGCAAGCATCTCGATGTCATACTCTCTCCGAATGACGGCATTGCCGGCGGCATCCGTGAGGCGCTGAAGGACGGTGGCTATACGTCGATGCCGCTGCTCACAGGGCAGGACGCGGAGAGCAAGGCGCTCGATGCCATCCGCGACGGGCAGCAGACCATCACGATCTACAAGGATCCGGAACTCCTGGTTGCCAAGACCGTCCGCATGATCAAGGCCGTGGTCGAGGGGACGCAGCCGGATATCAACGATGTCAAATCCTACGACAACGGCGTCCTCGTGGTACCGTCGTACCTCTGCACGCCGCTCGTCATCGATCAGGATAATCTCGACGAGGTGAAATGAGTCCGAGGACGCATGCCCGCAGGGCTTCCTGGGAATCGTCCATTTTTTCCGCGGGCGCCTTGACACGTTCCTGCCCGCTGATTTATAATTTGGAATAGCTATGTTAGGCAGGATTATGCCTTTTAAGGAGGTGGGAAGATTGAAGCAGACATTTCAGCCGAACAACCATTGGCGCAAGAAGACGCACGGCTTCCGCGAGCGCATGAAGACGAAGGGCGGCCGTCTCGTCCTGAAGACGGAAGAAGATTTCCGCATAAGATGGTTCAGGTCACTTAGGTGGCCTTTTTCCATTATATTGAGACTTTTTTCGATGAGGAGAGATGCAGGAGATGCGCACGAACACGCTGCCGCGGCGGCTGATGCTCAAGAGGAGCGCCTGCTTCCAGCGGGTGTATCGGGCGGGGCGTTCCTATGCGAACCGGTATCTCGTCCTCTATGTGTTTCGCATCCACGCGGGCGACCAGAAGAAGCTCTACGGCTCCGTCGGGTTCGCCGCGGGGAAGAAGCTCGGCTGCGCCGTCAAGCGGAACCGCGTGAAGCGCCTGCTGCGCGAGAGCTACCGGAGGCACAGGGCGGAGCTCGCGCCGCAGACGGCGCTCGTGCTCGTCGGCCGCAAGGCGGCGGTCGAGGCGGCGTGCGGCGATGTGGAGCGCGCGTATCTCGCGCTCTGCCGCAAGGCGGGGATCCTGCGCGCGTCGAGGCCGATGGCATGAAGACGGTGCTCCTTTTCTTGATTTCTTTCTATCGTGCGGCGATCTCGCCGCTCTTTCCGCCCACGTGCCGCTATGTGCCGACGTGTTCGGCGTATGCGATGACGGCGATCGAGCGCTACGGCGCCCGGCGCGGCGGCGTGCTCGCCCTGCGCCGCCTCCTGCGCTGCCACCCGTTCCATGCGGGCGGGTACGATCCCGTGCCGTGAGGGCCCGCAAGGGTAGATGACCAGCATTCGTAAGATGGAAATGGACGTGATGAATTGACAGGTATTTTTTCGACACTCTTTGCGCCGATCGAGCAGATCCTCGCCTTCGTGCTGCAGATCCTCTATGATCTCACGGCGCTCACGGGCTTCGGCAGCTACGGCGCTGCCATCATCCTCCTGACGATCATCGTCAAGATGTGCCTCTACCCGCTGACGGTCAAGCAGGTCAAGTCGATGAAGGCAATGCAGGAGCTCTCTCCGAAGATGAAGAAGATCCAGGAGAAGTACAAGGACAACCCGCAGCTCATGCAGCAGAAGATCGGCGCGCTCTACAAGGACGCCGGCGTGAACCCGCTCGCGGGCTGCCTGCCGCTGCTCATCCAGATGCCGATCCTCATGGGCATGTATTACTCGCTGTTCAATTTCCAGTATCCGTCGCCGGAGGCGGCGATGTTCCTCTGGCTGCCGTCGATGTCGGAGCCGGACCCGACGCATATCCTGCCCGTGATCGCGGCGGTCACGACGTACTGGCAGACGCGCCAGACGTCTGATATGAGCAACACGCAGATGAAGATGATGGCGTACATCATGCCGCTCTTCATCGGCTTCATGAGCTGGAATTTCGCCTCGGGTCTCGTGCTCTACTGGGCGGCGATGAACTTCTGCCAGATCGCCCAGCAGTGGTGGATGTACCGCGGCAAGGACGATGAGAAGAAGGCGGAGCAGAAGGGGGCAAAGGCATGAGCGCAGTCGAAGCGACGGGCAAGACGGTCGAGGAGGCGCTCGAGAAGGCCCTCATCGAGCTCGGGCGCTCGAAAGACGAGGTCACCTATGAGGTGCTCGAGGCGCCGTCGCGCGGCTTCTTCGGGCTCTTCGGCGGCCATGAGGCGCGCCTGCGCGTGACGGAGAAGGAGGCGCAGGGCGTGCCCGCGGCACCAGCGATGGAGATGCCTGTAGCGCCGGTAGAGGCGCCCGCAGCCCCCGTGGCATCGGCTGCGTCGCCGCAGGAGCGCGCGGAGTCGTTCCTTTCGGGGATCTTTCGCTCCATGGGGCTCACGGTCGCCATGGAGCGCCGGGAGACGGAGGAGGGTGTCCTCTACGACCTCAGCGGCGAGAGCCTCGGCATCCTCATCGGCAAGCACGGGCAGACGCTCGACGCGCTCCAGTATCTCACGAATCTCGCGGCGAACCGCGTCGCGGAGAAGGCGTGCCGCATCCATGCGGAGGTGCGCCTCGAGCCGATGAACCGGCACGAGCGGAAGATCATCCACATGGCGCTGCAGGACAATTACCGCGTGAGCACGTACAGCGATGGCGACGAGCCGTACCGCTGCGTCGTGATCGCGCCGAAACGCCGCCGCCGTCCGGCCCCGCGCGACTGGGACCGCGAGCGCGGAGAGGAATGAAGCAAGATTGCTTGGGAAGGGCTGTCTCCATCGAGGAGCGCCCTTTTTTCGTGCCGCCGGGGAGGGGTCTCTCGCCCGGCGGAGGGAAAGGATGAGGGATATGCAGGCGGATACGATTGCTGCCATCGCGACGGCGCCCGGGGAAGCGGGCGTCGGCATGTTGCGCATCAGCGGTGCGCGCGCGCTCGCGGTCGCGGACCGGGTGTTCCGTGCGGTCTCGGGCAAGCGGCTCGCGGACGCAGGCACGCAGCGCGTGCTCTACGGTCATGTCGTTGCAGCGGACGGCACGCCCGTCGACGAGGTGCTCGCGCTCGTCATGCGCGCGCCGCACTCCTACACGCGCGAGGATGTCGTCGAGCTCTCGTGCCACGGCGGCAGCGTCGTCATGCGCCGCGTGCTCGCGCTCGTGCTCGCCGCGGGCGCGCGGCTCGCGGAGCGCGGCGAGTTCACGAAGCGGGCGTTCCTCTCCGGACGCCTCGACCTCTCGCAGGCGCAGGCGGTCATGGAGATCGTGGGCGCGCGCACGGATCGCGCGCTGCGCGTGGCGGAGGGGCACCTCGCGGGCCATTTCTCGGGGAAGATCCACGCCATGCGGGAGAAGTGCCTCGGGCTCATCGCGCACCTCGAGGCGGCGATCGATTTCCCCGAGGATGAGATTGACGACGTCGTCATCGATGAGGTGGAGCGCGCCGTGACGGAGCTGCGGCAGGAGATTCGCGCACTGCTCGCGACAGCGCACACGGGGCGCATCCTCCGGGATGGGCTCCCGACCGCCATCGTCGGCAAGCCGAACGTCGGCAAGTCGAGCCTCATGAACGCGCTCCTGCGCGAGGAGCGCGCCATCGTCACGGACATCCCGGGCACGACGCGCGACAGCATCGAGGAGTACGTCGACCTCGGCGGCGTGCCACTCCGCATCATCGATACGGCGGGCATCCGCGAGACGGAGGACGCCGTGGAGCGCATCGGCGTCGAGAAGGCGCGCGCCTCGATCGAGCGCGCCGCGCTCGTGCTCGCGCTCTTCGACGGCACCCGGCCCCTCGACGCGGAGGACGCGGAGGTCCTCTCGCTCCTCAAGGATCGCCCCGCGCTGCTTCTCCTCACGAAGGCGGACCTGCCGCCTGCCTTGACACCGGCGCAGCTCGTGGCGGCGTACGGGAAGGAAAACGCCTCTGTCGTACCGCCGCAGGTGCTCACCGTCTCGGCGAAGGAGGAGCGCGGGGTCGACGCGCTCACAGAGGCCATCGGGCAGTTCGCGGGGATGGGCAGCGGCTGCGAGGAGGGGAGCTTCGTCTCCGACGAGCGCTCGGCGGCGCTGCTGCGCGCAGCGGACGATCAGCTCGGCGCGGCGCTCCGGACGATCGGCGCGGGGCTCTCCGTCGATTTCATCTCCATCGACCTGCGCGCGGCGTGGGAGAAGCTCGGCGAGATCACGGGCGAGACGGTCGGCGAGGACATCATCGACGAGATCTTCAGCAAGTTCTGCATCGGGAAATGAGCGCTCTGCCAGAGGGGCGACATCTGTGGGTGCATGCTATCATTTATTTCCAGGAAACTAGGGAAGACGACCAAGGGAGGCCATCGCATTTTGTTTACTGCAGGAACGTATGACATCATCGTCATCGGCGCCGGACACGCGGGTGTCGAGGCGGCGCTCGCGGCCGCGCGGCTCGGCTGCGAGACGCTGCTCGCGACGCTCTCGATGGATAATATCGCGCTCATGCCGTGCAACCCGTCCGTC
>CACWQW010000101.1 GCA_902763085.1 Dongibacter bovis
TGACCAATATCATCAAGCGCTTCGACTGGTAGCGAGGCGGAAAGAGGTGAATCCATTGCCATCCTTTATGAAAGATGCAATGAGCAAGAAAGACGAACAAAAGATGAAGGAAATGCAGCAGGAGATCGACGCGGCGGAAGCAGAGGAGAGCGCGGCAGAGGAGAGCGCGCCAGAGACGGCACCAGAAGATGCCGCAAAGGACGCAGCCGATGCCGCCGCGCCTGACGCGCAGGAGGCGCCGGAAGACAACGCCTCTGCGCTCAAGGCGCAGGTCGAGAGCCTCCAGGCGGCCCTCGCGGAGAAGGACAACCGCGTGAAGCGCCTGCAGGCGGACTTCGAGAATTTCCGCCGCCGCACGAGCAAGGAGCGCGAGGAGCTCGCGAATGTCGTCACGCAGGATCTCCTCAAGGGCATGCTGCCGATCCTCGACAACTTCGACCGCGCGATGGCCGCCGAGCAGAAGGACAGCGAGTCCTTCCAGAAGGGCGTGGAGATGATCTACACGCAGCTCCATGAGACGCTCAAGAACGACGGCCTCGAGCCCATCGAGACCGCGGGGCAGAAGTTCGACCCGAACTTCCACCAGGCGGTCATGCGCGTCGAGAACCCTGACCTCGAGGACGACACGATTGCGCAGGAGCTCCAGAAGGGCTACATCGTCAAGGGTCGGGTCATCCGCCCGAGCATGGTGCAGGTCGTGAGCAATTGAAGATGGTATGAATGACTTTTATGATAGAGAGAATTCTAGGGAGGAAGCAATATGAGCAAGGTAATCGGTATTGATCTGGGTACCACGAACTCCGTCGTATCCGTCATGGAAGGCGGCGAACCGACCGTCATCACGAACCCGGAAGGCAGCCGCATCACGCCGTCTGTCGTCGGCTTCACGAAGGATGGTCAGCGCCTCGTCGGCCAGCTCGCAAAGCGCCAGGCCGTCTCGAATCCGGACCGCACGATCTCGTCCATCAAACGTCACATGGGCGATCCGAACTACAAGGTCACGATCGACGGCAAGTCCTACACGCCGCAGGAAATCTCCGCGATGATCCTGCAGAAACTCAAGAGCGACGCGGAAGCGTACCTCGGCGAGACGGTCACGCAGGCGGTCATCACGGTGCCGGCGTACTTCAACGACAGCCAGCGCCAGGCGACGAAGGACGCGGGCAAGATCGCGGGTCTCGACGTCATGCGCATCATCAACGAGCCGACGGCAGCGGCGCTCGCCTACGGCCTCGACAAGGATGAGGACGAGACGGTTCTCGTGTTCGACCTCGGCGGCGGCACGTTCGATGTCTCCATCCTCGACCTCTCCGACGGCACGTTTGAAGTCCTCGCGACGAACGGCGATACGCACCTCGGCGGCGATGACTTCGATAAGAAGATCATGGACTGGATGGTCGAGTCGTTCAAGAAAGAGAATGGCATCGACCTCTCGCAGGACAAGATGGCGGCACAGCGCCTGAAGGAAGCAGCGGAGAAAGCGAAGATCGAGCTCTCCAGCATGACGCAGACGAACATCAACCTGCCGTTCATCACGGCGGACGCCTCCGGCCCGAAGCATCTCGACCTCACGCTCACGCGCGCGCAGTTCGATGAGATGACGCGCGACCTCGTCGAGCGCACGATGGGCCCGACGAAGAAGGCCATGGCCGACGCCGACCTTACGGGCAGTGACATCAACAAGATCATCCTCGTCGGTGGCTCGTCCCGTATCCCGGCCGTCCAGCAGGCGATCCGCAGCATCCTCAACAAGGAGCCGAGCAAAGGCGTCAACCCGGATGAGTGCGTCTCCGTCGGCGCTGCCATCCAGGGCGGTGTCCTCGTCGGCGAGGTCAAGGACGTCCTGCTCCTCGATGTCACGCCGCTCTCCCTCGGCATCGAGACGCTCGGCGGCGTCTGCACGAAGATCATCGAGCGCAACACGACGATCCCGACGAGCAAGAGCCAGATTTTCTCCACGGCGGCGGACAACCAGCCGTCCGTCGACATCCACGTCCTGCAGGGCGAGCGCGAGATGGCAGCCGACAACAAGACGCTCGGCCGCTTCGAGCTCTCCGACATCCCG
>CACWQW010000102.1 GCA_902763085.1 Dongibacter bovis
AGACCATCTGAAGATCATCATGATGACGGCGATCTCAGACGTCGACTATGTCAAGGAAGCCTTCAAGCTCGGCTGCGACGCCTACGCCTCGAAGCCAATTGACGTGCAGAAAGTCGAGGAAGTCATGAAGCATATCGGCCTCTTGCAGGCAGCCGAGGCGGTGGCGGAAGAGGAGTGACGCCGCCGGGAACATCTCCTTCGCGCGGACATCACGGACGTCCGCTCACTCGCTTCTTTTACTGACGCGGCATTGTCAGTGTTTGGCATGTGGGAAGTTTGAGTTGCAATTCAAGGGGCGCGCCGCTTGTTTCTCCGACGGGCAAAAGGATGCTGCCAGCAAGTATTCTTGATCGTACCATATGTTTTAAGAATAGCAAATGATTTTCGATAAGCATTTCACATGAAATGCTTATTTTGCTATGATAAGGGAACACAAGGAAGTCTAGGGTGCCGCGGCTGGCGATCCCGGGCACGGAGACGAGCAACGAGTGGAGCGCGCCCGTCACAGATGAGGTGTATCCGCAGGACTGACACGATAGTTTAGAAGGAGATTGAATCGTATGTTAGGAAATTTTTCGTATTGCAACCCGGCAAAGTTGAATCGTATGTTAGGAAATTTTTCGTATTGCAACCCGGCAAAGCTTTATTTTGGCGATCAGTCGCTCGATTACTTGAACACGGAACTGCCGAAGTACGGCAAGAACGTCGTCTTGATCTACGGCGGCGGTTCCATCAAGAAGAACGGCATCTACGATGATGTCATCAAGATCCTCGAGGCGCAGGGCAAGAATGTGGCAGAGATCGCGGGCGTCATGCCGAATCCGACGCTCGCGAAGCTCTATGAGGGCATCGAGATCGCGCGCAAGCATCAGGCGGATCTGCTCCTGGCCGTCGGCGGCGGCTCGGTCTGCGACTATGCCAAGGCGGTGTCCGTTTCGGTCAACTGCGAGGAAGATCCGTGGGAGAAATATTTCGTGCGCTTTGAGGAGCCGTCCTGCGAGACGCTGCCAGTCGGCTGCGTGCTGACGATGGTCGGGACGGGCTCGGAGATGAATGCAGGTTGTGTCATCACCAATCAGGAGACAAAGCAGAAAATAGGTCACGTCTTCGCAGACGAGAAGATCATCCCGCGCTTTGCCATCCTGAACCCGCGGTACACGATGACGTTGCCGCACCGCCAGATGGTAGCAGGCATCTACGATATCTTCAATCACATCTGCGAGCAGTATTTCTCCGGTGAGGATGATAACACGAGCGATTACATCAGCGAGGGCCTGATGCGCTCCGTCCTGCACGCCAGCCGCATTGCCAACAAAAAACCGCAGGACTACGAGGCACGCAGCAACCTGATGTGGACGGCGACCTGGGCGCTCAACACGCTGATTGCCAAGGGGAAAAGCACGGACT
The DNA here is from genome assembly GCA_902763085.1 of Dongibacter bovis. GTDB lineage: Bacteria > Bacillota > Negativicutes > Selenomonadales > Selenomonadaceae > Selenomonas_C. Next base: position 1,408 of record CACWQW010000102.1, read on the forward strand.
GGATGGTCCACATGCTCGGCCAGGCCGTCGGCGCCTATACGAATGCGACGCACGGCATGACGCTTGCAGCTGTCTCACTGCCGTACTACCGCCACATCCTGCCGTACGGCCTCCCGAAATTCAAGCGCTTCGCCATCGAAGTCTGGAAGGTCAACCCGGAAGGCAAGGCGGATGAGGAGATTGCCGAGGAAGGTCTCAAGGCCATGGAAGCCTGGATGAAAGAACTCGGGCTTGCCATGAAGATCTCCGAGCTCGGCGCGACAAAAGATATGATCGATGGCATCGCCGATGCTACGCTCCTCCTCGAGGGCGGCTATAAAGTCCTCAAGCGCGAGGAAGTCGTCGCCATCCTGAAAGAAAGTCTTTGATGCTTGCTGGTTTATGGGGGCTGAACGGAAGAGACGTTCCGTTCAGCCCCTCGTCTATTTCATTTCTTTTCTATATTGCGGCTTTGCATATATAATAGGGGAAGTGTACCAATCATAGAAGATGATGGAGGAGTGGGAGAATGGAGATACGCGTACTGCAGTACTTTATGGCGGTAGCCAGGCATGAGAACATCACCAAGGCGGCGGAGGAACTTCACCTGACGCAGCCGACGCTTTCGCGGCAGCTGTCGGATCTCGAGGACAGCTGCTCGTGCGCGGGAAGCGCAAGACGCAGCTGACGGAAGCCGGACTGATATTCAAGGCGAGAGCGCAGGAGATTCTCAGCCTGACAGAAAAGACGAAGGAGCAGTTTGCCAAGATGGATGAGCTCGTGGCGGGGGACATCTACATTGGTGCCGGCGAGACGCAGGCGATGGCCTGTGTCGCGAAAGTCCTGGCGCCGTTGCGCCGATCCTATCCTCACATCCAGTTCCATCTGGTCAGCGGCAATGAAGACCTGATCTACGATTCTCTGCAGAAGGGATTGCTCGACTTCGGGCTCGTCTGCCGGGCGGATGCA
>CACWQW010000103.1 GCA_902763085.1 Dongibacter bovis
TTGGCTCTCGTTTCTCTTTTGGACCGATATATTGCTATATCAGTAAAGAAATTGCCGATTGCTATATGTTCATAGTAATCGATGTTTTAAGATGCTTTCACATCTTGACATCTGGCTTTACATCATGGTTGCATGATGTTCTGCATTGTTTAGTTTTCAAAGAACACCCGCGATTCCCTCGGAGCGTTTCGCCCGCCCTTTCGTGAATCAGCTTCTATATATTACCTCATCCCGTTTCGCTTGTCAAGAAGTTTTTCTTCTTTTTGAGCGACCCTCGATGTGGTGTCTGCGGCGCTTTCTGCCGCCGACTTGTAATATATTACTCGGTCAGATGTCCCTTGTCAATACTTTTTTCTCTGCCGCACCAAAAACCTTTCCGACGCTCCGCCCATCTTCAGGCAGTAAGAAACGCCAGCCGTGGGGGTGCGCTCCGCGCGGCCGGCGTTTCTCAGAGGAGGCTATGGCGCCGTATCAGGCTTTCTTGAGCGTTTCCTTCTCGAGGCAGTAGCTGTTGTGCTGCGTGACTTTCGCGCAGTAGCCCGGCAGCACGACGATGGTCGTCGTCGGCTCCTCAATGATGGCGGGGCCGTGGACGATATCGCCGTAGACGAGGCGGTCGCCTGGGAAGACCGGCGTCATCTTGAGGTCATCGAATTCCTTGAAGTAGATCTTGCGGAACGAGGAGCTTTTGCCTTCCTCGTAGGCAAGGTCGCGGTTCGCCGGCAGCTTCGCCTCCGGCAGTTTCGCCTCGCGCTCGTGCTTGCCGATCGCCTTGACGCGCCAGGAGACGCATTCGATATACGTGTCGTCCTTGATGGAGAAGGTGCGCTCGTGCTCTTTGTGGAACGCCTGCTCCATCGCCTTGACGCCCGCAGGCGTGATCTCGAAGTCGTCATTGAGGTCCGCCGTGATGTTGACGGGCAGCTCGTAGACCTGGAACGGGTAGTGGGCTTCCATATAGAGCTCAATGCACTGATGGTCCTTGTCGATGTGATTGCGCGCGAAGAACTGCATCGCCTCGTCGCGCAGCGCCTTGAGAAGCGTGTTGACGCCCTTGTAGTCGAACTCCGCCGTCGTCGTGTAGTGGCTGCCGCTGTACTCCGAGACGATGTCGGAGAAGAGGCCGCCCGCTGCCGAGAGACCGCCCGCCGTGCGCGGGATCAGGAGCCGCTGCATCTCGAGGCCTTCGGCGAGCGCGATGGCGTGGAGGCCGCAGGCGCCGCCGCCCGCGACCATCGCATAGGCGCGCGGGTCGATGCCCTGCCAGATCGTGATGTCCTTGATCCTTTTTGATCGCCTCGCGTGCGAGCTCCGGGTAGAGCTTCATGCGGCCGTCGTTGAAGAAGTCCGGGTTGAGGTAGCCGAGCACGCAGTTCGCATCGGTGACCGTCGGCAGCGTGCCGCCGCGGTTGTAGCAGGCAGGGCCCGGCACGGAGCCGGCGCTCCGGGGGCCGACGCGGATCATGCCGCCGTTGTCGACCCAGGCGATGGAGCCGCCGCCCGCGCCGATGCTGTGGACGTTGACGCGCGAGATGCCCGGAATCTCATCGCCGATGATGGCTTCTTTCGATACGGAGATCTCGCCGTCGATGACACAGCTCACGTCGAACGTCGTGCCGCCCATGTCGAGCACGACGGCGTTCCGCTCGCCGAGGTCGTCCATCGCGTACTTGCGGCCGGCGATCGGTGCCATGGACGGGCCGGAGTCGACGGAGTAGAGCGGCCGGTTCACGATCTCGTTCGTGCTCATGACGCCGCCCGCCGCGTTGAGCATGCCGACCTTGCCGATGAAGCCGGCGTCGTTGAGGCGGCTGTTGAGGTCGTTCGCGTAGCTCGAGATGAGCTTGCGCAGCGAGGCGTCCATCGCGGCGGACACCCAGCGGCGGTACTCGCGGTTGCTCGGGTTGACCTCCGAGCTCAAAACGACCGTGACCTCCGGCCAGACCTCGTGGATGATCTCTCGCGCCCGCCGCTCATGCGCGGGATTCACCGTTGACCAGAGAAAGCAGACGGCAATGGCCTCGACGTTGTACCCTTTGAGCACGCGCGTCTGCGCCCGCACCGCCTCCTCGTCGAGCGGCGTGTCGACGCCGCCCTCGGAGTTGATGCGCTCCTTGACCGGCAGCGTGAGGTAGCGCGGCACGAAAGGCTCCGGGTAGTCGAGGAACATGTCGAACGGGTTCTTGTTCGGCCCCTCGCGGAACAGGAAGACATCGCGGAATCCCTCCGTGCAGAGGATGCCGACCTTGCCGCACTTCTTCTCGACGACGGCGTTCGTCGCGATCGTCGAGCCGTGCGTGAAGATGCCGGCGTTCACGACGCTGATGTCCTTGAGGAATTCCTCGAACGGCTCCTCGTAGTGCTCGGCCGCGACGCGCAGCGCGCCGAGGATGCCCTCCGTCCAGTCATGCGGCGTCGTCGGAGACTTGAACACATTGACGCTGCCATTTTCATCTACCACAGCGGCATCCGTAAACGTACCGCCGACATCAACACATGCATATTTCGACATGGTCATACCCTCCCATCAACGCGCAGCCTTCATCGCGGCGCGCAGCTTCTCGCTCGCCTCGACATCCGGCCGCCGCCCGACGAGCTCTCCGAGACGATCGCTTCGTCCTTCGAGATGGCGGGCTCCGCAAAGGGCGGCAGCTCCTCGCGCGAGGCCTCGCCCGCGGCGAGCTTGTATTTCCACGCGGCGGATTTGTGACCGTCCAGGCCGCCCGCCGCACCCTTCGGCGGGTTGTCGATGCCGTCGCAGCTGTACGCGCACGTCACGGGGTCCTTGCGCGCCGTCATGACGAACTTGCACGAGGGCGCCGAGTCGTATTTGCCCGCGCCGACAGAGTCCGGCAGGACTTCCTCAGAGAGCACCTTGAACGGGTACTGCTGCTCGAGCACCTCCGTCGAGTTCCAGTTCATCGCGCCGCCCGTGACGGGGTACTGGTACGTCACCCAGCCATCGTAGCCGTTGACGGCGGGGCCGCCCGTCATGCCGCAGAAGATCTGGTTGACATAGGGAGCACCGCCCTTGCGCCAATCCTTGCCGGAGACGACGGCGACCGCCGGGCACTGCGTCGCGCCGCCCTCCGCCATGCCTTTCTTGTCCGTGATCTCGTTCATGAGCGCCTGCACGCCGGAGATCACGCGGTCCGCGAGGTTCGTCGTCGCCATCGAGGACGAATAGGGCGCCTTCGCCTTGCCGATGACGCAGCCCTCGCGCATCTTCACCTTGATCTGACTCATCGCCCCGTCGTTGCAGGGGATGTCGCAGGGCATGCGGTTCAGCACGCCCGTCACCGCGCTCGCGAGCGTCGTCGCCTCGCACATATTGAGACCGCAGGGCAGGGAATCCGCATTCTTCGTGAAGTCGAACGCGATCGTCCCATCCTCAGGATGCGTATCGCACTCGATGTGGATCGTGATCTCCGGCACGACGCCCTCGATGGCGTCCGCCTTGATGTCGTACTCG
>CACWQW010000104.1 GCA_902763085.1 Dongibacter bovis
GTGCTGCCGGCGAAGTTCCCGCAGCTGCTCGTGAACGGCACGAGCGGCATCGCGGTCGGCATGGCGACGAACATCCCGCCGCATAACATGGGCGAGGTCATCGACGGCACGCTCATGCTCATCGACCACCCCGAGGCGACGGTCGAGGACCTCATGCAGGTCATCAAGGGGCCGGATTTCCCGACGGCGGGCCTCATCCTCGGCAGCGAGGGCATCAAGAGCGCCTACCAGACGGGACGCGGCGTCATCAAGATGCGCGCGAACGCCCGCATCGAGACGCTCTCGAACGGCAAGCCGCGCATCATCGTGACGGAGCTGCCGTACCAGGTGAACAAGGCAAAGCTCGTCGAGAGCATCGCGCAGCTCGTGCGCGACAAGGAGATCGAGGGCATCACGGCGCTCAACGACGAGTCGGACCGCTCCGGCATGCGCATCGTCATCGACCTGCGCCGCGACGCGAACGCGAACGTCATCCTCAACCAGCTCTACAAGCATACGAAGCTCCAGGACAGCTTCGGCGTCATCATGCTCGCGCTCGTCGACGGCAAGCCGCAGGTGCTGAACCTCAAGCAGGTGCTCCAATCGCGCTCGACCATCTCGATGCGGTCATCACGACCATCCGCGAGAGCCGCACGGCTGACATCGCGAAGACGGCGCTCATGGAGGGCTTCCATCTCAGCGACAAGCAGGCGCAGGCCATCCTCGACCTCCGCCTGCAGCGCCTCACCGGCCTCGAGCGCGAGAAGATCGAGCAGGAGTACCAGGAGACCTTGAAGGCCATCGAGGAGTACAAGGCGATCCTCGCGGACGAGTCGCGCATCCTCGGCATCATCAAGGACGAGCTCACCGAGGTCAAGAAGAAATACGGTGACGCGCGCCGCACGAAGCTCACGATCGACACGAGCGAGATCAACGTCGAAGACCTCATCGCCGAGGAAGACGTCGTGATCACGCTCACGCACAACAACTACATCAAGCGCATCCCGCTCGATACCTACCGCCGCCAGAACCGCGGCGGCAAGGGCATCAAGGGCATGCCGACGAAGGAGAAAGATTTCGTCGAGGACATGCTCATCACGACGACGCACCACACGATCCTCTTCTTCACGAACCGCGGTCGCGTCTACCATCTCAAGGCGTATGAGATCGCCGAGGCGAGCCGCACGGCGAAGGGGACGGCCATCATCAACCTGCTGCAGCTGCAGGAGGGCGAGAGCATCCGGGCCATCATCCAGGTCAAGGAGTTCAACCCGAACGACTACCTCTTCATGGCGACGAAGAAAGGCATCGTGAAAAAGACGAGCATCATCGAGTTCCAGAACCTGCACAAGGGCGGGCTCAACGCCATCAACCTCGACGAGGACGACGACCTCATCGGCGTCAAGTTCACGAGCGGCGCACACGATGTCATCCTCGGCACGAAATGGGGCATGGCCATCGTCTTCAGCGAGGACGATGTGCGCGCGATGGGCCGCCAGGCGCACGGCGTGAAGGGCATCCGCCTCAACGACGGCGACGAGGTCATCGGCATGGACACGCTCAAGCCGAACGCCGAAGTGCTCACGGTCACGGCCGAGGGCTACGGCAAGCGCACGGAGACGGGCGAGTACCGCCTGCAGACGCGCGGCGGCAAGGGCCTCATCAACCTCAAGGTCACGGAGAAGACGGGTGATGTCATCGGCCTGCGCGTCGTGCATCCCGACCAGGAGCTCATGCTCATCACGGCGGGCGGCATCGTCATCCGCACGAACATCAGCGAACTAAGCACGCAACCAAAAGGCACCTGTCACATCGAAAGATGGGCAGGTGCCTTTTATCGTTCCTGTTATTTCCGCCGCGCGTCTCGCTAGAGCCGCGCTTGTCACTCCGGCACGAGGACTGCGACGATTGCGAAAGGCTTGTGCGTGCAGCGTCTCCCGCTGTGTCCGCTCCGCGGGGGATGCAGAGACTGCTGAAGTTTTCGCAAAATTAAAGCAATTTATCATAACGATAAATATTATGTATTTGCTTTTCCCGTCGAGATATGTATAATAAATGCAACCTTACAACTTTACAAATAAAGTAATGCAAATTGCTTTTTATCATTTCACGAAGTGAAGGAGACGAATGCCGCATGAGCAAGCCGAAAAAAGAAAAGTTTGAAAAATTCGACGTTAAGGAGCGCGCGCTGCGCTTCCATCAGTCCCATCAGGGAAAATATGAAATTCAGAGCAAGGTGCCGCT